>NZ_JAYRYM010000021.1:0-28852 GCF_041917035.1 Devosia sp. | reverse complement strand
GTACTGGCTGAAGTCGCCCGCGCCCACCGGCGTCCGCACCGGAGCCAGCGTCTTCCAGCCGAGCGCCTCGGTGGCGTTCTTGATCGATTCTTCCTGGGTCCAGCCCCAGGTGTAGTCGGCGGTCAGGTGATAGGCGACGCGATCGGTGCCGTAGGCCTTGGACAGCGTCGGCGCAATCGCGATACCGGACTGGTAGGCGTTGAAGAAGTGACGGAAGCCGTAGCGCTTCTTGTCTTTGCCGGTGGTGTCGTTGGAGTGGGTGAGCGACGCCATGAAGATGACGCCCATTTCCTGGCACAGGCCCTGCACCGCAATGGCCTCGGCCGACGACGAACCGCCGGTGATCATCACCGCGCCGTCGCGCTCGATCATGCGGCGCGCCGAGTCGCGCGCAGCGTCGGCCTTGGTCTGGCTGTCGCCGGTGACGTAGGCCACCTTCTTGCCCAGGATGCCATTGCCCTTGAGCGTCTTGGACGAGAAGGTCGGGATCATGCCGCCGTCGCCACCGCCGTTCAGGTGCTCGACGGCCAGTTCGTAGGCCCGCAGTTCGTCGGCGCCCTCATCGGCGTAGGCGCCAGTCTGCGGCACGTTGAAGCCGAGCGTCACGGTGTCGCCGGTCGGGGCATTGCAGAATTCCTGCGCATAGGCGCCGCGCGTGAAGATTAGCGGCGCGACACCGGTGGCGAGGATGCCGGCAAGGCCGGACTTCAGCAGCGTGCGACGACGCATGCCCTTCAGGGAATCGGTCATTAACTCCTCCATCTGGAAGCGGAAGCCGGTACATTGCCGACACGTTTGCCGCTTGCCCCTGAGTATTCGCAGGCCAGAAAAGTTTTCAATAGCCCATTGAAAACACTGCTATATTCTGTAAATTGTTGATCTGTTCGGCGTGGAAATCTGTCAATGCGTTGACAGGGGGACAACAGGCGATGCGGGCACCAATCGGAATCCGGATCAGTTCGAGACGGCGGGCGCTCGCCGTCTCGCAGGCGGAGCTGGCCCGACGCGTCGGCATTTCAGCGAGCTATCTCAACCTCATAGAACGCAACAAGCGCGATGTCGGCGGGACCCTGCTGCTGCGCATTGCGGCCGAGCTCAGCATCGACATCGAGGAGCTGACCGGCGCCGCCGAGCACCGGCTGATCGCCGACCTCGAGGAGGCCTTCGCCGATCCCTTGCTGCAGGCCCTCGCACCGCCGGCGGGCACGGCGCGGCAACTGGTCGCGGAGCAACCGTTCGCCGCCACTGCCCTGGCGCGCCTGCACCGCGCCTACCAGGGGGCGCTGGCCAGCGCCGACGACTATGCCAACCGGCTGCAGGCCGATCCGCTGTTCAGCCAGCTGCTGCACCAGATCCTCTCCGGCATCACCGCGGTCCGCTCGAGCGCCGAGATTCTCGAGGAGCCGGATCTCGACGAGGCCGCCAGGGCCCGCTTCGGCGCCACCATCGGCCGCGAGGCACGCGGGCTGGCCGATACCACGCGCACCCTGATCGGACATTTCGACCGCGAGGCCGGCCCGCGCCGGGCGGTCTCGCCGGTGCGCGAACTCGACGACCTGATCTTTGCACGCAACAACTACTTCGTCGGGCTCGAAACGGTGGCCGGCGAACTCCGCGCCGAGATCGAGCGGCACGGGCCCTTCGGCGAAGCGACGCTGGCCGCGGCGCTGAGCGAGCGCCATCGGGTCGGGATTCGGCGCAGCGTCAACCGCGAGCTCGATGCGCTCGGCTTTCCGGGGCAATACCACTTCGACCCGCCGAGCCGAACGATGTGGTTCCAGGCCAGCGCCATTGCCGCGACCCGGCAGTTCCAGCTGACGAGGCTCTATGTGGAACTCAGCGCCGCGACGGCGATCGAGGCCGAGGTGGCCGCCGGGCAGCTCAGCACGGAGCCGGCGCGGCGCCTCGCCTACCGGGCACTGGCCTCCTACCTCGCCGGGGCGGTGGCCTTTCCCTACGAGCGCTTTCTCGCCGATGCCGAAGCGACGCGCTACGACATCGAGGTGCTGCGCCAGATGCACACCGCCAGCTTCGAGCAGGTGGCGCACCGCCTGGTGACGCTGCGCCGCCCCGGCGAGGAAGGAATCCCCTTCGGCTTCCTGCGCTCCGATCCCGCCGGGCGGCTTACCAAGCATTTCCCCCTGCCCGGCCTGCTGCTGCCCAATAGCGGCCATGCCTGCCCGCTCTGGGTCATCTACGACGCCTTCCGCACGCCGGATGCGCTGGTGCGGCAGGTGGTGCGCTTCACCGACGGGTCGCGCTACCTGTTCCTCGCCCGGGCGACGGCACGCCGGGCCTCGCAATTCCGCGAGCGTTCGGTCTATACCTCGGTGATGCTGGCGTGCGACGTGCTGCATGCCGACCGGACCGTCTATGCCGCCGGGCTCGACCTGAGCGACCAGCAGGCCGATGTGCCGGTCGGGCCGACATGCCGGCTGTGCACGCGACGCGATTGCGCCGACCGCCAGGAGGAGGCGCCGGCGCCGGGCGGCGGCCAGGCGGCCATCCGCGCGCCATTGGTGCCGCGTGGCTTTTGACCAATGGGCGCGACTAGGCTTTAGTGGTGAGGTTCCCGGCGGGAGAACGGGAGCAAGGGGGGAAATTGGCGCTCGATGTCCTGATAGCCGAAGACGAGCCGAGCATCCTCGAGTCGCTGGATTTCATCCTGAGGCGGGCCGGGTGGTCGATCAGCGCCGTCACCGACGGTGACGCGGTGCTCGAGGCCGTGCGCCGGCTGAGGCCGCGCCTGCTGGTGCTCGACGTCATGCTGCCCAAGCGCTCCGGCTTCGAGGTGCTCAAGCAGATCCGGGCCGACAGCCTGATCGCCGACCTGCCGGTGCTGATCCTCACCGCCAAGGGCCAGCAGCTTGACAAGCGCACCGCCGAAGAACTGGGCGCCTCGAGCTTCGTCACCAAGCCCTACGCCAATGCCGATGTGGTGGGGGCCGTGCGGCGGCTGCTCGGCGAGGGCGTCGCCGGCTGATGACGGCGCGCAAGCTCGAAAGCGCGGCGCTGTTCTTCACCATCTTCGGCGCCATGCTGATCATGCCGCCGCTGGTGTTGCTGTTCAATGTCAAGGCGCGGCTGTTCGGACTGCCGCTCGAACTGATCTACCTGTTCGCCGTCTGGCTGGTGCTGTGCGCCGGCACGGCCTGGTTCGGCCGCCGGCTGCCGCGCGCGCCGGCCGGGGACGACGAGCCGGGGAGTTCGGGCTGATGCTCTCGGCCAACCTCGTCATCGCCACCGCCGTCGCCTATGTGGGCCTGCTGTTCTTCATCGCCTGGGCCGGCGACCGCCGGGCCCGGCAGAGCAGCGGCGGCCTGCTGCGCTCGCCCTTCATCTACACCCTCGCCATCTCGGTCTACTGCACCAGCTGGACCTTCTACGGCGCCGTCGGCTCCGCCGCCCGCAACGGGCTCGAATACCTCGCCATCTACCTGGGGCCGACGCTGGTGTTCGTCGGCTGGTGGTTCGTGCTGCGGAAACTGGTCAGGATCGCGCATACCCAGCGCATCACCTCGGTGGCCGACCTGCTCAGCTCGCGCTTCGGCAAGTCGAGCCGGCTCGCCGTGCTGGTGACGGTGATCGCGGTGATCGGCATCGCGCCCTATATCGCGCTGCAGCTCAAGGCGGTGACGTCGTCCATCCAGGCGATCGGCGGCAGCGGCGCAACGGCACGCGAGGGCTTCGGCGGCATCGACGATGTCGGCCTCGCGCTCGGGGTCGCTGCCGCCATGGCGGTCTTCACCATCCTGTTCGGCACCCGCAACCTCGACGCCAAGGAGCAGCACCACGGCGTCGTCGCCGCCATCGCCTTCGAGGCGATCGTCAAGCTGTGCGCGCTGATCGCCATCGGCGCCTTCGTGCTCTATGCCGGCGGCGGCTTCGAGGCGATCTTCTCGAACGCCGAGGCGAAGGGCATCGACATCTACTCGGAGGACACGTTCGGCAATCGCTGGATCGCCATGAACGTGCTGTCGATCGCCGCCATCCTCTGCCTGCCGCGGCAGTTCCAGATCACGGTGGTCGAGAATTCCGACGAGAACCACCTCAGGACCGCCGGCTGGGCCTTTCCGGCCTACCTGATGCTGATGAGCCTGTTCACCCTGCCGATCGCGCTGTTCGGCATGACCACCATGCCGGCGGGCTCGAACCCGGACATGTTCGTGCTGACCCTGCCGCTGGCCGCCGGACAGGACGGGCTGGCGCTGTTCGCCTTCATCGGGGGGTTCTCGTCGGCCACCTCGATGATCATCGTCGAGGCGATCGCGCTGTCGATCATGGTCTCCAACCACATCGTCATGCCGATCGTGCTGCGCACCACCGGCGGCGCCGGCGGCAATGACCGGGACCTGTCGCGGCTGCTGCTCAACTCGCGCCGGCTGTCGATCGGCATCATCCTGTTCCTGGGCTTCTTCTACTTCTACCTGACCCGCGATTCCGACGCGCTGGCGCCGATCGGGCTGATCTCGTTCGCCGGCGTGGCGCAGTTCCTGCCGGCGATCCTCGCCGCCCTGTTCTGGCGCGAGGCGACGATGCGCGGCGCCACCGCCGCCGTGGCGATAGGGTTCCTCGTCTGGGCCTGGTCGATGTTCATGCCCTCGTTCCAGAGTTCCTCGCCGTGGGTGGCGACGGTGATGGCCGAGGGGCCGGCCGGAATCTCCTGGCTGCGGCCGCAGGCCCTGTTCGGGCTCGACGGGCTCGACCCGCTGGTGCACTCGGTGTTCTGGTCGCTGTTCCTCAACTCGGCGACCCTCGTCATCGGATCGCTGGTGACCAGCCAGTCGGCGCTCGAGCGGCTGCAGGCGACGCTGTTCGTCGATGCCTTCCGCCGCTCCGGCCGGCGCGGCGCGAACTTCATCCGCGGCTCGGCGACGGCGAACGACCTGTTCTTCGTGGCCCAGCGCGTGCTCGGCGCCGAACGGGCCGCCGAACTGTTCTCCGGGCTGCCCCGGCCGGGGGCGGAGCCGAGCGCCGAGTTCATCGGCCGGCTCGAGCGCGAACTGGCCGGTTCGATCGGGGCGGCCTCGGCGCACGTGATGCTCTCCAAGGTCGTCTCCGGCGAGGCCGTGTCGCTCGAGGAAGTCATGCAGATGGCCGACGAGACGCAGCAGGCGATCGAGTATTCGCAGCAGCTCGAGCGCACCTCGGCCGAACTCAGGACCACCGCCGAGCAGCTCGAGCAGGCCAATGTGCGGCTGCGCGAGGTGGACCAGCAGAAGGACGACTTCCTCAGCCAGGTGAGCCATGAGGTGCGCACGCCGATGACGGCCATCCGCTCGTTCTCCGAGATCCTGCTCGATGAGGAGAGTCTCGCCCCGCAAGACCGGCACCGATTCGTCTCGACCATCCACAAGGAAAGCCTGCGGCTGACCGGGCTGCTCGACGAGATCCTCGACCTTTCCGCGCTGGAGCGGGGCGAGCGCGGCTGGGAGAACCAGCCGGTGGATGCCGAGCCGGTGCTCGACCGGGCCGTCGGCGTGTGCGACGCGCTGGCCCGGCAGCGCAACATGCAGGTGATGTTCGGCGCGCGGGCCGGCCACGCCGTGGTGTCGAGCGAGCCGCACCGGCTGAGCCAGGTGCTGATCAACCTCATCTCCAACGCCATCAAGTACAACAGCGCCGAGCGGCCGCGGGTCACCGTCACCTCGCGGGTCGTCGGCATGACCTACCAGGTGGAGGTCGCCGACAACGGCCCCGGTATCCCGCGAGCCGACCGCGGCAAGATCTTCGAGAAGTTCTACCGGGGCGAGCACGGCAAGCCGAGCTCGGTGGCCGGCGCCGGACTCGGCCTCGCCATCAGCCGGCAGATCGTCAAGCGCATGAACGGGGAGCTGGAACTGCTCCCCGGCGACGGGCCCGGCGCCTGCTTCCGCGTCACGCTGCCGCTCGCATCGGCACCCTGACGGCGTGACACCGCAACGTCACCGAACTGTCGTTGCGTGGTCACCGCACTGAGATCGAACCGTCAAGCAGCCGGAATAGGACTGCCCCGCTCGACGAATGACGGGCACCCCATTCCGGAGAAGCTCAGATGACACGCAATTGGCTGCTCGGTGCGGCACTCGCCGCCAGCACGCTCGCCCTCGCCGGCGCCCCCGCGCAGGCGGCGACCAAGTTCGAATTCTGGTACGGCCTTTCGGGCGACCTCAGCGAGCGCGTGCAGGATGTCTGCAAGCGCTTCAATGCCTCGCAGGGCGATTTCGAGATCGTCTGCGTCAGCCAGGACAACTACGACAACAACCTGCAGAACACCATCGCCGCGTTCCGCGCCGACAAGCAGCCGACCGTCACGCAGATCTTCGACGCCGGTACGCTCGACCTGATGCTGTCGGGCGCCTACCTGCCGATCGGGCAGCTGATGAGCGAGAACGGCTACACCATCGACTGGAGCAACTACCTCAGCGGCATCCGGTCGTACTACTCGACCTCGAAGGGCGAGCTGCTGTCGATGCCGTTCAACTCGTCGACGGCAGTGATCTACTACAACACCGATGCGCTGGCCAAGGTCGGCTTTGCCGGCGTGCCCGCCACCTGGGAAGACGTCGAGGACGTCGCCCGCAAGATGAAGGCCGCCGGCTACGCGTGCCCGGTGGCGTTCGACCCGACCGGGGTGTGGCAGTGGTTCGAGCAGTTCTCGGCCATCCACAACCAGCCGATCGCCTCGAACGGCAACGGCTTCGGCGGACTCAACGCCGAGTACGTGTTCAACAAGACCAAGTTCGTCGACCAGCTGACCTGGTACAAGAAGATGTTCGACGAGGGCCTGTTCGTGCACAAGTCGAAGGCCGCCGGCGAGACCGCCAACGACGCCTTCATGAACGGCACCTGCCAGATCACCTCGTCCTCGATCGCCGATCACGGCACGTTCGGCAAGCAGGCCAAGCCCGAGGTCAAGTGGACCGTCGCCATGCTGCCGGTCTGGGCCGGCACCGAGCGCAAGAACTCCTTCGTCGGCGGCGCCTCGCTGTGGACGCTGAAGGGCAAGTCGGCGGACGAATACAAGGGCGCCGCGGCGTTCTTCAACTTCCTCGCCACCGCGGAGTCGGCCGAGTACTGGTCGACCGTGACCGGCTACGTGCCGGTGACGATGTCGGGCTTCGAGGCGATGAAGGCCAAAGGCTTCTACGAGGATCCGATCTACAAGGGCCGCGAGCTCGCCATCGAGAGCCTGACCTACGGCGAGGCGACCGAGAACACCCAGGGCATCCGGCTGGGCAACTACGTCACCGAGCGCAAGGAAATCGGCGACGCCATGGCCAAGGTGCTGTTCGACAACGTGCCGGTGCAGGAAGCGCTCGACACCGCCGTGGCCAACGGCAACGCGCTGCTGCGCAAGTTCGAGAAGACCTACCAGGGCGTCCAGCTCCCCTGATCCATCCCCGCTCCCCCGGGTGGCGTCGGCCATCCGGGGGTTTCTCTGTCCGCAGACGGGACCCGCCGATGGAACGCCGCGCCTACTACCGCAACAAGGTCCTGCCCTGGGTGCTGATCGCGCCGCAGCTGCTGCTCGTCCTCGTGTTCTTCTACTGGCCGACCTCGCAGGCGCTGTACTGGGCCTTCACCCTCGAGCAGCCCTGGGGCGGCGGCAATACCTGGGTCGGGTTCGACAATTTCGCCTCGATCTTCACCGACACGCGCTACTGGGCGACGGCGCTGCGCTCGGCCTTCTACGCCGTGTGCGCCACGGCCATCTCGATGACCATCGCGCTGACGCTGGCGCTGTTCGTCGACCGGGCCCTAAAGGGCACCAGGCTGTTCCAGTCCGTCTTCGTCTGGCCCTACGCCATCGCCGCGCCCGCCGCCGGGGTCGCCTTCCGCTTCATGTTCTCGCCGCAGGCCGGCTTCATCGGCGCCATCAACCAGGTCTGGCCCGGCATCTGGGATCCCTCGATCGTCGGCTGGCAGGCGCTGGCCATGGTTATCGTCTGCCACGCCTGGCTGGGGATCGGCTACAATTTCGTGTTCTTCCTCGCCGGGCTGCAGATGATCCCGCGCTCGATCGTCGAGGCCGGGGCGATGGACGGGGCGCGACCCTTGCGCCGCATGCTCGACCTGCAGCTGCCGCTGCTCGCGCCCACTACCTTCTTCCTGCTGATCATGAACCTGATCTCGAGCTTCACCGACAGCTTCGGGCTGATCGACACCCTCACCGAGGGCGGGCCGGTCGGCGCCACCGAGGTGATGGTCTACAAGATCTACTTCGACGGCTTTAAAGGCCTCGACTACTCAGGCGCCGCCGCCCAGTCGATCGTGCTCATGCTCCTCGTCATTTCGCTCACCTTCATCCAGTTCAAGTGGGTGGAGCGGCGCATCCACTATTCCTGAGGCCGCCATGATCGAGCGCTCGCCGGTCTTCGACTTTCTCACCTACCTCGCCATGGGGATCGGGCTGATCCTGGTGTTCACCCCGTTCTGGGTGGTGTTCATCGGGGCGACGCTGAGCCTGCCCGAGGTGGCGCGGGTGCCGATGCAGCTGTGGCCGTCGGACCAGCTGTTCGAGAACATCGCCACGGCCTGGCAGCGCGGCGACCTCGGCCCCAAGATGGTCAACTCGCTGATCGTCGCGGTCGGCGTCACCCTCGGCAAGATCGTCATCGCCTCGCTCTCGGCCTTCTCGATCGTGTTCTTCAACTACCGGGCGCGGATGGTGTTCTTCTGGCTGATCTTCATCACCCTGATGCTGCCGCTCGAGGTGCGCATCGTCCCCACCTACGCGATTGCCGCCAATGCGCTGTCGCCGCTGCAACTGATCCTCGACGTTACCGGGCTGACCGGGCTGGTGCAGATGCTCAGCGGCGTCGAGATCGCCCTCAACTGGAACCTGCTCAACTCCTACGAGGGCATGATCCTGCCGCTGGTCGCCACCGCCACCGGCACCTTCCTCTACCGGCAGTTCTTCATGACCATCCCGGACGAGCTGGTCGAGGCCGGCAAGATGGACGGCTCCTCGCCGATGCAGTTCTTCGTCGATGTGCTGATCCCGCTGAGCCGGACCAACATGCTGGCGCTCGCCACCATCATGTTCGTGTCGACCTGGAACCAGTACCTGTGGCCGCTGCTCGTCACCACCGACCGGGCCAATTTCGGCACCGCCGTGATGCAGCTCAAGGCGCTGGTGCCGGCCCAGAACGGCACGCCGGACTGGAACGTCACCATGGCCGGCGCTCTCATCATCATGCTCCCCCCGCTCCTCGTCGTTGCCTTCATGCAGCGCTGGTTCGTCCGGGGTCTCATCACCCGCGACAAGTGAGGATCAGCCCATGGCCGCCATTTCCATCCGGGGCGTCAAGAAGCGCTACACCGCGAAGGCCCTCGTCATCCACGGCGTCGACGTCGAGATCGAGGCCGGCGAGTTCGTCGTCATCCTCGGCCCCTCCGGCTGCGGCAAGTCGACCCTGCTGCGCATGATCGCCGGGCTCGAGGAGATCACCGAGGGCGAAATCGCCATCGAGGGGCGCGTGGTCAACGCGCTCGAGCCGCGCGAGCGCGGCTGCGCCATGGTGTTCCAGAACTACGCCCTCTACCCGCACATGACGGTGCGCCAGAACATCGGCTATGCGCTCAAGGTCGCCAGGGTTGCGAAGCCGGAGCGGGAGGCGCGGGTCGAGAAGGTGGCGCGGACGGTCGGGCTCACCGACTATCTCGAGCGCCGTCCGGCCGAGCTCTCGGGCGGCCAGCGCCAGCGCGTCGCCATGGCCCGCGCCATGGTGCGCAACCCCAAGGTCTTCCTGTTCGACGAGCCGCTGTCGAACCTCGATGCCAAGCTGCGGGTCGCCATGCGCTCCGAGATCAGGAAGCTCCACCGCGAGCTCGGCGTCACCTCGGTGTTCGTCACCCATGACCAGACCGAGGCGATGACGCTGGCCGACAAGCTGATCATCATGAATGGCGGGATCGTCGAGCAGATCGGTGCCCCGACCGAGGTCTACAACCATCCGGCGAGCCGGTTCGTCGCCGATTTCATCGGCTCCCCGGCGATGAACCTGCTCGAGGGCGAGTTCGATGCCGACGGCCATTTCGTGCACGGCAGCGGCGGCCGCCTTGCGCTTGAACAGCTCAACGGCATGCGGGCCCCCGGGCGGAAGGTGGTGCTCGGCATCCGACCCGAGGCGGTGGCGCGGACCGAGCCGGGCGCCGCGGGCGCTATCCCGGCAGTGGTCGACTATGTCGAGGAACTGGGGGCGGCCCGGCTGATCCATGCCGACGCCAATGGCAGCCGCATCATCGCGGTCGATGCCGATACCACGACGCACCTGCCCTCCGGCACGCCGCTGCACCTCAAGCTGCGCGACGACGCGCTGCACGTGTTTTCCGCCGAGAACGGCAAACGCCTCACCACCCACTGACAAGGATGCGACAAGAGATGAGCAACATCATTGCCGCCGGCTTCAATGCCGGCTCGGACGACGGCGAGATCGACAGCCTCGCCCAGGACCTCAGGGCGCTGGCCGAGATCGGCGCCGAGGCGGTCGAGATCGCCCCGACGACGCTCGACCTGATCGCCGGCGGCCGCGTCATCCATGAGCGCGCCGAGGCGCTGGTGGCGGCAACGGAGGAGCACGACTTCCTCTATACCGTGCACGGGCTGGTCTCTTCGAACTTCATGGACCCCGCGACGGTCGGCTACCAGCTCGCCGCCGCCAAGGCCCTGGTCGAGGTCTGCGACCGGATCGGCGCCGGGATCCTCGTCCAGCACTCGGGCGCGCTCAGGGCCGACCAGATCCATGACCGCCTCCGGGCGGACCTGAGGGAGCGCGAGACCCTGTTCGAACTGGCCGAGTTCGCCCGTCCCTACGGCGTGCGCATCGCGCTCGAGAACATCTTCACCACCGAGCCGGGGCAGTATCGGCAGACCCCGTCGGAAGTCGCCGCCACCGTGCGCGCGGTGAACCACCCCAATGTCGTGGCGCTGATCGATTTCAGCCACGCCTATCTCGAGTGCAGCTATCGCGGCCTCGACCTGATGGACGAGCTGCGCGCCATGGCGCCGCTGGCCGGGCACCTGCACGTGCACGATTCCTTCGGCCGGCCGCAGGGCTTTTTCCGCGGCTACCATCCGCAGGAGAACACGGCGATGGGCATCGGCGACCTGCACATGCCGCTCGGCTGGGGGGATATCGGCTGGGAGGC
The DNA here is from genome assembly GCF_041917035.1 of Devosia sp. GTDB lineage: Bacteria > Pseudomonadota > Alphaproteobacteria > Rhizobiales > Devosiaceae > Devosia_A. The sequence goes on along the minus strand of NZ_JAYRYM010000021.1, from coordinate 17,719 downwards.
GATCTTCGCCGAACTCGAATTCCTGCCCGAGACGGTGCTGATGATGGAGATCGGCCGCCGCTACCGTCGCGAACAGCCGGCGAGCCTCGCCCGCGCCCGGGCGCTGGCGGAACTCAATGCCGGCGCGTCCGCCCTCGCGGCGGAATAGGGCCCGGGGGCGCGTGCCTGTCGGTCAGCGGGCCGCCGTCTCCCCGGCAGAGGCGATGGCGGCCCCGTGCGTCCCGCCGCACCGACGCAGCGTCAGTGATGATGGTGGTGGTGCTCGTGCAGCACGAACGGCTCCTCGAAGGGGCGGTGCGTCACCTCCATCTCGCGGCCGCCGAGGTAGCAGGCGACCGGCTGGAGCAGGCGCGTCCCCTGCCGGGTGACGCCCTGGACGTCGGCGAAAACGTAATTCGAGGGCACGTCGCGGAGCACGGTGATGTCGGCCTCGGCGCCCACCGCGATATGGCCGAGGTCGGGCCGCCGCACCGCCAGGGCCGGCCGGCTGGTCGACATGCCGATGATGTCCTTGAGCGGGATGCCGCAATTGTAGAGCTTGCTCATGGTGTGGAGCAGGTCGAAGCCGGGCCCCTCGACGGCGACGACGTGGACGTCGGACGAGATCAGGTCGGGCGGGAAGCCATCCCGCAGTGCCGCCTCGGTCGAGGCGTAGCCGAAGGCGCCCATGCCGTGGGCAATATCGAACAGCACGCCGCGCTCGCGGGCGTCGCGAACCTCCTTGAGGACCTTGCCGTCGGGCCCGAGCGCCGAATTGGGATCGGGCCGGTAGCAGTGGGTGAGGATATCGCCCGGCCGCAGCATCGAAACGACCTCGGCATAGCTCGGCGGCGGCCCGCCGATATGGGTCATCAGCGGCAGCCCGGTCTGTTCGGCCGCCTCGAGCGCCAGTTCCAGCGCCCCGAGGCCGAGATCGCCGGTGGCGGGGCCGCCGATGCGCACCTTGACGCCGATGATCCTGTCGCGGTTGGCCTCGATCTTTCGGACGCAGCGATCGACCGGCAGCATGTCGGCGAGCGTCGCCTCGCCGATGAACAGGCCCTTGTCGAAGCCGAAGATGCCGGGAAACGAGATGTTGAGAAAGGCAAGGATGCGGTAGGGCGAGCGCGCCATGACGTAGTCGCGGAAGCCGTCATAATTGCCGGCGCCGGCGCTGCCGGCATCGATCAGCGTGGTGATGGCGGCGCGGCGCGCGATCATGTCGGGATCGACGCTGAGCGAGGTCGCCTTGTGGTAGACATGGGTGTGGATGTCGATGAGGCCCGGCGCAACGATGCAGCCGGCAACGTCGCGGACCCTGGCGCCGGTCGCGTCGAGGCCCTGGCCGATGGCGGCGATGCGGCCGCCGCGGACGCCCACGTCGAACATCCCGTCGACGCCGTTGCGCTCGTCGATCACCCGACCGCCCTTGAGCACCAGGTCAAAGCTCATCCTACCCACTCCGGTTTCGGCCCGGCGGCGCGATGGGCGCCGCCGCGACGGTTGCGCCGCTAGGCCAGTTCGACGACGCGCTTCTCGTTGATCGACTGCTCGGCGGCCAGCACGATCCTGAGGCTGTTCACGGCGGCATCCATCTGCTCGGTGAGATCGATGTCCTCGTTGATGGCCTTGAGGAAGAAGGCCTGCTCGCGATCGCAGAGTTCCTGGTGGTTGGGCTCGTCGGTCATGGTGAAGATCTCGTCCTTCCTGACGAAGGACTTGTCGCCCGGCGCGACCTCGGCATGGTGGTACTGAATGGCGTCGGTCTTGGTGTGCTGGTCGATATCGGAGGAGTCCGAGACGCCTTCCTTGTGATCCTTGGGGTTGGGGACGATGGAGACGGCGCCCCTGGGGCCGACCACGTCCTTCACGAAATAGGCCACCTCGCTCATCATCGGCCCCCAGCCGGCCTCGTACCAGCCGACCGAGCCGTCGTCGAAGGTGACGTGCAGATGCCCGTAGTTCGGCTTGTCGGCCTCGGCCCAGAGTCTCGCGCCGATGCCGTGCACGCGCACCGGCCTGGCGCCGGTCAGCTGGCACATGACGTCGACATAGTGCACGCCGCAATCAACGATGGGGATCAGGGAATCGATGAGGTTCTTGTGCCAGTCATAGGTCGGCCCGCCGCTCTGCTGGTTGAGGTTGAGCCGCATGACGAGGGGCTTGCCGAGGGTCTGGCCGAGCTCGATGAACTTCATCCAGCTGGGATGGACGCGCAGGATGTAGCCGAGGACGAGCTTCCTTTTCTTCTCGCGCGCGAGCTTCACCACCGCCTCGGCATCCTCGATGGTGGTGGCGAGGGGCTTTTCCATGAACACATGCGCGCCGGCATTGATCGCCTTGATGGCGTATTCGGCGTGGGTATTGGGCCAGGAGTTGATCGACACGGCGTCGGGCCGGGTGACGCGCAGCGCCTCGTCATAATCCTCGAACAGCGGGTAGCCCTTGAGTTCGTCCGGAATCGGCTTGGACTTGATCGACCGGCTCATCAGCCCGACGATCTCGAAACCCGGATTGCGATGGTAGGCACTGGCGTGGGACTTGCCCATGTTGCCCAGCCCGACCACCAGGATTCTAACTTTGCTCGGCATGCCGCCCTCCCTCGCAGTTCGGTGTGGTGCGCGGGCGGCAGCAGGTGCCGCCCGCGCGATTGGCTCAGCGATCGGCCGGGATGGCCTGGTCGTAGAGGTGCGCCTTGACGTCCTCGATGTTGATCGCCTTGAAGGCGTCCGACAGCGTGACCGCGGCGGCATCGGCCTTGACCTTGTCGTGGTCGAAATCGTTGGCCGGCCCGATGCAGGCATTGGTGACGACGTCGTCGGCCTTCACCGGCTTGGTGATCTGCTTGAGGTCGTAGATCTTGTCGAAGAAGGTCTGCCAGGCGGCGACGTCGTGATCGCCCCAGCCGGCGCGCTTGGACATGTCGCCGCGGAACACGGCGATCTGCTGCAGGATCGAGGTGGCGCCCAGCTCCGGTCCGATATTGCTGGCCAGCGTCGGGAACTGCTCGAACACCGCTTCGACCGCGGCGAGCGGATTGTGATAGGCGAACTCGAGGCCCATGGCCCAGCCGCGCAGGTACTTGTCGAGGAAGGCCTTGCGCTCCGGATCGTCGATATCGGCGGCGCGGACGCAGAAGGTATTGGCGAAGAGCGGCGACTTCTGCACGCCCAGCCAGTACTCGAACTCGAGGTTGGAACCGATCCACTCGGCGCGCAGCCCCTCCCAGGCGAGGGCGGCGTCGCCCTGGCCGGCGGCGAGTGCCGTGCCCCAGGTCGGCCAGCCGGCCTCGACATACTTCACCTTCGAGATGTCGACGCCCTGCACCGCCAGCATCGGATCGACGATCGGCTGCCAGGCGGCCGAGCCGAGCAGGATCGTCTTGCCTTCGAGCTTCTTGAGGTCGTTGGAGCCCTCGCCCTTGCGGAAGGCGAGGCTGAAAGTATCGAGCGCGCCCATGTGGAAGGCGCTCTTGAGCTTCATGCCGTTCTCGAGCGCGAAGGAGAACACGCCCGGCGAGGGGAAGCCCATGTCGGCCTGGCCGACATCGACGAACTTGACGGTGGCGGTGCCGTCCGACGGGCCGGGCTGCATGTCGGTCTCGACGCCCAGATCGGCGAAGTAGCCCATCTTCTTGCCGATCCAGTACGGATAGTCGTCGAGCACCTCGAGGGTGCCGCGCGGCGAGATCCAGGTGAACTTGGGATACGGCGCGGCGGTGGCGCGGCCGACCCCGCCCAGCGCCGTGGCGGTCACGACGCCTGCGGCGGATACCTGCAGGAAGGTGCGGCGGCTCATGCCGCCCGGAAACATGCTCATTCGAATTCCCCTGTTGCTGTCGTCCCTAGTCATGTGCCCCGCCTCGTCCCTCCAGCGGCGGGGTGCTGGTTCAGGCCTCCCAACTCGCGAACTTCTTGCCCAGAAGGAAGAAGAGCACGTAGATCAGGATGCCCAGGATCGAGAGGATCAGAACCACCGCGAAGAACTGCGGCATCTGGATCATGGAGGAGTAGGAGGTGAGCCGGTTGCCCAGCCCGAAGCCGCCGCCGACCATTTCGGCGCCCACCGCAGTGAGCAGGCCGAAAATCGAGCCCACCATCAGCCCGACGAAGATCATCGGCAGCGCCATCGGGGCGCGCACCTTCCAGAAGATCTGGATGGTCGAGGCGCCGTAGGAGCGGGCCAGCGCGATCTTGCCGCGGTCGACGCGGCGGAAGCCGGTGGCGGCGTTGATCATCACCATCGGACCCGAGGCGAGTGCCACGGCGATGATGCGCGGCTCGTAGCCGAAGCCGAAGCGCAGGATCAGGAGGGGCACCAGCGCCAGCATCGGCGTGGTGACGAGCAGCAGGATATAGGGGGTGATGATCTTTTCGACGAAGGGGAACTGCGTGATCACCGCGGCGAGCACCAGCCCGGTGACGGCGCCGATGCCGAAGCCGAGGAACAGCTCCACCAGCGTGTGGCCCAGGTGCGGCAGGATGAAGCCGAAATCGTTGACCAGCGCGGCGCCGATCTCGCTGGGCTTGGGCAGCACGTATTGCGGGACCTGGAAGAGGTTGAGCAGCAGTTCGGTGCCGCCGATCACCACCACCGCGACGAGTGCGATGGCGAGGACCTCGCGCATTGAGCGGATACCCGGTCCGCTGGTCAGGGCGGACATGTTGGTGATGCCGACCTGCTGGTCGGCGCCAGCGGACTTCTTGAACTCGGGAATGGCGTCGGTTTCGCTCACGGCGTGCTCACTGGGCGGGCTGGGCGAGGGGGGACGGCACGGGCGCGAAGCGGCTCTTCTGATCGCCGACGATCTCGAGCTTGATGGCGTTCATCAGGTCGAAGACTTCCTTGGTGGCCATGATCTCGAGCGAGCGCGGCCGCGGGAACGGCACGCGATACTCGTTGGCGACGCGACCGGGGCGGGCGCTCATGACGATCACCCGGTCGGACATGAAGATGGCTTCCTCGATCGAATGGGTGATGAGGACGATGGTGGTGCGGGTCTCGAGCCAGATCTCCTCGACCAGCCGGTTCATCTCCTCGCGGGTGAAGGCATCGAGGGCGCCGAACGGCTCGTCCATCAGCAGCACGGAGGGCTTGAAGGAGAGAGCCCGCACCAGCGCGGCGCGCTGCTGCATGCCGCCCGACAGTTCGCGCGGGAAGCGCTGGCCGAAGCCCTCGAGACCGACCTTGTGCAGCAGCTCGTCGATCCACAGCCGATCCGGCTTGGTGCCCTTGATCTCGAAGGGGAAGTTGATGTTGGCGGTGAGGTTGCGCCAGGGCAGCAGGTTCGCATCCTGGAACACCATGCCGATCTCGGGGCTGGGCCCGGTGATCGCACGGCCGTCCAGCAGCACGTCGCCGGACGTCAGTCCGTGCAGTCCCGACATCGACCACAGCAGCGTGGTCTTGCCGCAACCGGAGGGACCGACGATGGCGACAACTTCGCCCGCCTGGACGTCGAGGCTGCAGCGATCGATGGCGAGCAGGTCGCCCGAGGCGGTGTTGTAGACCTTGGTCGCGCCACGTACCCGCAGCTTCGGATCGTGTGAATCCTGAACGCCCATCACCCCTCGCGACTGTCTTCGGCGGCCGTATCGGGCAGTGCCCGCAACGTCGTCTTTCCAGGCCGGCGATCAGTCTGAAACTATCCGACGAAGCGAGTCAAGCGAGCTGCCAGAGGATTAGCCAATGTGACTATTTGCCTGGTTTGTCGGCAAATCCGGCTTGCGATGTGTGTAAGTTTCCGACATTGTCGGCCCGCGAAAGCTTCCGTCAGGCACTCTCGGTGCGGCGGACCGATGGGGGACAGCGGGCTTTCCGGGGATGCAGATCGACGCCCGCGACAGCTCGAAGGGCGCCGTCGATGCGGAGGTCACCGATGGGCGACAGTCAGGACGACACGGGCCATGACCGGCCGGTTCCCGACATCCTGTCGCAGATCAAGGATTCCTACCACGAGCTGCGGCCGGCGGAGCGCCGCGTCGCCGATGTCGTGCTGGCCGAGGTGACTTTCGCGGTCGACGCCTCGAATGCCGAGATCGCCCGCCGGGCCGACGTGTCGGAGCCGACGGTGACGCGCTTCTGCCGCGCCATCGGCTGCGACGGGGTGCGGGACTTCAAGCTCAAGCTGGCGCAATCTGTGGTGGTGGGACGGCTCTACCTCGCGACCATGCCGCGGCCGCCCGAACCGACGCAGAACGGCGTGCCGCTGTGGAACGAGGTGTTCGGCGAAATCCGCGGGGCCCTCGAGCGGGTCGAGCGGCAGATCGATCCGGAGGCGGTGTTGCAGGCCGCCGAGCTGATCGCCGGTGCGCACCAGGTGAGCGTCTTCGGCCTTGGGGGCAGCTCGTCGGCCCTCGCCCAGGAAACGCAGTATCGGCTGTTCCGCTACGGTGTGGTGGTGACGGCGCATTCCGACCCCTATGTGATGCGGATGACGGCGTCGACGCTCAGGCCGGATGACGTGGTCATCGCCATCTCGGCCACCGGCCGCACCCGCGAGGTGATCGACGCGGTGGAACTGGCCAAGCAGTACCGCGCGCAGACCATCTGCATCACGGCACCGGACACCGACCTGACGCGGATCTGCGACGTCCGGCTGACGGTCGACATTCCGGAATACCCCGACACCATGAAGCCGACGGCGTCGCGCTTCGCGTTCCTCACCATCATCGACCTGATCTCGGCGGCGACGGGCTACCGGCTCGACGCCTCGGCGCGCGAGACGCTCAGGCGCATCAAGTTCAACGTGGTCAACCACCGCAAGGGCCGGGAACTCGAGCCGCTCGGCGACTGAGCGCGGCGTTCCGTGACGACTTTCCGGCGACGCCTCCCGCCGCCGGCGCTGCAAAGGGACTGCACATGCTCGACACTTCTCCCGCCGCCCGGGCCGCGGCCTGGCTGGCCGCGTTCGCCGCGGCCCTCGAGAGCCGCGACAGCGGCCGAATCCTCGAGAGCTTCGCCGAGGACTGCTACTGGCGCGACCTCGTCGCCTTCACCTGGAACGTCAAGACCATGGAGGGCCGGCCGGCGATCGCCGCGATGCTGGACGAGACGCTGGCGCGCACCGCCCCGTCCGGCTTCGTGCCCGGCGAGGCGAAGGACACCGAGGACGGCATCGAGGCCTGGTTCAGCTTCACGACGGCGAGCGGCACGGGATCGGGCATCGTCCGGCTCGAGGGCGGGCGCTGCCGCTCGATCCTGACCACGCTGCAATCGCTCACCGGCTTCGAGGAGCCGCTCGGGCACAGCCGGCCGACGGGCGTGCGCCACGGCGCCGATCGCAACCGCAGGACCTGGACGGAAGAGCGCGCGGCGGAGGCGGCGGAACTTGGGACGACGCGCCAGCCCTATTGCCTTGTCATCGGCGGCGGCCAGGGCGGCATCATGATCGCAGCGCGGCTGAGACAGCTGGGCGTACCGACCATCGTCGTCGAGAAGAACCGGCGGGCCGGCGATTCCTGGCGCAAGCGCTACCGCTCGCTCGTGCTGCACGACCCGGTCTGGTACGACCACCTGCCCTACCTGCCGTTCCCGGCCAACTGGCCGGTGTTCACCCCCAAGGACAAGATGGGCGACTGGCTCGAGGCCTATGTGAAGGTGATGGAACTCACCTACTGGACCGAGACCGAGGCGGTGCGCGCCGCCTATGACGCGGCGGCCGGCCGGTGGACGGTCGAGCTGGTGCGCGAGGGCCGTCCGATCCGGCTGCAGCCGGCGCACCTGATCTTCGCCACCGGCGCCTACGGCCCGCCGCGCTGGATCGCGCTCGACGGCGCCGAGAGGTTTGGCGGCGAGATCCTGCATTCGAGTCAGTACAGCGACGGCGCCCGCTTCAGCGGCAAGCGCGTGGCGGTGATCGGTGGCGCGAGCTCGGCGCACGATGTGTCGGTCGACCTGTGGGAGGCCGGCGCCGAGGTCACCATGATCCAGCGCTCGCCGACCACGGTGGTGCGCTCGGAAACGCTGATGGAGATGGCCTTCGACATCTACTCGGAGGCGGCGGTCGAGAGCGGGCTCGACGTCGACAGGGCCGATCTGCTGGCGGCGGCAACGCCCTTCGCGCTGCAGCCCAAGTACCAGAAGGCGCTCTACGACCGGATCCGGGTGCGCGACGCCGAGTTCTACAGGCGCCTTGCCGCCTCGGGTTTCCTCCTCGATTTCGGCGACGACGAGACGGGGCTGATGATGAAGGCCTATCGCACCGGCTCGGGCTACTATGTCGATGTCGGAGGGTCGGAACTGATCATTTCGGGCGAAATCAAGCTCAAGGCCGGGGTGGCGATCGACACTCTCACCCCGTCGGGCATCCGCTTTGCCGACGGCAGCGAGATCGCGGTCGACGCAATCATCCAGTCGACCGGGTTCCAGTCGATGCACGAAGTGGTGGCGCAACTGGTGTCGCGTGACCTCGCCCACGAGATCGGGCCGTGCTGGGGGCTCGGCTCGGGGATGCGCAACGACCCGGCGCCCTGGCACGGCGAACTCAGGAACATGTACAAGCCGACCGCGCATCCGGCGCTCTGGTTCCACGGCGGGAACCTGGCGCTGTCGCGGTTCTTCTCGAAGTTCCTCGCCCTGCAGCTCAAGGCGCGCTTCGAGGGTCTCGACACGCCCGTGTACCGGACGCCGCTGTGAGCTTCGATCCGATCGCCCTGACGCAGGAACTGGTGCGGCTCGATACCCGCAACCCGCCCGGTCGCGAGCAGCACTGCGCCGAATACCTGGCGCCGCTCCTCGCCGATTGCGGCTTTGCGGTCGACATCTCGAGCTTCGGGCCGGGCCGCACCAACCTGGTGGCGCGGATCGGCGAGGGGCCGGCGCTGTTGTTCACCGGCCATCTCGACACGGTGCCGCTCGGGGCGGCGCCGTGGACGCAGGACCCGTTCGGCGGCGACATCGTGGCGGGGCGTCTCTATGGCCGGGGAGCCTGCGACATGAAGGCGGGCGTCGCCGCCATGCTGGTCGCGGCGGCAGCCGAAGCGGGCAGCGGCAAGGCCGTGACGCTGGTGCTCACCGGCGGCGAGGAGACCGGCGCGCATGGGGCGCGGGCGCTGGCGGCCGAGCGGCTGCTGGGCGAGGCGCGGCTGCTGGTGGTGGGCGAGCCGACCGCCAACCGCTTCATCAGCGGGCACAAGGGGGCGCTGTGGCTCGAGGCCTGCTGCACGGGTGTCACGGCGCATGGCTCGACCCCGCACCTGGGCGAGAACGCCGTCTACGAGGCGGCGCGCGGCGTGGTGGCGCTCGAGGGGTTCGGCTTCAACGTCGCGCCGCACCCGATCATGGGCAGCCCGACGCTCAATGTCGGGACCATCGCCGGCGGCGCCAACATCAACTCGGTGCCGGACCGCGCGACCTTCACCGTCGACATCCGCACCGTGCCGGGCATGGACCACGCCCGGGTCGGCGAGGCCATCGGCGTGACGGTGGCGCCCGGGACCGAGGTCACGGCACTGGTCGACCTGCCGTCGGTGTGGTCCGATCCGGAGGGGCCGGGAATGCGCCGGCTGGCCGAGGCCTACACGGCCGCCACCGGACGCGCTGCGCCGGTGTCGAGCGCCAATTACTTCACCGATGCCTCGGTGCTGACGCCGGCGCTCGGCAACGTGCCGACGCTGATCTGCGGGCCGGGCGACCCGGCGATGGCGCACAAGACCGACGAATATTGCGAGGTGGCGATGATCGAGGAAGCGGTCGCCATCTACCGCGAGATCATCCGCAGCGCCTGAGCCCGCCTCAGGCGGCGGACTCCTTGCCGGCAGCGAGGGCATAGAGGTGCCAGGTGGCGTGCCCCAGCACCGGCATGATGACGACGAGCCCGAGGAAGGCCGGGGCGAGCGCCAGCAGCGTCAGTGCGGTGACGGTGACGCCCCAGCCCAGCATCGGCAGGGGGCTCCGCGCCACCGACTGGAAGCTGGTGATCAGCGCGGTGACGAAATCGAGCTCGGTATCGAGCAGCAGCGGCATGGCGACGACGGTGGCGGAGAACAGGATCAAGGCGAGGACCAGCCCAACCAGCGTGCCGACCGCAAGGAAGGTGAGGCCGCTCTGGGTGGTCAGGACCACGGTGAGGAAGCGGTCGAGCGTCGAGGGGGCGCTGAAGCCCATGAAGATCGCCAGCAGGATGCGGACCTGGTAGACCCAGACCCAGAAGATGAACAGCACCACGAAAGCCATCCAGCCCAGCTGCCGCTCGCGCTGGCGGAAGACGGTGACCAGCACCCCCTTCCAGGTCAGCGGCTCGCCGCGCGCCAGGCGCCGGCTGACCTCGTAGAGGCCGGCGGCGGCAAACGGACCGACGAGCGGAAAGCCGATGGCAATGGGGATGATCATCCAGGGCGCATCGAGGACGCCGAGGAAGAGGAAGATGGCCACCCCGCCCAGGGCGAAGACACCGCCGAAGAACAGCCCGTAGAGCGGCGCGCGGGCGAAGTCGCGGATGCCCAGCCGGAGCGCGGCGACGATATCCCGCCACGCAATGGCCCTGAGTTTGGGTGCACGCGGCACCGCCCCGGACGGCACGTCGGTCATGCGCGATCTCCCCAGCCACGCAATTACCAAACGGCCAACGCCCGCAAGAACGTCGCCTTTCGCCAGCAAAGACTAGCGCAAAGCCGGCGGCCGGGGGTGCGACGGTCTGTCGCAGGGAGACGGCCCGGCGGCGGGGCGGCGCCGGGGCGGACCGCCCGTCGCCCGCGGCGCGACTATGGCCCGGTGGCGACCGGACTGGCGGATGCCTGACCCCGCTCGAGGATGTAGATCGCGTTGGCCGAGAGGTCGGCCCAGGAGCTGCGTTCGCCATCCGGCCAGACGACGGAGACGGTGGCGGTCGGCTGTTCGCCGAGGCCGAAATGGATGAAGCCGGATTGGCCGCCGGCATGGCCGCCGCCGACGGTCAGCTCGCGTCGCATCAGCGTGGTGCCGTTGTCGACCTCGAGCCAGGCGCCGATGCCGTCTCGGTTGGGGGCAGGCTGGCGCAGGCGGAACTCGATCCAGTTGCCCGCCTCCGCACTGTCGTTGCGCCAGACCTGGGCGCTGGTCCAGCGGTTCACCACCACGAGGTCGAGCCGGCCGTCGAGATTGAAGTCGACCAGTGCCGCCCCGCGGGAATTGCCGTTGGCGGAGATGCCCGCGCTCTCGCCGACCTCGACGAAGCTGCCGCCCGGCCGCTGCAGCAGCAGGTTGTTGGGGTCGCGCTCGGCGAAATCCGGCATCTGGGCGACATTGCCCTTGGCGATGAACAGATCGACGAGGCCGTCATTGTCGACGTCCTCGAACTGGGTATGCCAGGCGGTGCTGGGGCGCTGGTCCCCGCCGGTATAGGGGCGTGGCGCGGCCACCCCGCGCAGCGCCGCGACATCCTTGTAGTCCGGCCTCGTGGCGGGGCCGGGACTGCCCAGCACCTGCAACTTGTTGTCGGCCATGCTGGTGAGGAAGTACTCGGGGAAGCCGTCGGCATCGAGGTCGTAGCTGGCGATGCCCATGCCCCAGATGCGCAGCCGCTTCCAGCCATCGGCCGGGGTGAAGAGCGCCGGCTCGGCCCCGGGATCGATCCGCCAGAGCTGCTCCTCGCCGCCCTCGTAGTACTCGCGGTCGTTGGAGATGCGCAGGCTCGGCGTGCCCGACCGGTTCCAGTCGGTGAACAGCATGGAGAGCGCGCAGAAGCTCGGCGCCAGAGGACGCGGCGGGGCAAAGCCGTCGCCCTCGGGCCGGGGCCGGTGCAGCCAGTTTTCGGTGCACGAGCCCCAGGGCGAGATCTCCTCGTGCCGGTCGATGTAGTTGCCGACCGCGAGGGTGGGCCAGCCGGCCCCGCGCTCCCAGGTCAGCGCCAGCGCGGCCGACCAGGCGTCGCCACCGTCGAACCCCCAGGCCTCGTTGGCCCGCTCGAAGCGGCAGGCGCCGAGGCCGCGCATCACGACGTTCTCGCCCACCCGGAGGATGGCGAGATCGGTGATGCCGTCGCTGTCGATATCGGCGGGATAGGCACCGGCGACGCCGTCGAGCTCGAGTCCGCTCGGCTCGGCGACAAAGGTCAAGGGACCTGCGATGGTGCTGGTATTGCGATAGAAGGTGGCGGTGCCGGCGCCCCCCGGCAACAGCATGTCGGGCAGGCCGTCCCCGGAGCACTCGAAGGTCGCGACGCCGCCGCCGACCATGTAGAACCACTCCCCGTCATAGACGCTCGAGACCCCCGACGTGGCGGTTTCCTCGACGAAGTGCGGACGAGCTGGCTCCTGCGCCTGGGCGGGAACGACCGCAGACAGGGCGGCGAGGACGAGCGACAGGCGGGCGATGCTCATTTCAGCGTCTTCAGCGCCACGGTGTAGGCACCGATGCAGCGCCCCTGCTCGAGCCCGCTGACGATGGCGGCCCGATAGTGGATGCCGCCGAACAGCCGCGAGATGCCGGCTTCGTCGGCGGCGGCCCAGAAGCTCGGGAAGCTGCGCGGCGCCCGCCCGTCCGGCGATCCAGTGGCATCGACGAAACCGAAATCCTCGCCGAACATGGCCGTCAGCACGGTGGCGGCGGCACCGGACACGGTGCTGTGGCCGCTGGGGTACTCGGGAAACGGCGGCGTGATCAGGATCGGCTCCCAGGCCGGATCGATCTGCTTTCTGATATAGCTGATCGGCCGGATGAGATTGTAGACGTACTTTTCCCGCCAGCAGCCGATGAAGGCGTCGGACATCGCCACGCCGAGCCGGGCCATGAGGTCGACGCTGCGGTCGAGCGGCAATTGCTGTGCCTCGGCCACCTGCAGGGCGATCGAAATCCAGTGGCCCGGCGGCGTGGTGGAGAGCATGGGATCGTCGGACCAGAAGCGGGCGATCGCCGCCTGCTCGTCGGTGAGGCCGCGGGCGGTGTCCAGCACCTCGACGGCCTCGCGGTAGAACTGCGACTGCGGGTTGGTGCTGTACTCGGGCGGCGGCGGGATGGCGCAGGACACGCCCATCGGCGCGGCGAACGGACGGACGCTGCCCCATTGCGGCAGGAGCGGCGACTGCTGCAGGGCGATGGCGCTGGTGGGCACCCACTTGCCCTCGCCGCTCGGCAGCTCGTAGTCGAGCGGGAAGCCCAGATTGGTGATCTCGGCGCCGCCGTCGCCCTTCGACCACTCGATGATGCTGTCGGCCATCAGGGTCCCGAAGGCCGCGCTCCGCTCGAGCACGTCCGGGGGAACGCCGGCCGCGACCTCGGCCCCCCATTTGCGGTCGGCGGCGGCGACGGCCCGCTGGCCGGTGGGGCCGGTATTGCCGAAGAAGCTGCGCACCATGGTGGCCATGACGGCATGGGCGATCACCGCCTCGTCATAGGCGAGCCCCGGCTCGCGCCCCGGCACGGCCTCGAGGCCGTTGAGCTGGCCGACCAGCGAGACCAGCCGGTCGGACCCGCCGACCGCCGCCTCGTAGGCGGCCACGCCGAGATAGCCGAAGGCGCGGCTCGCGACCGGCGGCGAGTAGGTGGCGGTGTGGCGCACCAGCTCCAGCATCAGGCCGTACCAGTTCCTGAGAACCTTCGGCGCGTCCGGCCGTGCATCGGCGGCCAGCGCCCCCGTTGCGGTCGCCAGGACCAGCAGTGCGGCTGCAAGCAGCGCCATCAGGCGACGTCGAATGTCCATGCTTCCCCCCGTCACCCGCCGACACCTCGCTCCCGAGCCGTGCCGATCGTTCCGGACGCTATTTCGCCCTGCCGGCACCGCGGGGTCAATGGCCTGCCCCAAACCGGCTACCGGCGGCGCCAGGAGGCGGCCAGCCGCTGCGCCTCGGCGATTTCGTCGGCCGACATGCGGGTGGCGAGCTCGCCGAGGTTCTTCATGGCGTCGGGATGGCCCTGCTGGGCGGCGAGGTGCATCCACAGATAGGCCTGCACGTAATCGCGGGCGACGCCATAGCCGTTCTTGTACTGGATGCCGAGGCTGTTCTGCGCATGCGGCTCGCCCTGGGCCGCCGCCAGCGCGAACCAGCGCGTCGCTTCCTCGTCGTTCTGTTCGACCCCCTGCCCGTGATCGTAGAGCAGGCCGAGATTGGCCTGGGCCGGGGCATAGCCCTGATCGGCGGCACGGCGGAACCACTTCGCCGCCTCGGCATCGTCGGCGACGACACCGCGGCCGGTATTGTAGGCGACGCCGACGCTGTACTGGGCCGGGGCGTGGCCCTGGTCGGCGGCGCGGCGGAACCAGGCGAGGGCCGCCGCATCGTCGCGCGGCACGCCGCGACCGGCAGCATGCAGCAGCGCGAGCGCGTGCTGAGCGTAGGCATCGCCCTGCCCGGCGGCACGACCATACCAGAGCGCCGCCTCGGCATAGTCCTGGGCAAGGCCGTTGCCACCCTCCTCGAGCAGGACACCGAGATTGTACTGGGAATCGGCCCGGCCCTGCTCCGCGGCGAGCCGGTACCACTGGCCGGCCTCGGCATAGTCCTTCGGCACGCCCTGGCCGGCATCGTAGAGGTAGCCGAGATTGTGCTGGGCGTCGGCACTGCCCTGCAGGGCGGCGAGCCGGAACCACTTCACGGCGGTCGCCGCATCGGGCGGCACGCCCTGCCCGTTGGCGTACATGTAGCCGAGGACGGTCTGGGCGAGAGCGTTGCCGGACTCCGCGAGGGGCGGCAGTTCGCGCAGGGCGACGGCGTAGTCGCCGGACTGATAGGCGGCGATGGCCTCCGCCTCGCCGGCGCGCGCGGGCGCCGAGAGGACGAGGAGCAGCAGGAGGGCGGCGGCAGATCGGATCATGGCGCGAGCTTAGCGCCGCCGCGGCGGACTGCAAGCCGGTGCGGCGAGCGGGCCCGGGCGACCCGCCCGCCTGCCCCGGACTACATCGCCGCGCGGGGCCGGCTCGCGGCCAGGTCCACCGACATGTCGGGGGCGATGCGGACGCCATAGTCGGACCAGGCCCGCTCGACGGAGACGAGGCCGGCGCGGACATCGTCGAGAACCTCGCCGACCGGACGGGCGAGCGGATCGCCATAGCCGCCGCCCCCGCCGGTGCGGGTGACGATGCGCGTGCCCTTGCGGAAGGCGCGGGCGCGCATCTTCAGCGGATGCTCGGCCTCGCCGGCCGGAGCGAGGATGTCGTTGACCGGCCCGGCGCCCGACTGGCCGCCGGCCAGGCCCCAGGCCGGGGTGCGGGCGCGTTCGAACCAGAGCGCGCCGTAGCAGTCCTCGAGCAGCAGGTAGGTGCGGGTGACGCCGCAGCCGCCGCGCCAGCGCCCTGCCCCGCCGGAGTCGCGGCGCAGCGAGAACTCCTCGACGCGCACCGGGAACTTGGTCTCGTAGACTTCCGCCGGGATGTTGCGGAAACCGCCATTGACGAGATTGATCAGGGCGCTCTCGCCGTCGCCGCCATTGGTGCCGCCCCACCCGCCGGCGGTGGGCTCCACCGAAATCCAGCTGTCCTCGCCCTTGTCCATCTGGAAGAAGGCGGCCACCATCGAGTCGCCGTAGTGCGCCGCCGTCGCCTTCTCCGGCATGGCTTCGCCGAGGCATGAGATCATCAGGTCGCCGAGCAGGCCGAGACCGGTGAAGTACCACTCGCAGGCGGCCGGCTCACGGGCGTTGAGCAGGCAATTGTCCGGAATGCGCACCTCCATGGTGGAGAACGAGCCGCCGGTGATGGCGCGGTCCGGATTGATCATGGTCTTGTAGGCGAGGCGCAGCAGCGACTCGGTCTGCACGGCGCCGCAGTTGATCGAGCCCTGCACCGGCCCCGACGTGCCGGCGAGGTCGATGATCATCTTCTCGCCGGCAATGGTCAGCGTCAGCGCGATCTTGACCGCATCGGTGGTGACGCCGTCGTCGTCGAGGAAGCCCTCGCGGTAATAGGTTCCGTCCTTGAGCTGGCGGATCGCCTCGATGTCGAGGATGCGGGCCTGCTCGAAGATGTTGGCGCAGGCCGACCGATAGGTATCGACGCCGATGCGGTCGAGCAGGCCGCTGAGGCGCTTCTCGCCGGTCCGGATGGCGCTGATCTGGGCGTTGAGATCGCCCAGCGTCATGGTCTTGAGACGGGTGTTGCGGGTCAGCAGGTCGTACCACTCGGGGATCGGCTTGCCTTCCTTGACGATGCGGGTCGGCCCGAGCCGGATGCCTTCGTGGAAGATCGAGGTCGACCCCATGGTCGAGCCCGGATCGATGGCGCCGATATCCTGCCAGTGGGCGCGGGCGGCGCCAAAGCCGACCAGTTCGCCCTGGTGGAACAGCGGCCCGACGGCGGTGACGTCGTGCAGGTGGGTGCCCTGCAGGTAGGAATCGTTGAGGATGAAGATGTCGCCCTGCGCCATGTCGGTGCCATAGCGGGCCAGCACCAGCTTGACGCAGGCATCGATGGCGCCGACGAACAGCGGCACGCCCGTCGACTGGCCCAGCATGTTGCCCTTCTCGTCGAGCAGCACGACGGCGCTGTCGCGGCCCTCGT
Source organism: Devosia sp. (assembly GCF_041917035.1). Classification (GTDB taxonomy): domain Bacteria; phylum Pseudomonadota; class Alphaproteobacteria; order Rhizobiales; family Devosiaceae; genus Devosia_A. The sequence goes on along the minus strand of NZ_JAYRYM010000021.1, from coordinate 1,329 downwards.
AGATGACGGCCGAGTAGGCCGAGCGCCAGAGCGCCGCATTCATGTCCTGGGCACAGGCGATGACGAAGTTGCGGACGACTTCGGTGGTGATCGGATCAGCGGTCTTCATGGCTCAGGCCTCCACCGGCTTGCGGGTCAGGGTCAGGTGTCCGCCCGAGATGATGCGGCCCTGCCAGTTGGGCGGGATCAGCGTGGTGGCGGTCGGCTCCTCGATGATGGCCGGGCCGTCGACCACCTCGCCGTGACCGATCTCGGCCCGCTCGATGATGGCGGTGGCGAGCTCGACGCCGTCGAAATAGACCTTGCGCTGGCGCGCCGGGCCGCGCGGCCGCATTTCGGGATCGGGGATGCCGGGCCGCGGCAGGCGACCGATGGCGGCGACGCGCAGGGTGGCGACCTCGAGCCGGCTGTCCGGGCTCGAGTGGCCGTACTGCCGGTCATAGGCGGCATCGAAGGCGGCGCGGGTCGCGGCCATGTCGACCGGATTGCCGACGATCAGGATGGTCAGCACGTATTCCTGCCCCTGGTAGCGGAAATCGCCATAGCGCTCGAACGTCATGGCATCCGCCGACAGCCCCTCGCGCGCCAGGTAGGCGCGGCCATCGGCCTCGAGCCGCTCGAACTCGGCGGCGACGCTGTCGGGCGCGGTCTGGTCCCAGAAGCCGTAGAAGGTGGTCTTGAAATCGTGCCGCACGTCGGTCTGCAGCATGCCCCAGGCGGAGAATGCGCCGGGCAGCACCGGGATGATCACCTCTTCGATATCCAGCTGGTCGGCGAGCGCCGCGGCCTGGGCCGGGCCGGCGCCGCCATAGGCGACGAGGGCGAAGTCGCGCGGATCGATGCCGCGCCGCACCGTGATGGTGCGGATGGTGTCGGCCATCTTGGCGTTGATGATGTCGACGATGCCCTGCGCCATGGCCTGGGCGGAGAGCCCGAAGCGATCGCCGATCGAGCGCACCGCAGCGACGGCGCGGTCATAGTCGAGCGTCATCGTGCCGCCGGCGAAATTGGCGCCGTCGAGCCGGCCGAGCACGAGGTTGGCATCGCTCACCGTCGGTTCGGTGCCGCCCCGGCCATAGCAGGCCGGCCCGGGCACGGAGCCGGCCGATTTGGGCCCGACGCGCACCGCGTTGGCCTCTTCCCAGGCGATCGAGCCGCCGCCGGCGCCGATGACGTTGATGTCGATGATCGACATCTGGATGGGCAGGCCCTCGAGCTCGGCCTCGTTGGAGGAGGAGGGCTGGCTGTCGACGATGAGGCTCGCATCGAAGCTGGTGCCGCCCATGTCGACGCAGATGAGGTTGGAGCGGCCGAGGGTGCGCGCCAGCG
>NZ_JAYRYM010000020.1:0-29063 GCF_041917035.1 Devosia sp. | reverse complement strand
GGTGCGCCGCAGTCCCGCGACTGGGCGTTCGAGTATGCCGCCGAGATCAGGCCGGCCAAGGCCGGCGAGCAGCGCAAGCGCTACGAGGATCGCTACTACAGCTGGCTGAGGACGGAGCGCCATGCCTCCTCGCGCGGCCGCTACGCCACGATGAGCGAGCACATCGGCGCCGACCTGGGCACCCTCGAGGCCACTTTCCGCTCCATCTGCGCCGTCGGCGAGATCGACCGCCAGCGCGCCGTGGCGGCGGCGAGCATCGAGGGGCTGGAGCGCGAGGTGCTGCGCGACGAGGCCGAGCGCGAGGCGGAGAACCAGGCCCATGTCGAGCACTTCGTGCGGGCGCTGGCCTACCGCTACGAAGCCTACAGTTATGCGCTCGACCGCCTGCTGGTGGAGACCCCGCACGAGGGGGCGGTGATCGTCGACGGGCGGCTCAGCGAACTCGCCGCCTGGGTCGACCGGGCCGAGGCCGGGGATTTCTGTTCCGCCGGCTGGCATCCGGACGATGCCGGCGGCGAAGCCCTGCCGTCTCGTGTCCTGCTCGACGTGCGGGACGAAGGCACGATCCGCAAGTAGGCCTCAGCCGTCGAGATTGCTGCAGCGCAGCCCGGCGAGGGCCTTCTCGTAGCGCACGCGCATGGCCGGGTGCGGCGGCGCGAGGCGTACCAGCACCATCAGTTCGTCGGTCTGGGACTCGACGACCAGCAGTCCCTCGGCGATGTCGAGCTGCTGCTGGGCGAGCAGGCGGGTCTGCGCGGCGTTGAACAGGCCGATGTCGAGTGTCGTGCCGACGCCGTCGCGATTGGTCGTCGAGTAGACCACCGTGCCCATCCGGTTGTAGACGGCGACCGACCAGAACGCCTGCGGCAGCGTACCGGCCACCGTGCCGGGACCGTTGCGCAGGTCGAGCCGGCAGACGGCGTAGGCGAGTTCGGGATCGAGGCGCAGGCTGTTGGGCTGGTCGGGCCGGGCGGCCGGCAGCACGTAGGGACCGTTGCCCTCGCCCAGGGCCGCCACCTGATCCCACGCCACGGTCGGCGACAGCGCGGGCAGGGCGAGGATGACGGCGATGTGGATGATGCCTCCCAGCACCACCCCGGCGACCGCCCAGAGCAGCGTGCGGATCATGCGCAGCCCTCGCGGATGATCGCCGGCAGGCTGGCAATGCCGCCGCCGACGCTCGGCGTGTCGTAGAGCGTGAGGACCAGCTCGAAGGCGCCGTCCCCAGTGATCTCCACCCAGTTCTGCGGCGCCAGCGTCCGGCTCACGTGGAGCGCGAAGGACCCGTCGCCGGCCCGGCTCAGGCGGGTGCTGATGAAGGCGAGCGGACCGTCGGGGCGTGCGATGGGAATGCCGTTGACCGGCGCCACCGGCACCAGCGTCCAGAACCGCGCCGCGGGCGTCGTTCCGTCGATGCGGTAGCGGCAGGCCCGGTCGAGCCCGCGGTTGTCGCTGTCGGTCCTGGCGATGAACTGCAGGCCCTCGCTGGCGCCGAGTTCGAGCCCGCCGGTGCGCGCGATATAGGCGCGCGTATAGGGATCCGGGCTCGGCACGCCGACATCGCGCCAGGCCTGCCAGGGACCGATCTCGATGGCGCCGACCAGCCGGCCATCGGAGAGCGCGTACCAGGACAGGCCGAAGCCCAGGGTCAGGGCCACCCCGATCATCAGTCCCAGATGCAGGAGGAAGCGCAACGGCTACAGCGCCTCGACGGAAGGTCGGGCGGGCAGCGTCGACAGCACGGCCTGTCCGGCGGGCGGCTCCGGGGACAGCGCGCCGAGCGCATCGCGCAGCCGATCGGCGACCTCGAGCAGCTTGCGCGCGGCCTCCGGCTTCAGCCCCGGCGGGCGTTCCGGCTGGGTCGCCTCCACCGTCGGCTCGGCCGAGGCGATGACGAAGGGCGCCGGCTCGAAATCGACGCCGGACACCGGCTTGATCTCGATATTGGTGTGGGCATAGGCCATGAACTTCTGCCAGGCGATGGTCGGCAGGGTGCCGCCGGTGAGGTTCTTTGTCGGGCGGTAGTCGTCGTTGCCGAACCACACCGCGGCGACATAGTTGCCGGTGAAGCCGCAGAACCAGGCATCGCGATACGATGAGGTGGTGCCGGTCTTGCCGACCGACGGCACGCCCTCGATCAGCGCCCGCCGCCCGGTGCCGTGCTCGACCACGGCCCGCAGCATGCGGTTCATGTAGGTGACGGTCCGCTCGCTCACCAGCCGCTCGCGCGGCGCGTCGACATCCGCCTCGTAGACGAGATCGCCGCCGAGCGTGTTGATGCGGGTGATGCCGAAGGCCGTGGCCCTGTAGCCGTCATTGGCGAACACGGCGTAGGACGAGGTCATGTCGATGACGCTGACCGAGGCGGCGCCGAGCGCCAGCGACCGGGTCACCGGGAAATCGTTGGTGAGGCCGATCTTGTGGGCGAAATCGGCAATGGGCTGCCGTCCGGTCTTTATCGAGAGATTGACCGGGACGGTGTTGATCGACTGCTGGAAGGCCGAAATCAGGCTGATCCGCCCGACCGAGTTGCCCGAGTAGTTCTTCGGGCACCAGTTGCCGATGCACTGCGTCGCGCCACTCACCACCGTGTCGGGATCGTATTCGGGGATCAGTTCGAACGTGGTGGCGTAGTCGAACAGCTTAAACGCCGAACCGGGCTGCCGGTTCGGCACGATGGCCCGGTTGAACTGGCTCTTGCCATAGTCCATGCCGCCGACCATGGCGCGGATGGCCCCGTTCGGCTCGGTCACCACCATGGCCGCCTCGGAGACGTTGAAGGCCTCGCCCTGTTCGCGCACCACCGAGGTCACCGCGTCCTCGGCGTAGGACTGCAGAACCGGATCGATGGTGGTCCGCACCACGAAGCTGTTCGAGCGCGTGTCGCTTTCGGCGATGATCTTCTTGGTCTGCTCGAAGGCGTAGTCGAGGAAGTGGTTGGGCGAGTTGAGCTCGGCCGACCGGTCGACCGGTACCGCAGGGTTGCGCCGCGCCGCGGTGACCTGCCCCTCGGTCAGAAAGCCGGCATCCACCATGCGGCTGAGCACCACATTGGCGCGGCCGCGCGCCGCCGCCAGATCGACATGCGGGGCGTACTTGGTCGGTGCCTTGAACAGGCCGGCGAGCATGGCCGCCTCGGCCAAGGTGACGTCGGTGATCCGCTTGCCGAAGTAGAACTCGGCGGCCGCCGCGGCGCCGAAATTGCCGCCACCCATGTAGGCGCGGTCGAAATAGAGCTTGAGGATCTCGTCCTTCGTGTAGTGCCACTCGAGCCACACCGAAAGGTAGGCTTCCTTGATCTTGCGCTCGAGGGTGCGCTCGTTGGAGAGGAACAGGTTCTTGGCAAGCTGCTGGGTGATCGAGGAGCCGCCCTGCAGCGAGCCCTCGCCCTGGGCGTTCGAGAGCAGCGCGCGCAGGGTCCCGAACACGTCGATGCCGAAGTGCCGGTAGAAGTGCTGGTCCTCCGTGGCGAGCGTTGCGCGGACGAAATAGTCCGGCAGCTTGTCGAGCGGATAGGAATCGTCGGAACGGATGCCGCGCCGACCCACCTCGTTGCCGTAGCGATCGAGGAAGGTGACGGAGATATCCTCCGCCTTGTTGAACCGGCCCGAGGCGGTTGCATCGAAGGCGGGCAGCGCGAGGCCGGTGACCAGCACCATGCCGATGGCCGCAAAGCTCAGCCCGTCCGACAGGATTTCGACGAAGAATCGCTTGAAACCGGAGATGCGGAAGCGCGAGAAGAAGTCCTCGACATTGGTGTAGCCGCGCCCCACCGATTGCCAGAAGTCATAGAGCGCCGAGTCGAGCCAGGCGTCGGCCGCGAGGAGCCGGGTTTTCTTGCGGCGCTTCTCTTTGTGGTAGAACGGATCCTGCACCGCATCACTCCGTGCCTGCCCCACACTGGAATCTCGACAATCCGGCGCGCCTTGGCAAGGCTGTCGCTCGAATATGATCACCGGCAGATTTGCGCAAGCGTCTTGCCCGCCAAAGGGAACGGCAATGGCCTTCTGGGACGACAAGACGCTCGAAGAGATGACCGTGGAGGAGTGGGAGGCGCTGTGCGACGGCTGCGGCCGCTGCTGCCTGATGAAGCTCGAGGACGAGGACACCGGCGACATCTACGTCTCCGACGTCCACTGCCGGCTGCTCGACGGGCAGAGCTGTCGCTGCTCGGACTACCCGAACCGGCTCGCCAAGGTGCCCGACTGCATCAAGCTGACGCCCGAGAACGTGCGCACCATCGCCTGGATCCCGGTGACCTGCGCCTATCGCCGCATCGCCGAGGGGAGGGGGCTGGCCTGGTGGCACCCGCTGGTCTCGGGCGATCCGCAGACGGTCGTCGACGTCGGCGTGTCGGTCCGCGGCCGGACGGTGTCCGAACTCGATGTCAGGCCCGGCCAGTGGGAGGACCACGTCGCCGACTGGCCCAACTGGGAGCCACCCGAGACGATCTGAGGGTCAGGCGCCGGCGAACCTCGCAGCAGCACGTATCGATCGCATGAGCGAGCCTTAATTGGTTCTTAGGTAGAACGATTTAGGGTCCGAGATGGACGCAGAGCATCAACACCGGGTTCGCCCCCGGACCGACAAGACACGGATGCCAGGAGGCACCGCCTGCGATGACTACGTCCAATGCCGAAGACGCCAAGACTCTCGAGGAGCGCCTGAACTTCATCGGGCTCGACGCCGGCGCCCTGACCGACCTGCGCGGCGTGACCGCGATCCTCGAGCGGCATCTCGACCCGGCGCTTGCCAAGTTCTACGGCAAGCTCGCCACCGTCCCGGCCGTCGCGCGCTTCTTCGATGGCCAGCCGCAGATGCAGCGGGCCCAGGGCAAGCAGAACACCCACTGGCGGGCCATCGCAGAAGGCCGCTTCGACGGCGACTATCTCGAATCGAGCCGCAAGGTCGGCGAGCGGCACGCCAAGATCGGGCTCGAGCCGCGCTGGTATATCGGCGGCTACGGACTGATCGTCGAGACCCTGGTGCGCGGCCTCGTCACCGACATGCTGGCCGAGTGGGCCGCCGCCGAGAAGCCGGGACTGTTCGGCCGCCGGCCGGAGACGGCCGAGATCGCCGACCGGATGAGCCGTGCCCTCGCCGCCATGAGCAAGGCGGTGATGATGGACATCGACGTCGCCGTGACGGTCTATTTCGACCGCATGAGCGCCGAGGCCGCCGAACGCGACCGGATCGCCAAGGCCAAGGTCGAGCGCGTGGTCGACCTGACCGGCGAGGTGCTCAAGCAGGTGGCGGAAGGCAACCTTACGGCCCGCATCGAGGCCGAGTACGAACCCGAGTTCGACAAGATCAAGCACGACACCAACGCCGTCGCCGACCGGCTCGAGGCGATCGTGCAGCAATTGCGCGGCACCTCGAACTCGCTGCGCACCGCGACCGGAGAGATTCTCGCCGGAGCCAACGACCTGGCCGACCGGACGACCCGGCAGGCGGCGACCGTCGAGGAGACGTCCGCCTCGATGGAGCAATTGCTCCATACCGTGACCGAGAACGCCCAGCGCGCCGACGAGGCGAGCCTCAAGGCGCAGGCGGCATCGAACCTCGCCTCCGAGGGCGGCAGGGTGATGACCGACGCCAACGGGGCGATGGAGCGCATCACCGCGTCGTCGGGCAAGATCTCCAACATCATCGGCATGATCGACGACATCGCCTTCCAGACCAACCTGCTCGCCCTCAATGCCTCGGTCGAGGCGGCGCGGGCCGGCGAGGCCGGCAAGGGCTTCGCGGTCGTCGCCATCGAGGTGCGGCGACTGGCGCAATCGGCGGCCGTGGCCTCGAGCGAGGTCAAGGCGCTGATCGAACAGTCGGCGAGCGAAGTCACCGGCGGCACGCGTCTCGTCGCCGAGGCGGCCAGCAAGCTGGCGCGCATCGTCCAGGCGGTGCAGGAGAACGGCGCGCTGATGGCAGAGATCGCCCAGGGCAGCGGCAGCCAGACCGAGGCGATCGGCGAGATCACCGCCGCGGTGCGCCAGATGGACGAGATCACCCAGCACAATGCCGCCCTGGTCGAGGAGATCAACGCCGCCATCGAGCAGACCGAGGCGCAGGCCAACGAACTCGACGGCCTCGTCGAGCGATTCACCGTCTCGGGCGGCATGCAGGCGCAGCGTCGGAGGCAGCGTGCCGCCTGACCGTCGGCCTCGCGCCAGCAAGTCGCGTCGGTGGCCGGCGCGGCGTGGACTTGTGCGTCAAAGAGCCGCAAACAAGTTCGCCGTTATGTGCACGTTACCACTGCTTAACGGCCGCCTTGCGATAGCTGGAAGACCGCGCGTCGGGCCGGCCTAAGTGGCTTTGCCGCGTGGCATTTTCATGCCCGGGGCAATTTTCATGACGATCGTTTCCGAACGTAGCGATATCAAGCAGATCGAGAGCCTGGAGGATCGGCTGGCCTTCATCGGCCTGGATGCCGCACGCCGCGAGGAGCTGGCGCGCATCCGTCCGCAGCTCGAGCGCCACCTGCCCGAGGCGCTGGCGCGCTTCTACGACCATCTCGCCTCCGTGCCGGAAGTGGCGGCATTCTTCGCCGGCCGCCCGCAGATGGACCGGGCCAAGACCCGCCAGCTCGGCCATTGGGAGTCGATCGCCGCGGGTCGCTTCGACAGCCAGTACCTTGCCTCGAGCCAGCTGGTGGGCGAGCGCCACGCCAAGATCGGGCTCGAACCGCGCTGGTATATCGGGGGCTATGCGCTGATCCTCGAAGACCTGATCCGCGGCCTCTTCGCCGACCTGCCCGCCGCGGACGCGAAACGAGGCTGGCCGTTCGGACCGCCGCCGAACGCGGCGCGCAACGAGGCCGTGGCGGCCATGCCGGACGCCCTCGCGGCGCTGATCAAGGCGGTGTTCATCGACATGGACATCGCGGTCTCGGTGTACTTCCGGCGACTCACCGAGGAAGCGGCGGCCCGCGACCGCGCCGCCAAGGACAGCATCAACCGCGCGGTGCAGCTCACCGGGGAGACGCTGCGCCGGCTTGCCGCCGGAGACCTGTCCGCCCGCATCGAGGCGGCGTTCGAACCCGAGTTCGATGCCGTCAAGCGCGACACCAATGCGGTGGCGGAGCGGCTCGAGGCCATCATCACGCAACTGGGCGGCACCTGCACGGCGCTGCGGGATGCGACGAGCGACATCCTCGGGGGCGCCACCGACCTGTCCGAGCGCAGCACCCGCCAGGCGGCGACGATCGAAGAGACCTCCGCGGCGATGGAGCAGTTGCTCACCACGGTCGTCGCCAATGCCAAGAGCGCCGAGGCGGCGAGCGACAGCGCCCGCGCCGTGACCGAGGCGGCCGAGGCCGGGGCCGACACCATGGCCGCGGCCAACGCGGCGATGAGCCGGATCTCGTCAGCCTCCGAGAAGATCGCACAGATCATCGGCCTGATCGACGATGTCGCCTTCCAGACCAACCTGCTGGCGCTGAATGCCTCGGTCGAGGCGGCCCGTGCCGGAGAGGCGGGCAAGGGCTTCGCCGTGGTTGCGGTCGAGGTGAGGCGGCTGGCACAGAGCGCCGCCAATGCCTCTCGCGATGTCAAGGAACTGATCGAGCACAGTGCCATCGAAGTGAGGGGCGGCGCCGGCCTTGTTGCCGCCGCGGCCGAACAGCTGGGCCAGATCCGCGCCTCGGTTGCCCTCAACCGGGAGCAGACCAGCCGCATCGCCCAGGCCAGCGCGGAGCAGGCGACGGGCATCGAGGAGGTCAGCGTCGCGGTGCGGCAGATGGACGAGATGACCCAGCACAATGCCGCGCTGGTCGAGCAGCTGAATGCCTCGATCGCCCGCACCGAGCTGGAGGCCCGCGAGCTCGACGGCCTCGTCGGGGCCTTCCACTCGTCGCGCGACGCGTCGCCCGAGCGTCAGCGGCGCCGCGCCTGAGCGACTGATCTCACGTGGAAAGATCGTGATGCCGGGAGACTTATCCCCGCGTCACGGTGGTCTGCTATAGTTCGGGCATGGTCGCAGAATTGCGGTCCGGCGGTGGCGCGACGCCACCCGCAACGATCCCCCGGGGCATCCATGAAGCTGCTGGACGACGATGCCGTCGACTGGGTTGCCGTGGCCGGGGATCTGGAAGCGGGAAGCATGACGTACACCACGCTGTGCCGCACCTACCGCATCAGCCGGCGGCAGCTCGAGCGTCGTATCCGCAGCGGCAAGTGGCCGACACCGGAACGCGATGACGCCCGCGACCTGGCGCTGCGCATCGACGCGCTCTACACGGCGCTCGAAGTCCTGACCGAACGACTGACCGAGGTGGACATGACATTGGATATCGACAGGCGAGCAGTCGTGCTGGGCCGGCTCGCGACGACGCTCGCCCAGCTGAACAGGCTCGAGGGCCGCGCCGGGGCCCGCCAGAACACGCCGCGCCAGAGCAAGGAACTCGAGGAGCTGAGGAACAGGATCGCCAAGCGGCTGGAGGCGCTGGGCGTCAGCGCATGACGGCCGCCGGGCTGGTCGAGCCGCTGAGCCTCGACGATTGCCTGCAGATCGGCCGCTGGTGGTGGCTCTGGGCCCGCGACGAGCAGAAGCCGCCCGAGGGCGACTGGACCACCTGGCTGCTGCTCGGCGGGCGCGGCTCGGGCAAGACCCGGGCCGGTGCCGAGTGGGTGCGCGGCCTCGCCGCCGCCGGCGTCTCGCCGATCGCCATCGTCGGCGCCAGCATGATCGAGGCCATGCAGGTGATGGTCGGCGGGCCGAGCGGCATCCTGGTGAGCAGCTCCGACGAGGAACGGCCGCGCCTTGTCGGGCAGCGCCTCCTCTGGCCGGGCGGCGCCGAGGGCCTGGTGCTGGGCGCCGGCGATCCGGAGCGGTTCCGCGGACCCCAGTTCGCCGCCGCCTGGTGCGACGAAGTGGGCAAGTGGCGCAAGCCCGCCGCCACCTGGGACATGCTGCAGTTCGGCCTCAGGCTGGGCGACCGGCCGCGCCAGCTGGTGACGACGACGCCGCGCGCCACTCGGCTGATCCGGCGGCTCATGGCAGAACCGACGACGGTGGTGACGCGCATGCCGACCGAAGCCAACCGGGACAACCTGGCGCACGCCTTTCTCGGCGCGGTGGTGGCCCGCTATGCCGGTTCGGTGCTGGGGCGGCAGGAACTGGGCGGCGAACTGATCGAGGATCGCGCCGACGCCTTGTGGACGCGGGCGATGTTCCGGCAGCCGGAGGGCAGCGACTACGGGCGGACGGTGGTGGCGATCGATCCGCCGGCGACCGGCGGCAAGGCCTCCGACGCCTGCGGCATCGTCGTCGCCTCCCGCATCGGCGAGGACGCTGTGGTGCGCGCCGACCTGAGCTTCGGCCCGGCGGCACCCGAGGCCTGGGCGCGGCGGGCGGTGGCGGCCTTCCACGAGTATGCCGCCGATTGCATCGTCGCCGAGGTCAACCAGGGCGGCGACATGGTGGCGACGATCATCGCCCAGGCCGACCCGGAGGTGCCGGTCCGCTCGGTGCGGGCCCGGCGCGGCAAGTGGCTCAGGGCCGAACCGGTGGCGGCGCTCTACGGCAATGGCCGGGTGGCGCACCTCGCCGGACTCACCGCGCTCGAGGACGAGATGTGCGCCTTCGGGCCGGACGGGCTGAGCGACGGACACTCGCCCGACCGCGTGGATGCGCTGGTCTGGGCGCTGACCGAGCTGCTGCTGACGCACGCCGAGCTGAGGGTCAGGGGGATCTAGGTAAAGGGGTTGAGCAGGCGGACGCCGGTGTGGGTGAAGTGCCCGGTGTTGCGCGTGACCAAGGTCAGGTCGTGAACGATCGCGGTGGCCGCGATGAGGTGATCGGCAAGTTCGACCGTTCGTTCTGCGGCGAACGACGCGGCAACGAGGGCGATCTCGGCAGTGACCGGAAGCATTCTATTGGCGTAGCCCGGCCGAAGGCTGGTGTCGAACCAGTCTCTCAGCAGCGCCGCTTCAGGACGCCGCCGCTTCTCCGCGGCTACGATGCCGCGAGCGATCTCGTGCAGTGTGATGACTGAGATGAAGACCTGTCCTTCGAGAAGGGACTGGGACCACGATTTGACGCCAGGGTTTGCACGCGCTGCTTTGCGCAGCTCTGAGACGATGTTGGTGTCGATGAGGACGCTCAATCGTCGAACCCGAAGTCGACGGGTCTGGCCTTGCCGGGGGCGCGCTCGAACTCGAAGTCGAAGTCGGCCTCTGGCCGGGTGTCAGCCAGCGACTCATAGAGGGTGCGGGGTGTCCCGACCAGTCTGGAATAGGTCTCGTAGGTCATCAGGACGTGCGCAGGGTGTCCGCGGTCGGTGATGATCACTGGCCCGGCGCTCGAGGCGGTCTTTGCCTTTCCCAGTTTGTGGTTGAACTCGCGGCTGGTCATCGTGGTGGCGTGGGGCAGGGTGCCCCTGGTCGGAGCGTTCATGGCGGCCTCCGTCGCGCAATGTAGCAACGTTACTACATCCGGGTTCGCCCGGTCAAATTCAAGGGAACACCGATGCCCAAATGGTTCACCCGCCTCGCCGGCGGCGCCACGGTGGCTGCCGAGACGAAAGCCGGCGGGCCGCAGACCTTGATGCAGCTGACGGCACTGGGGGAGCCCAGCTGGAGCCGGCGGGGGTTCGTCAGCCTGGCCAGCGCCGGGTATCTGAGGAACCCGGTGGTGCATCGCTGCGTGCGGCTGATCGCCGAGACGGCCAACAGCGTCCCGCTGGTGGTCGAGGACGGCACGCGGCGGCTGAGCGAGCATCCGCTGCTCTCGCTGCTGGCGCGGCCGAACCGGCGGCTTTCGGGCTCGGAGTTCCTCGCCGAGGTCTATGCCTACCTGCAGACGGCAGGGAACGCCTATCTCGAGGCCGGGCTGGTGGACGGCGAGGTCAGGGCGCTCTACACCCTGCGGCCCGACCGGGTGAAGGTGGTGCCGGGGCGCGACGGCTACCCCGCCGCCTACACCTACAGCGCCGGCGGGCGGACGCGGCAGCTGTCGCTGGAGCCGCGTCCCGTACCGGAACTGCTGCACCTGGCGCTGTTCCACCCGCTCGACGACCACTACGGCATGGCCCCGCTCGAGGCGGCGCAGCAGAGCCTCGACATCCACAATGCCGCATCCGCCTGGAACAAGGCGCTGCTCGACAACGCGGCGCGGCCCTCGGGCGCGCTGGTCTATTCCTCGGAGGCCGGCAACCTCACCGAGAGCCAGTTCCGCCGGCTCAAGGACGAGCTGGAGGCGGGCTTCCAGGGCGCCGCCAATGCCGGCCGGCCGATGGTGCTGGAAGGCGGGCTCGACTGGAAGGCGATGGCGCTGACGCCGCAGGAAATGGACTTCATGGAGCTGAAGCACGCCGCGGCGCGCGAGATCGCGCTGGCCTTCGGCGTGCCGCCGATGCTGCTCGGCATCCCCGGCGACAACACCTATGCCAATTATGTCGAGGCCAACCGCGCGCTGTGGCGACAGACGCTGATCCCGCTGGTCAGACGCGTGGCGGACGATCTGAGCTTCTGGCTGGCGCCGGCTTTCGGCGGGGTACGGCTGAGGCCGGATTTCGACGCGGTGGAGGCGCTGGCCGAGGACCGCGCGGCGCTGTGGGAGCGGGTGGGCAAGGCTGAGTTCCTGAGCGACGAAGAGAAGCGGAGGATGCTGGGGGTGGGGTGATGGTGGCGGGGACAGCCAATCGCCGCGCATTGCTTCTCGCCATTCGACTTGCGACCTTCGGGTTGAAGCTCGATGCGTTCGGCATGGCCGCAAGGAAGGAGCATGGACGATGAGCGCGGAAATGCTCGCGACGGTGAGGAGCATCCCTTTGGAGCAGTGGGATCCGATTGGCATCAGGGACGTGCCCGCGGCCCGCGACGAATATGACCGCTATGCTCCGGGCATCGTCCGGTCCCTAAGGGGGCGGACGACGGTTGCAGGCATGGCGGCGCAGTTGCTGGAGATCGAGACCGAGCAGATGGGCCTTGCGGCCGACCGTGAGCGGGCGGAGCGGGTAGCCCGAACGCTGCTGCGGCTTGTCGATCGCTAGGCCGTACCGCGGTCGGTACTGAATACTCATCACAGACTTCACCATTGCGGACACCGCCAGACAGGTCCTCGACCGGCGCAAGGCGCTGTTCAGGCCGAATGCGTACGGCGTATTCGCGCTGTCCTATGCGTCCAGGTTCACCAACCCGGATGGGACGACTGTGCAGCGGTTTGTCCCAGGTTGGCAGGTCGGCACCTTGCGGAACGATTCCCTCGGCGCCGATCCCCTGGTGGTCCTGCTGGCGCATGGAACGACGTTTCACCTGATGCCGAGGTTCGGCTGGGATGCGGGGGAACGCTACGTCATGGACCTGCTCAGCCTGGAGCACGGGATCTACGCGATCACGCCCTCGGTCTGAGGGAGAGTGGTCAGGCGGCCTGCCGCTTGCGCTTCTTGCCGGACAGCAGGCCGAGGACGGAGATGTCCTCGTCGAGGTCGGGCCAGTGGATGCCTTCGCCGTGACCGATCAGGCGCCAGTTGAGGCGCGCGGCGGGTGAGCCGTCGCGGAGGCGCGGAAACCAGTCGAGCGGCACCGCGAGTTCGCGGCCGTCATCGAGGGTGACCTGCAGCATGGACGCGCTGAAGCTCACGTCGGTGGCGAGCGGATCGGTCTCAATCGTCAAGGTGCTCATGCCAGGCCCCTTCTCGAGCGGATAGTACCCACGTTCTGTGTCGGTCTTCAACGGCATGGGAGGGATCGCCTTTCCCCCTGCGGGTTCACGTAGAGCCCGTGCTGGGAGAAACGTCCCCTCACCCGTCTCGCGCTTCGCGCGATCCACCCTCTCCCTCAAGGGGAGAGGGGAGGGGCGGCGCGATCGTGCCCCAGCCTTCCCTCTCCCCTTGAGGGAGAGGGTGCCCGAAGGGCGGGTGAGGGGACGTCTCATCGAGGAGCAGCTGCAATGGACGAGCTGACCAAATCCATCGCGACGCGGGGGGACCTGGCGCATCTGGCGTTGTTCCTGTGGGCGAGCGGGGCGACGGGGCTGCTGGTGTGGACGCTCAGGGAACTCGTCGCGGCGAACCGGCGGTTCAACGATTTCGTCGCCGAGATCGCGGCGCTCAACAAGATGTTTCGGCACAAGGACTGAAGCCATGGCGGACAAGACGAATACGGCGAAGGGCGAGGCGGCCCAGGTGTTCCGGCAGTTTGCCTGGAACCTTGCGGGGACGCTGGCGAAATCCGGGAGCGGGGCGAGCAGGCCCCGGCCGGCCGGTACGGGCAAGCGCTGATGGCGGCGATTCCCATCGATGACGAGGGGCGCTTTGCCGGCTATGCCAGCGTCTTCGACCGGCTCGACGAGGCCGGCGACCTGGTGATGCCTGGGGCGTTCGCGAAAAGCCTGGCGCGGCGCGGGGCGAGCAAGCTGAGGATGCTGTTCCAGCACGACCCCAGGGAGCCGATCGGCACCTGGGAGACGGTGCGCGAGGATGCCGTCGGGCTCTGGGCGGAGGGCCGGCTGGTCGCCGGCGTGCCGCGCGCCGATGCGCTCAGGCGCCTGATCGAGAGGCGGGCCATCGACGGGCTGTCGATCGGCTTTCGCACCACGAGGGCCACCCGCGAGGCGGCGAGCGGCCACCGGCGGCTCTGGGCGATCGAGCTTTGGGAGATCTCCATCGTGACGTTTCCGATGCTGGCCGAGGCCCGCATCGCCTCCAGGTCCGGTCTTCGACCGGCCCGGGACGAGGCGGCGCTGCGCGCCGCCATTTCGCTTTTCAAGCAGTAAGGGACCACCAATGACCGAAATGACCGAGCGCCTTGAGATCAAGGCGACGGCCGGCAGTTCTGCCGGCGATTCCGAGGCGATGTTCGCCGAGTTCATGGGCGCCTTCGAGGAGTACAAGCGCACCAATGAGGGGCGACTGAAGGAACTGGAGAAGCGTGGTGGCGCCGACGCGCTGACCGAGGAGAAGCTCGGGCGGCTGAACGCGGCGCTTGACGGCGCCAAGGCGGCGATGGACCGGCTGAGCCTCGAGCGGACCCGGCCGGCGCTGGAGGCGGGACGCCCCGACCTCGGCGACGAGTACAAGGAGGCGTTCTCCGCCTATGTGAAGCGCGGCGAGGAAAAGGCCCTGTCGATCGGCTCGAACCCGGACGGCGGCTATCTGGTGCCGGTGGAGGTGGATAGCGAGATCACCCGGCAGATGGCCCATATCTCGCCGATCCGGGCGCTGGCGACGGTGCGGTCGATCTCCACCAGCGTCTACAAGAAGCCGGTGACCACGGCGGCCGCGGCCTCGGGCTGGGTGTCGGAGACGGCGGCGCGGCCGCAGACCAACAGCCAGACCATCGACGCCCTGAACTACCCGACCGCCGAACTCTACGCCATGCCGGCAGCGACCTCGGCCTTCCTCGACGACGCGGCGGTGGATGTCGGCCAGTGGATCGCCGACGAGGTGAACCAGGTGTTCGCCACCCAGGAGGCCACGGCCTTCGTTTCCGGCGACGGCACCAACAAGCCCAAGGGATTTCTCAGCGAGACGCAGATCGCGCAGGCCAGCTGGAGCTGGACCAAGATCGGCTACATCGCCACCGGCGTTTCCGGCGCGCTGCCGGCCTCCAACGCCTCCGACGTGCTGTTCGACCTGATCTATGCGCTCAAGGCCGGTTATCGGCAGAATGCCAGCTGGCTGATGAACCGCAAGACCCAGGCGGTGCTGCGCAAGCTCAAGGACAGTACCGGCAACTACCTGTGGGCGCCGCCGGCGACGGCGGGCGGCAAGGCCTCGTTCATGGGCTTCGACCTCGCCGAGGCCGAGGACATGCCCGACATCGCGGCAAGCTCGGTCTCGGTGGCCTTCGGAGATTTCCGCCGCGGCTACCTGGTGGTCGACCGCACCGGGGTGAACGTGCTGCGCGACCCCTACACCGCCAAGCCTTACGTGCTGTTCTACACCACCAAGCGCGTCGGCGGCGGGGTGCAGGACTTCGACGCGATCAAGCTGCTGAAGTTCGCGGTGAGCTGAGCGGCGTGAATGGTGAAACGTGAATGGTGAATGGTGAATGGTGAATGGTGAATGGTTTGGTGGGTGAGGCAACAGCCTATTCACCATTGGCCATTCACCACTCACGGCCTTCACGGCACTTCCTTCAATCCAGGGACGTACCAATGATTTCCTACCTTCTCGCGGGGCCCGCGGAGGAGCCGGTTTCGCTTGCCGAGGCCAGGGCGTTCCTCAGGCTCGACGATACGGCCGAGGACGGCCTGGTGACGACGCTGATCGCGGCGGCGCGGCTGCATGTGGAGAGCCTCACCGGCCGGGCGCTGGTCAACCAGAGCTGGCGGCTGGTGCTCGACGCCTGGCCCGACCTGCCGGTGCTGACGCTGCCGGTGTCGCCGCTGGTGAGCCTTGTGGCCATCACCGCCTTCGATGCGGACGGCGACGAGCACGCCCTGTCGCTCTCGCAGTTCCAGCTCGAAGGCGGGGTGACGCCGGCCCGCCTTCTGCTGCCGGCCAGCATTGCCGGCATGCCGGCCTTGCGGGAGCGGCTGGGGCTCGAGATCGACTACGTGGCGGGCCACGGCACCGCCGCGGACGTGCCGGCCGACCTGAAGCGGGCGCTGCTGGCGCTGGTGGCGCACTGGTTCGAGCACCGCGACGCGCTGGTCGTCGCAGGGTCCGGGGCAGTAATCCCGGCGGGCTTCGATCGCATGGTCGCGCCGTACCGCCAGGTGCGGCTGTGAGCGAGACTGTGCCCCAGGTGGGGAGCCTCACCGACCGCGTGCAGTTGCAGCACAAGATGACCACCGACGAGGCGGAAGGCGGCCACGCCGTGGCCTATGTGCCGGTGACGGCGCTGTGGGCCCGGGTGCGGGCGCTGGGGGCGCGGCTCACCGCCGATGCCGGCGGGCGCGGCGTTTCGGCAAGCCATTCGGTGGTGGTGCGGTTTCGCACCGACGTCAGCCCGGGCGATCGCTTCGGCTATCGCGGGCGCTGGCTGGAAGTGCTGGCGGCCGCCGATCTCAACGGCCGGCGGGCGTGGCTGAGTTGTTCGTGCATGGAGAGGGGGGTGGTGGGGTGAAACACGTCCTTCGGTGTGCGCGGCACACCCCTCCCCAACCCTCCCCGTCGAGGGGAGGGTGTCGCATCGAGATTGTGGCGTGGACCGGGAACCTCGCTCCGGCCGGCACCCTCCCCCTTGCGGGGAGGGTTGGGGAGGGGGGTGAGGCCAGGCGATGACCCATCCGATCATTTCCTTACAGGCGGCGCTGGTCGCGGCGCTGCGGGCGGACGCGCAGCTTGCGGCGCTGGTGGGGACATCGATCTTCGATGCGCCGCCCAAGAACGCGGTGGCGCCCTATGTTGCCATCGCCCGGCACGACATGGTGCCGCGCGATACCGATGCGGCGCCGGGGCAGGAGCATCGGTTGGCGCTCCACGTCTGGGCCGGGCAGCCGAGCCGCAAGGCGGCGCTGGCGATCGCCGAGCGGGTGCTGGCGGTGGCCGCGGTGCTGGCGCCGGGTACCATCCTCGTGACGCACCGGCAGCACGAGCGCACCGAGACCGCGATCGATGCCGACACGGGCCAGGCGCGGGCGGTGGTGGGGCTGCGGTTCTTCACCGAGGCGAACTGAGACTGCCCCTCACCCGGCCGCTTTGCGGCCACCCTCTCCCTCAAGGGGAGAGGGGAGATGCGGCTCGATTGTGCCCCAGCCTTCCCTCTCCCCTTGAGGGAGAGGGTGCCCGAAGGGCGGGTGAGGGGCCGTAACAAGGAGACAATTCATGGCTGCCCAGAGCGGCAAGGACATGTTGCTGAAGCTCGACCAGACCGGGTCGGGGAGCTTCGTGACGGTGGCGGGGCTCAGGACGCGCTCGCTGGCCTTCAACGCGGCGGCGATCGATGTCACCGACGCCGAGAGCGCCGGGCGCTGGCGCGAACTGCTCGCCGGCGGCGGCATCAGGCGGGCGGCGGTGGCGGGTTCCGGCATCTTCAAGGATGCGGCGTCCGACGCCACGATCCGTAGCCTGTTCTTTGCCGGCACGATCCGCAACTGGCAGCTGATCCTGCCCGATTTCGGCACGGTGGAAGGACCGTTCCAGATCGTGTCGCTGGAGTTCGCCGCCGACCATGCGGGGGAGGTAACGTTCGACCTGGCGCTGGAGAGCGCGGGGGCGATGGGGTTCAGCGCGGCCTAGCGTTTGGTTGGCAAGTGTCCCGGCACCCAGTCCCGTCGCGTGTGGACGATGTCGTAGATGGTGACCACGTCCTCCCCGCCGTGACGCTCGACCTGATAGTAGAGAATGTAGTTGAAACCGGAAACGGACTTCTCGAACAAGCCCGGATACCCGCTTGGTCGGCCGGTCAGGTATCGACCGAGTGATTCACCGGCATCGATGATCTTGCCGCCGACCAGCAGCGCGGCGGGCCTTGCTCATTCCCCGACGGCCTGTCTTCGCTTGGTGTCTCTCTCAGCCTGGGCCTCGGCGATTATGCGCTCGAGATCTGCCCGCATCTCTTCACTGGTGTGAACCCTGCCGGCCCTGGCGTCGGCCATGCCTTCGAGGATGCCTTCGACGATCTCGAGTTCGTATCGCGTGTAGATCTCAAGGGCATCGGTAGCGAGGCCGGAAATGTCGCGCTCCGTCAGACTGGCGAGTCGATCAAGACGCTCCGCAATCGCTGCCGGAATGCTCACGGTGATTGTCCTGGTCTTGGGCACGGGGCGCTCCTGCAGTTGACCCACAAGCTAACACAAGCGTGAACAAGTGAGGAGGTGGCGATGGCCAATCCGCATCGCGGCGAGATTTCGGCGTCGTTCGAGGGCGAGGAGAAGGTGCTGTGCCTGACGCTGGGCGCGCTGGCCGAGCTCGAGGCGCGGCTCGGGGCCGGGGACCTGGTGGGGCTCTCCGAGCGGTTCAGTTCGGGACGCGTGACCGCGCGCGACCTGACGGCGATCATCGGGGCGGGGCTGCGCGGCGGCGGCAACGCGGTGACCGACGACGACCTGGCGCGCATGGCCATCGAGGGCGGGCTCAGGGGCGCCGCCGAGATCGCGGCGCGGCTCCTCCGCGCGACGTTCGGAGAAGCGGCATGACGCGCTTTCCCTGGGAGGCGGCGATGCGTTTCGGCTTCGGCGTGCTGCGGCTGTCGTCAAGGGAATTCTGGGGGCTGAGCCCGCGCGAGCTGGCGGCGGCGTTCGAGGCGCGCAGCGGCGGGGAGCGGGGCGTGGCGCCGGGACGCGAGGCGCTGGCGGGC
Source organism: Devosia sp. (assembly GCF_041917035.1). Taxonomy (GTDB): domain Bacteria; phylum Pseudomonadota; class Alphaproteobacteria; order Rhizobiales; family Devosiaceae; genus Devosia_A. The sequence goes on along the minus strand of NZ_JAYRYM010000020.1, from coordinate 10,878 downwards.
CTGATGCGCCGGTTTCCGGACGAGGTGCAGCATGGCTGATCCGTTTGGCGAGGATTTCCGGGCGCAACTGGGCGATGTCACGGTGGAACTGGATCGTATCGGCGATCTGGCCGACGGAGTCGGGCGCGCGCTGAGCCGGGCGTTTCGCGGCGCGGTACTCGACGGCAAGTCGCTCAAGTCGGTGCTGGGCGAGGTGGCGCGGAGCTTTGCCGACATCGCGCTGAAGGCGGCGTTCGCGCCGGTGTCGAGCCTCGTTTCGGGGGCGGTCGAAAGCCTGTTCACCGCCGCCAATCCGGCGGTGAAGCCGTTCGCCAAGGGCGGCGTGCTGGCGAGCCCGACCTATTTTCCGCTGGCCGATGGCCTGGGGCTGGCCGGGGAGGCCGGCGCCGAGGCGATCCTGCCGCTGGCGCGCGGATCGGATGGACGGCTCGGGGTGTCAGCGGGCGGCGGGGCGGTGAACGTGACGTTCAACGTGACGGCGAGCGATGCGCGCAGCTTTGCCGCGAGCGAGGCGGAGCTCTCGGCGATGCTGCTCAGGGCGGTGAAGCGCGGGACGCGGGGGAGCTAGGAAAACGTCCCCTCACCCGCCCTTCGGGCACCCTCTCCCTCAAGGGGAGAGGGGACGTGGCACAATCTCGCCCCCACTTCCCCTCTCCCCTCGAGGGATAGGGTGCCTCGCAGAGCGAGGCGGGTGAGGGGAAGTACGGCACGGAGACTCCATGACCTTCCACCCCATCCGCTTTCCCCTCGACATTTCCCTCGGCGCCCGCGGTGGGCCGGAACGCGCCACCGATATCGTCACGCTCGCCTCCGGGCGCGAGGAGCGGAACTCGCGCTGGGCGCATGCGCGGCGGCGCTACAATGCCGGATACGGGATCAAGTCGCGGGCCGACATGCTTGCCGTGCTGGCCTTCTTCGAGGAGCGGCGGGGGCGGTTTCACAGCTTCCTGTGGCGCGACGGGCTGGATTTCTCGTCGAACGGCACGACAACGCCGACGCCGCTCGACCAGCCGATCGGTACTGGCGATGGCGTCAGGATTTCGTTCACCTTAACAAAACGTTACGGCGCAGATTTCGACCCGTACCTGAGGCCGATCACGAAGCCCGTGGCCGGCTCGGTGCGGGTGGCGGTGGGCGGGGTGGAACTGGGTGGCGGGGCTTTCACCGTCGACACCCTGACCGGGGCGGTGACGCTGGCGGCGGCCCCGGGGGCCGGGGTGGCGGTGACGGCGGGCTTCCTGTTCGACGTGCCGGTGCGCTTCGACACGGATCGGCTGGATATCGAGCTGTCGAGCTTCGACGCGGCGGAGGCGCCGGCCATTCCGCTGATCGAGGTGCGCGAATGAGGGCGCTGGAGGCCGGGATTGCCGCGCATCTCGCCAGCGGGGCGACGACGCTCGCCACCTGCTGGCGCGTCACTCGCACGGACGGGGTGGTGCTGGGATTCACCGACCACGACGAGACGCTGGCCTTCGGCGGCACCGACTACCTGCCGGCGCACGGGCTCGAGGGCGGCGAGCGCGCGGCAAGGCTCGGGTCGCAGGTCGATACGACCGAGGTGGTCGGGGTGCTGCACTCGGACGCCATCGTCGAGGAGGATATCCTGCTGGGCCGATATGACGGTGCGGCGGTCGAGACCTGGCGGGTGAACTGGCGCGACGTGGCGCAGCGGTTCCTCGCGAGCCGCGCCTCGATCGGCGAGATCGTGCGCGAGGACGGGCGGTTCCGGGCGGAACTGCGCTCGGGGCAGGCGGCGCTCAACCGGCCGGCGGGACGGCTCTATCAGGGGCTGTGCGACGCGGAACTGGGGGACGCGCGCTGCGGCGTCGATCTCGGGGACCCGGCGTTCCGGGCGGAGGCGACGGTCAGCGGCATCCGCGACCGGTTCCGGCTGGTGCTCGAGGGGATCGCGGGCTTCGAGGTCGCCTGGTTCGATTTCGGTGTCGCGGCCTGGTCAAGCGGTCGGCGCGCGGGCTTGCGCGACCGGGTGGTGACGGCGGAGCGGCTGGGCGGCGCCGACATTGTCGGCTTTGCCGCTCCGGTGGGCGACTGGGTGGTCGAGGGCGACGCGCTGGTGCTGACGGCGGGGTGCGACCGGCGCTTTGCCACCTGCAAGGCGAAGTTCGCCAACGCGGAGAATTTCCGCGGCTTCCCGCACATTCCGGGCAACGACTTCGTGCTGCGCTATCCGCGACGGGGTGACCGTCTCGACGGGCGGAAACTGGTCGGATGAGCCCGGCGCTTGTGGCGGCGGCGGTGCGCGGCTGGATCGGGACGCCGTACCGGCATCGCGCCGCGACGCGGGGCGCCGGCTGCGATTGCCTGGGGCTGGTGGCAGGCGTGTGGCGGGACCTGTACGGCACCGAACCACCGAACCTGCCGCCCTATCGCGCCGACTGGCGGGACGGGCGGTTTGCCGGCGAACTGTTGATGCTGGCGGAGCGTTGGCTGGTGCCGGCGGCGGGGCCGCCGGCGGCCGGGACGGTGCTGCTGTTCCGGCTCGGGCCATCGCCGCTGCCGCGCCATTGCGGGATTGCCATCGGGGACGGACGGTTCGTCCACGCGCAGGAGCGGCTGGGCGTGGTCGAGGGCCATCTCGGCGACGGCTGGCTGAAGCGGGTGGCGGGGGTGTGGGCGTTTCCTGAAATAGACTGAGAGCGTGGCGCCCCTCACCCTGACCCTCTCCCCGGAGGGGCGAGGGGACGCGGGCGGCGCCGCCGGTGTGACGGAACAGGCATTGCGTTGGCGGCGCTATCGCCCCCTCGCCCCTCCGGGGAGAGGGTTGGGGTGAGGGGCGCCAGGAGATCAGCAGCAAATGGCAACACTGGCGCTTTCGCTGGCCGGGCAGTTCGTCGGTGGCGCGGTGGGCGGGCCGATCGGCGCTACCATCGGGCGGGCGCTGGGGGCGCTGGCCGGGAGCGCCGTCGACCAGGCGCTGTTCGGAGAAAGGATTCAGCCGGCGGCGGGGGCGGATATCCGGCTGCAGGGCTCGAGCGAGGGGGCAGCAATCCCGCGGCTCTATGGCTGGAGCCGGCTCGCCGGCAACATCATCTGGGCGACCGAACTGGAGCGGCTCGCCGCCGAGACCAGCGGCGCCAAGGGGACGTCGTCCTTCGATGACGAGGAGGTCTGCGCGAGCTTCGCCATCGGACTGTGCGAGGGCGAGGTGGCGCGGCTGGGTCGCATCTGGGCCGATGGGCAGCTGCTCGAGACCGAGGCGCTGGCGCTCAGGTTCTACCGGGGCACCGAAACGCAGGATGTCGACAGCCTGATCGGGGCGGTGCAGGGGGAGGCGCCCGCCTATCGCGGGCTCTGCTACCTGGTGTTCGAGCGGCTGCCGCTTTCGGCCTTCGGCAACCGCATCCCCAACATCACGGTGGAGCTCTGCCGCCTGGTGGGCGAGCTGGAGCCGCTGATCCGCTCGGTGACGGTGATCCCGGGCGCGACCGAGTTCGGCTACGACCCGGCGCCGCGCGTGCGGCTGCTGGGGCAGGGCGCATCGGCGGCCGAGAACACGCACCAGTCGGCGCTGAGGAGCGACTGGACGCTGTCGATCGACGAGTTGCAGGACCTCTGCCCCAATCTCGGGCACGTGGCGCTGGTCATCGCCTGGTTCGGCGACGACCTGAGGTGCGGCGACTGCAGCATCCGGCCCAAGGTCGAAGCGGCGGACAGGCAGGTGAGCGGGACGGGCTGGGCCGTGGCAGGCCTGACGCGCGCGAGCGCCGAATTGGTCTCGACCTACGAGGGCGGGCCGGCCTTTGGCGGCACCCCTTCCGACGCGGCGGTGCTGGCAGCGATCGCCGACCTCAAGGGCCGCGGGCTCGGCGTGACACTCTACCCGACGCTGCTGATGGACATCCCGACGGACAATGCACTGGACCAGCCGGCCTATCCCTGGCGCGGCCGCGTCGCCTGCCACCCGGCGCCGGGAACGGTGGGATCGCCCGAAGGCACGGCGGCGCTCGACGCGCAGGTCGCGGCCTTTGTCGGCGGACCGACGGACTGGCGGTACCGACGCTTCGTCCGGCACTACGCGGCGCTTGCGCAGGAGGCGGGGGCCGATGCGCTGGTGCTGGGCTCGGAACTGCGCGGACTGACGACGCTGCGCGGCACGGCCGGGTTCCCGTTCGTCGACGCGCTGGTGGCGCTGGCGGCCGAGGCGAAGGGGATCGCGCCGGACGTGAAGCTCACCTATGCGGCGGACTGGAGCGAGTATCACGGTTTCCAGCCCGAGGACGCGCCGGGGGACAAGCATTTCCACCTCGATCCGCTCTGGGCCTCGGACGACATCGATGCGGTGGGGATCGACATGTACATGCCGATCGCCGACTGGCGCGCCGGCGAGGACCATGCCGATGCGGAGGCGTGGGACGGGCCGCACGAGCTGGCCTACCTCGGCGCCAATATTGCCGGCGGCGAGGGCTACGACTGGTACTACCTCAGCGAGGCGGACCGGCTGGCGGGCGAGCGGACGGCGATCGCCGATCCGGCCCATGGCGAACCCTGGGTCTGGCGCTTCAAGGACATCGCCGGCTGGTGGAGCCACGCTCACCACGACCGGGTGGGCGGGGTGCGCTCGCCGACCCCGACGGCCTGGGTGCCCGAGGGCAAGCCGATCTGGTTCACCGAACTGGGCTGTGCGGCGGTCGACAAGGGCGCCAACCAGCCGAACCTGTTCCCCGACCCCAAGAGCGCCGAGGACGGTCGGTCGGTTTTCTCGAACGGCGCGCCCGATGCGCTGCTGCAGCGCCAGGTCCTCAGGGCACAGTTGCGCCACTGGTCCGGGGCGGGCAATCCCGTCTCGGCCGTCTATGGCGAGCCGATGGTCGGGCAAGTCTCGCTGTGGACCTGGGACGCGCGGCCGTACCCGGCCTTCCCGGCCGACGCGAAGAGCTGGGCCGACGCGCCGAACCATGCGGCGGGCCACTGGCTGACCGGCCGGCTGGGGGCGCTGGCGAGCGACGAACTGGCCGCCGCGATCGCCGCCGACCACGACATCGAGATCGTCGGCACCGCCGCGGCGCCGCTGGTCCACGGCCTTGCCCTCGAGCGCCCGGGGAGCGCGCGCGAGGCGCTGGACGGGCTGGGTGAAGTCACCGGCCTCGCGGTCCGGGACAGCCCGGCGGGGCTCGCGCTGGTGCGGCCGGCGGCGCGGCGTGCCCTCGACGTCGACGACGTGGTGGACGACGGGGCGTCGCGGCTCTCGCGCCGTCGCCCGGATCCCTCCGAGCGGGTGTCGCGGCTGGCGCTCGGCTATGTCGATCGCGAGCGCGACTACCTCGCCGCGAGTGCCACCGCGATCCGGCCGGAGGCTGGGCAACTCGCCGGCGAGTCGTCGGGGCTGGTGCTCGACCCGGTGGGCGGACGGCAGGCGGCGGAACGGCTGCTCGCAGCCGCGGGGGCGCAGTGCGACGCGCTGGAACTGACCTTGCCGCCCTCGCTGGCGAGGCTCGAGGTGGGCGACGTCATCGCGATCGCCGGGGAGGCCGAGGGGCCGTTCGAGATCACCGGGATCCGCGATGCGCTGGCCCGCCGGATCACGGCGCGGGCGCTGCCGCCGCTGCTCAACCCGGCGGTTCTGAGCGACCGGCCGCCGGCCCTGCCGGGGGGTGGCGGCATCGGCCTGCCGGCGGCCGAGCCGCTGCTGGTGGCGGCGCACCTGCCGCCCGATCCGGTCTCGCCGCTGGTCTCGCGGCTGCTGCTTGCCGCCTTTGCCGACCCCTGGCCGGGAGAGGTGGACCTGCAGCAGGTGGCGACCGGCGCGCGGCTGGCCCGCCTCGACCGACCGGCGGCGCTGGGGGAGCTGGCGAGCCCGCTGGCGGCCGGCCCGATCGAGCGCTGGGACGGGGCGGACCTCGTCGTCACGCTGTTCGGCGGGCATCTGGCCAGCGTCGACGAGATGGCTGCCCTTGCCGGCAGCAACCGCATCGCGGTGGCGACCGACGCGGGCGAGTTCGAACTGCTCGGCTTTGCCGGGGCGGAACTGATCGCGCCCGGCACCTACCGATTGACCCGCCTGCTGCGCGGACAGGGCGGCACCGACCCGGCGATGGGAGCTGCGGCGATCGGCAACCGTGTCGTGGTGCTCGACACAGGCGTGGCGATCATCGACGTCCCCTCCGGCTGGGCCGGCGACACGCTGGCGCTGCGCGCCTATGCCGGCCGGCACGACGGGGTGGGCTGGCCGTTCGAGGTGCCGCTTGGCCTCGGCCCGCTGCTGCCGCTGCCGCCCGCGCATCTGCGAGCACGCCGCAACGGCACGGGTGATGTGACCTTCGGCTGGGTCCGCCGCAGCCGCGCCGATGGCGGCGCCTGGGCTGCCGCAGAGGTCGGGCTCGAGCACCTGCCCGAAGCCTATCGGGTGACCGTCTTCGCCGCCGGCCTGCCGGTGCGCGGCCTCGAGGCCGAAGCGCCGGCGGCGACCTACAGCGCCGCGCAGCAGGTGGCCGATTTCGGCGGCCTGCCCTCGGGCTTCGACTTCACCGTGGCGCAACTGAGCCCGGTCTACGGGCCGGGTCACCCGGCCAGCGGGAGCTTTCATGCCTGACACGATCCTCGGTCGCCTCGGCGACGGCCTCGCCCGGCTGCGGGCACGGCTCTTGACGCAGTTCATCCTCACCAACCTCAGGAGTATCCTCATGTCCCTCGGCTTTCTCGACGGCTTCAAGACCTACCTCGTCGCCGCCGCCATGGTGCTGGCCGCGCTGAGCCAGCTCATCGGCGTCGACCTGCCAAGCTTCGAGGGGCAATCAGCCGGGCAGTTGCTGATGGAGGGGCTGGCAGTGCTGTTCTTGCGGAGGGGGATGAAGGGGTAGGGGGTATTCACTGCCGGAAGTAAATGCAGGCCGGCCAAATCTTGCCGCTCTGCTATTGTCCGGGCGGTCGGGTCGACCTATCCTGGAATCCCAACATGAGGCCTATCATGCGTCAGGCGGATACGGGCAGGATTGCCGACATTGTCAGGGCTACTTTGACTGCGGACTTTCCCGGGACGCCGATATTGGACGTGCGGGTTTTCGCGTCAAATGAACTGGACGACGAGGGATTCGTGAAGATCACCGTCGTTTTTGCTGGCGACCCGAGCGACCTCGACGCTCGCAAGATGGCCGGTGCTGTACGTCAGGTAAGGCCGAAGCTGGCGGAGATCGGCGAGGAGGCCTTCCCGCTCTTGTCATTTGTTTCCGAGCTGGACGCCGGTCAACTTGAACCCGCGTGACCTTCTCAAGACGGCGAACGAGCTCGTCGCGGCCAATCGCGGAAAACCAAGGCAGTCGAACCTGCATCGTGCGACGAGCACGGCGTACTACGCCTTATTCCATGCCCTCGCGACGACTTGCGCCGACCTGCTAGTTGGAACCGCCGGGACGAAGCGAAGCGGACCTGCCTGGAGGCAGGTCTATCGCGCACTGGCGCACAGTGACGCCCGCAATGCCTGCCGAAATGTGGAAACGATGGCGAAGTTCCCGCAGTCTGTGCAGGACTTCGCCAATATGTTCGTCCTGATGCAGGCGAAGCGCCATGAGGCCGACTACGATCCCGAGGCCCGCGCGGTGAAGTCGGAGGTCGTCTCCAACATCCGGTGGTGGAGGCGGTGATCGCCGACTTCGAGGCCGCCGATGTCAGGGACCGCAGGGCCTTTGCCGTGTGGGTACTGTTCAGGGAGCGGCGCGCCTGAGCCCCCATTCATCCCCCATTCATCCCCCCGCCCGCATAAAGGGCGGATGAGAAACGCGATTGCATCGATGGTGGCGGCCGTTGCGGTGGCCGTGGCGCTGGGCTTTGCCGTGACGGGCGCGGCGCTGGCGCAGGAGGAACTGTGTCTCGACAAGCGCGAGATCCAGGAGCGCATCAATTCCGGGCAGTTGCGGCAATTGTCCGAGGCGATCGCGGCGGCCGGGGTCGAGGGCAAGATCATCAGTTCGGCCGTGCAGCTGTGCCGGATCGACGGGCGCTGGCAGTGGCGCGTCAACGTGATGGACTATTCGGGCGAAAGCAAACCGGTGACCTTGCCGGCCGAGTGAGGAAAGCACTAGAATCGCCCTGACGGAGTCCGCGCCATGAGGGTGGCGCGCTCGCGCAACGCGACATCCGCCACGGCGCAACAGGGGACTTGTCGATGCGCATTCTCGTCGTGGAAGACGACACCAATCTCAACCGGCAGCTCAAGGACGCGCTGACCGAGGCCGGCTACGTCGTCGACGTCGCCTTCGACGGCGAGGAGGGGCACTTCCTCGGCGACACCGAGCCCTATGACGCGGTGGTGCTCGACATCGGCCTGCCGCAGATGGACGGGCTCTCGGTGCTCGAGGAATGGCGCCGCGCCGGCAAGAAGATGCCGGTGCTGCTGCTCACCGCCCGCGATCGCTGGAGCGACAAGGTGCAGGGGATCGATGCCGGCGCCGACGACTATGTCGCCAAGCCCTTCCACATGGAAGAAGTGCTCGCCCGCGTCCGCGCGCTGGTGCGCCGCGCCGCCGGGCAGGCCAGCAACGAGATCAGCGCCGGCTCGGTGCGGCTCGACGTCAAGGCCGGCAAGGTGACGGTGGACGGGCACGCGGTGAAGCTCACCAGCCACGAGTTGCGGCTGCTGAGCTACCTGATGCACCACAAGGGCAAGGTGATCTCGCGCACCGAGCTGACCGAACACCTCTACGACCAGGACTTCGACCGCGATTCGAACACCATCGAGGTCTTCGTCGGCCGGTTGCGCAAGAAGCTGCCGGACGACTGCATCCAGACCGTACGCGGGCTCGGCTACCAGATCGCCGAAGACTGAGGGGCGGGAGATTTCCAGCGGGACGCCATGGCGCTTTCGCCTTCTCCCCGAGGAGGGACCCCAGGGGCGGATGAGGGGGAACTCGCCGCGCCTGGTGGCGGCCACGGCTGGGGCGGGGATCGTGCGCCTTGATTGGCGGCGCCCCCTCCACCGGCTTCGCCGGTCCCCCTCCCCCGCTGCGCAGGGGAGAATGACGACGCGGCCGGCCTGCGGCCGCCTTCTCCCGCATGGGCAGACGGGATGGCGGCGAAATCGGGGGCGGCCCGCATGAAGGTCCCGGCGGCGCTGAGGGCATGGGGCGGGGGGATTGCCGCGCGCATCGACGGGCTGCGGCGGCGGCTGGCCCCGCCCGCCGACGGCCCTCACAACGGCAATGGCAAGCGCGGCTCGATCGCCGCGTCGCTGTTCCTGCTGTCCGCCGGCTGGCTGATCGTGGCGCTGGTGGCGACGGCGTTCCTGTTGACCGAACTCTACTCGCGCGCCCTCGACACCAGCCTGGCCGAGACGCTGGAGTTCCATGTCGAGACGCTGACCGACCTGACGCTCCTCAGCGCCAGCCCCGGCAGCGAGGAGATCCGCGTCGCCGACCCGCGCTTCGACCGCACCGGCTCGGGCTGGTACTGGGCCATCCGCGACGACAGAGGCGGGCTGCTCAACTTCTCCAATTCCTATGTCGGCATGGTGCTCGGCCCGTTGCCGGGGCCGTTCGACAGCTCAAACCTGAAGAGCGCCGTGCTGACCGACCCGTTCGGCATCCGCATCCGGGTGATCGAGCGGGCGGTGACGGTCAACGGGTTGCCGCTCCACATCATGGTGAGCGGCAGCCTCGACGAGATCCTGACGCTGGTCGACGATTTTCGCGGCCAGACGCTGATCGTGCTGGGCGCCGTGGCGATCATGCTGGCGGTGATGTCGACGATCGTCGCCCGGCTGGCGCTCAGGCCGGTGCAGCGGCTCAGGCGCGAGGTCGAGCGGGTGCGCGAGGGCGAGGTGGCTTCGGTCACCGGCAGCTATCCGGCCGAGCTGGCGCCATTGTCGGACGAGATCAACGAGCTCCTGCGCTCCAATACGCAGATCATCGAGCGGGCCCGCAACCAGGTCGGCAATCTCGCGCATGGGCTGAAGACGCCGCTGGCGGTGCTGCGCAACGAGGCCTCCGCCGATCGCAAGAACCCGCTCGCCAAGGTGGTGACGTCGGAAACCGACAAGATGACGCAGCTGGTCACCACCTATCTCGACCGGGCGCGGATCGCGGCGCGTTCCGCCGTGGTGGGCAAGAAGGCGGACGCGACGCACGTGATGCTGCGGCTGACCCGGGTGATGCAGAAGCTCAACCCGCGCGTCACCATCGCCATGGTGCGCCCCGACGCATCGCTGCCCTGGTTCCGCGGCGATGAGGGCGATCTCGAGGAAATGGCCGGGAACCTGCTCGACAATGCCTGCAAGTGGAGCAAGTCCTCGATCGGCGTGACGCTGGTCGCCGAGCGCAGCGGGCAGAGCACCAACCTGCTCGTCAAGATCGAGGACGACGGCCCGGGCCTTACCGAGGAGGAGGCACAGAAAGTGTTGCGCCGCGGCGTCAGGCTTGACGAGAAGACGCCTGGCTCGGGGCTGGGGCTCGATATCGTCAAGGAACTGGTTGACGTCTATGGCGGCTCGCTGCAGTTGAAGCGCTCCGTGCTGGGCGGCCTGCTCGCCGAACTCCGCCTGCCTGCCGCAAAGGTCGGCGGACTCCGCACTTTCGCCTCAATGCGCAAGGAATAAGGCCCCCGGCCACCTCCGAGACCCCCATGCAGCAGATCGTCCGTGCCCTCCCGCTTGTCCTGACGCTCGCCCTCGCCGGGTGCAGCTTCGGACCGTCCACGTCCGAGGTGGCGCTGGGTCCGACGCTGAACCAGCCCAACCCGGCTCTGGCGACGCCGCAGATCACCCCGGCCTCGGTTCCTTCGGTCGCCAACGTGGCGAGCGCGGAGACGGCGCTGACCGACGTCACCGCCTATCTCGACCCCGGCGTGATCGGCAAGCTCAGTGCCAAGGAGAAGGCCGAGGCGGCGAGCGCCCAGTTCAACGCGCTGACCTTCGGCCGGCCGGGCGCCCCG
>NZ_JAYRYM010000019.1:0-29147 GCF_041917035.1 Devosia sp. | reverse complement strand
TCACCTTCGTCATCGTGCTGCTGACCTCCAAGGATCCCCTCGGCGCGTTCGAGCAACTGCTGACGCAGTTGCCGCAGAAGACTCGCACCTTCGGCTACTGGATCGACGATGTCGCCAAGCTGACCATCACCGGCCTCGCCTTCTCGCTGGTGTTCCAGGCGCGGCAGTTCTCGATGGGCGTGCAGGGGCAGGTCTATATCGGCGCGCTGGCCTCGACCTATGTGGCGCTGTCGCCGCTCGGAGCGAGCTGGGCCGGCATTCCGCTGGGCATCACCGCGGCCATGCTGGCCGGCGCCGTCTACGGATTCCTGCCCGGCATCGCCAAGGCGAAACTGGGCGCCAACGAGATCGTCTCCTCGCTGATGCTCAACTACGTCGCGATCGAACTGTGCAACTTCCTCGTCCGCACGCACCTGCCCAAGCCGCAGGCCGGTGTGCTGACCACCAACGAATTCCCCGACAGCGCGGTCTTCCCGATGCTGGTCGACAAGACCCGCATCGACCTGGGGCTGATCCTCGCCATCGTGGCGGTGCTGGTCGTGTGGTTCGCCGTCTATCGCACCAGCTGGGGGCTGAAGCTGCGGCTGGTCGGCCACAATGCGCGCTTCGCCGAGTATTCCGGCATCAAGTCCACCTTCATCATGGTCTCGGCAATGACCGCCTCCGGGGCGCTCGGCGGGCTGCTGGGCTCGATGTTCGTGCAGGGCCAGACCTACGGCAAGCTCACCGTGCTGTTCGAGGGCAACCTCGCCTTCGAGGGCATCCTCGTCGCCATCGTGGCGCGCAGCCGGCCGCTGGCGGTGCCCGTCGTGGCGCTGTTCTACGGCTACCTGCGACAGGGCGCGCAGCTGATGAACATCCGCACCGACGTGCCGGCCGAGGTGATCGGCGTGGTGACGGCCATCATCATCCTGCTCGTCTCCTCGTCCTACTCGCTCAACTTCCTCACCCGCCTGTTCAGGCGCAGTCCGGCGGCCGCCGCGGGAGCCGCGAAATGACGGAACTATTCATCACCGTCTTCTCGGCGGCCTTCTTCGTCACCATCATCCGCACCACGACGCCGCTTCTCCTCGCCACCATGGGCGGGCTGATCGCCGACCTCTCCGGCGCGCTCAACGTGGCGCTCGAAGGCATGATGCTGATCGGCTGCCTCACCGCGGTGATCGTCTCGGTCTACGCGCCCTGGTATGTCGCGGTGGTGGCCGGGCTCGGGGCCGGCGCGCTGCTCGGGCTGATCATGGCGTTCTTCGCCTATCGGCTGAAGGCCGACATCATCCTCGTCGGCTTTGCCATCAACATCTTCGCGGCCGGCGGCACGGTGTTCGCGCTCGCCCTCGCCACCGGCGGCGACAAGGGCACCTCGATCAACCTGCAGTCGAAGGCGGTGCCGTCGGTCGACCTGAGTTTCCTCGATGCCATCCCCGGGGTGGGACCGGTCCTCACCGCCTTCCTCTCCGGCCACTCGGTGCTGAGCTGGATCGCGGCGTTCATCGTCTTCGCGGTCTGGTACTTCCTGTTCCGTACCCCATGGGGACTGTGGCTGCGCGGCGTCGGCGAGTACCCGGCGGCGCCGGAGGCCGCCGGCATTCCGGTCAACAAGGTGAGGACCTGGAGCCTCGTCGTCTCGGGCGCCCTCGCCGGCCTCGGCGGCGCGCAGCTCGCCATGTTCAACTATGTCGGCTTCACCCGCGACATGACGGCGGGCCGCGGCTTCATCGCGCTCGGCGCAGTGCTGCTGGGGGCACGCCATCCGGTCGGTGCGCTGATCGCCGCGCTGCTGTTCGGAGCCTTCGAGGCGCTGGCGGTGGTCATGCCCGGCCTGTTCAACTGGATGCCGGCCGAACTGATCCGGATGATCCCGTTCATCGTCACCATCGCCGCCCTGATCCTGTTCTCGGTCAGGGCGCAACGGGCGCTGGCGCTTCGCGGGGTGAAGTAGGGCCTCCCCAACCCCTGAGGGGGGATTGAGGGAGGAAGTGGTCTTGCCGCAACTCACGGAGTCATTCCCGCGAAAGCGGGAACCTCTGTTTTGTGCAGCCCGCACCATCGCAAACGGAGGTCCCCGCTTTCGCGGGGATGACCCGGTGGCGGGAGGCCCGGCCGGGGCGACGCTGCAGTGGTGAAGCGCCCTATAGCGCTTCCAGGAAAAGTGGCGACGGTCTTCCGGTTCGGAAGCGCGACAAACCAAGGACGTAGAGCAGATCGCCGGTTCAAGGAAACGGTGAACGGCTCTAATATCCCAGTTCGGTGAACCGCGCGGCACGGCCATCGTAGAGCAGCAGGCGGCCGGTCAGCGGCTCGCCGACGCCGGTGACGAGCTTGATCGCCTCCATCGCCATCAGCGTGCCGATGACGCCGGTGACGGCGCCGAGCACGCCGACCACTTCGCAGGCCGGGAGGTCCGCCTCGTCCGGCGTATCGGGGTAGAGATCGGAGAACTGCGGGCCGCCGGGAACAAAGACCGTGACCTGGCCGTCGAACATCGAGACGGCGCCCGAGACCAGCGGCAGCCCGGCGGCGCGGGCCGCGGCCGCGACGACGGCGCGCGTGCCGAAATTGTCGGTGCCGTCGAGCACGAGGTCGTAGCCCGACATCAGCCCCGGCGCATTGTCCGGACCGATCCGCTCGGCATGGGCGACGAATGTCACCCTGTCGTTGAGACCGGAAACGAACGCCCCGGCGCTGTCCACCTTCTTCAGGCCGATGCCGTCCGTGCGGTGAATGACCTGCCGCTGCAGGTTGGAGAGGGACACGGTGTCGTGGTCAACCGCGCCCAGCGTGCCGATGCCGGCGGCCGCCAGATAGGCGATGGCGGGACTGCCGAGGCCGCCCGCGCCGACCACCAGCACCCGCGCCGCCCTGAGCTTCTGCTGGCCATCGCCGCCCACCCCGCGCAGCACGATGTGGCGGGCATAGCGCCTGATCTCGTCGGGCGAGAGCGCGCTCACGGGTGACCCGGCAGGGGCAGCGCGACGAAGCGGCGGTCCGGCCCTTCGAAACCCTGGGTGAAGACCGAGAGCACCACCACCGCGGGCGCGTCGTTCCAGCCCCAGCCCGCCGGGGCGAAGACGCCATAGAGGCGGTACGCGACGGTGCAGCCGCGCGAGGCGGGAACCGACTCGTCGTCATGCAGGACCGTCTCGCCGGCCGAGGCGGACAGCACCAGCCGGTAGCCCACGGGGGGGTCGAAACCGTATTCGGTGACGCAGGGGCCGACATAGGGCGGCAGCGTGGCGACGAGGGTGAGCGTGGCGAGATCCTGCGGCCCCTCGAGGCCATATCCGGGGCGGCCGAAGGTGAGGCTGCCGCCCTCGCCCACCGGCTCGCCGTCACCATGCAGCGCCACGGTGAGGGCGGGAGCGGTCAGCTGTCGCGCCTCGAGCGCCGGACCGGCCTGGGCGAGAGCCTCCATCCTGGCGCTGCCGACCGGCGCCGTCTCGTCCTCGAGGGTGACCCGGACCGGCGCGCCGGCCCAGCGATCTTCCGCCAGGTCGATGACGTAGATGCTGGCAAACGGGAAGCCGGACCCGTCCGCGACGCCGAATTCCTCAAAGGCGAAGTAGCGGCCGTCGCCGGAAAAGCCGAGCGGGTTGAAGGCCGCGGCGCTGCCGGCAGCCGCCGGTGATACCTGAACGAGGCTAGCGGCCAGTAGAGCCGAAGCCGCCGCTGCCGCGATCGGTCGCATCGAGCGTCTCCATCAGGTCGAAACGAATGGCCGTCACCGGCGCCACCACAAGCTGCGCAACACGGTCGCCGCGGCGGATCTCGAAGGGCGCCTCGCCCAGGTTGACGAGGATCACCTTGATCTCGCCGCGATAGTCGGCGTCGATGGTCCCGGGGGAATTGAGCACCGTCACCCCATGCCGCGCGGCAAGGCCCGAGCGCGGCCGCACCTGTCCCTCGTAACCCGCCGGCAGGGCGATGGCCATGCCGGTCGGCACGAGGGCACGAGCGCCCGGCGCGATGGCGAGGACCTCCGAGGATCCGAGCGCGGCGAGCAGATCCACTCCCGCCGCACCCACCGATTGCTGCCGCGGCACGTCGAGGCCGCGGCCGTGATCGAGCCAGACCAGACCGATGCCGACCCGATCCACCGGGCTCACCGCGTGTCGACGACCGCGAAGAGTTCCTCGGGCAGCTGAGCCGTACCATCCATCAGCGACAGGAACGGAATGACGATCTCGGCCGTCGTGCCGTCATCGCTGACCGTCATGTTGGACTCGGTCACCTTCTTGCCCTTGATGCGGATGGTGATGTTGTGGCCGTCGAAATAGGCCTTCATCATCTGCGCGGTCTGCTCGTCCTGGCCTTCGGTGACTTCGCTCGCCATGCCTTCGGACTTCATGGCGACGCGCACGACGCCCGGGCTGACGACGGTGAAGCTCGCATCCTCGCTGGGGCTGTCGCTCGACTTGAGATCGTCGAATTTGCCTTCGATCACCGTGGTGCAGGTGGCGCTGCCGTCGCCGTTCTCGGTCAGCACGTCGTTCTCGTTGACGCAGAAGCCGTCTTCGGCCGACTGCTCGCCGGATTCCGCCATCTGCTTGATCATGGGGTAGAATTCGGCGCCCATGGTCATGGTGGTGGTGGCCTTGCCGGTGGTCTCCGACAGCACCTCGATCTCGGCCGTCATGTCGATGCAGCCGGCGAGACCCGCGGTCAGCGCCAGCACCCCGGCCAGGCGGCCGAGACTCTTCAGGTTCATGGGTATCTCCTCAACAATTGCCCCGCTGCTCCCAGCCCAACTCTATGGACGGGCCCGAGGGGCTGCAAGCTCGCTCTGGCGGAGTACCGCCATGATGATGAACGGGGCCTGAACCTCTGTTCAGAGGCCCGCCAGTCGCCAGATCAGCGCCAGCGCGGCGGCCGCGCCGAGCCAGAAGCCGACCAGCAGCATGAAGCGATCGAAGCGCCGTCGCGGGGAGCGCTTCTCGCGATCGTAGTCGTCGAGCGCGGCCTCGGCCTTGTCGACGATCGCCGGCAGGCGCCCGAAGGTCTCGACGGCGGTGTCGACATGCTCCCTGAACGCCTCGAGCCGGCCGAGCGGACCGGCCGAGCGGCGCAGCCAGTCGGCGACGATCGGCTCGCTCAGCGTCCAGATATCGAGTTCGGGGTCGATGGCTCGCGACACGCCCTCGACCAGCACCATGGACTTCTGCAGCAGGATCAGCTCGGGCCGCGTCTTCATCTCGAACAGTTCGGTGGTGGTGAACAGCTGGCCCAGGACCCGGGCCATCGAGATGTCGGCCGCGTTGCGGCCATGCTGCGGCTCGCCGATGGCCCTGAGCGCCAGGGCGAACTCGTCCACCGACTGGTGGCGCGGCACGTAGCCGATCTCGAAGTGCCGCTCGGCGATCCGGCGGTAGTCCCGGGTGATGAAGCCGTAGAGGATATCGGCGAGGAAGCGCCGCTCGTGCCGGGACAGCCGCCCCATGATGCCGAAATCGACGGCCACGATACCGTTGGTCGCGGGGTCGGCGAACAGGTTGCCGGGGTGCAGGTCGGCATGGAAGAAGCCGTCGCGGATGGCGTGGCGCAGGAAGGACTGCAGCAGGTTGGCGGCCAGCGCCTTGCGGTCGATGCCGGCGGCCTCGAGCAACGCGTTGTCGCGCACCGGCACGGCATCGATCCAGCTGGTGGTGAGCACGTTCTGGGCGGTGTGGTCCCAGTGCACGGTCGGAATGGCGAAGCCGGTATCGCCCTTGATGTTGTCGGCGAACTGCGAGATGGCGGCCGCCTCCATCCTGAGGTCGAGTTCGAGGCGGGCCGAGCGGTCGAGGGTGGCCACCACGTCGACGGGCCGCAGCCGCCGCAGCGAGGGCACCAGCGTCTCGGCGAGCCGCGCGCCGGCATACTGGCTCTCGATATCGGCGCGGAACCGCTCTTCGACGCCCGGGCGGAGAACCTTGACGGCGACGGTGCGGCGCCCGCCGTCGTCGGCCAGCACGGCCTTGTGCACCTGCGCGATCGAGGCCGCGGCGACCGGCGGGGACAGCTCGACCAGCTGCGCGGCCTTCGTCCCCAGGGCCTCGGCGAGGATGCCGGGAACGAGGGCCGGATCGAACGGCTCCATCTTGTCCTGCAGCACCGCGAGGTCGGCCGCGACGGCGGCGCCGACGATGTCCGGACGGGTGGCGAGGGTCTGGCCGAACTTGACATAGGTCGGGCCGAGCCGGTTGAGCGCCCGCGTCAGGCGCTCGACCCGGCCGGACCGGCGCACCTCGGGCCGCTCGAGGATGCGGCCGAGCCGGATGCCGGCCTTGAGCACCGGCGGCAGTGCGGGGCTGTCCATGATGGCGAGCGCGCCCTCGCGGGCCAGCACGAAGCCGGTGCGCAGCAGCCGGAAGTAGGCGGCAAGACTCATCGGCTCAGAGCTTCCAGGCGGCGTGCAGCGCCGCGACATTGCCGGAGAACGGGGTGTGGGTGACGCGCCGGAAGCCGGCGGCGCCGATCATGCGGGCGAAGTGCTCCGCCGTGGGGAACTTGCGGATCGACTCGACCAGATACTGGTAGGGCTGGGCATCGCCGGTGACGGCCCGCCCGATCGGCGGGATCACGCGGTCGGAGAAGACCCGGTAGACATCTTCGAGCACCGGCGTGTCGACCTGGCTGAACTCGAGGCAGAGGAAGCGCCCGCCGCGCCTGAGCACGCGGAAGGCCTCGGCGAGGGCCAGTTCGATGCGCGGCACGTTGCGGATGCCGAAGGCGATGGTATAGGCGTCGAAGCTCTCGTCGGCGAAGGGCAGCGCCTCCGCATTGGCCTCGACGAACCGTGCCTGCGCCGGAAAGCGCCAGCCCCGGGCCCTTTCTTCGCCGACGCGTAGCATGTCAGTGTTGATGTCGGAGACGGTGACCTCGGCAAAGCCGACCGAGGCATTGACGATGCGCTCGGCAATGTCGCCGGTGCCGCCGGCCATGTCGAGCACGCGGTAAGGCGTGCCGCCCTGCTTGGGTGGCGCCAGCCGCGCCACCATGGCATCCTTCCACAGCCGGTGGACGCCGCCGCTCATCAGGTCGTTCATCAGGTCGTAGCGATCGGCGACGCGATGGAAGACGTCGTTGACCAGTCCCTGCTTGGCCTCGAGCGGCACGGTCTGTTCGCCGAAATGCGTGGTCTCGCCCATGGCAGGGTCTCCCGATTGGCCGGCCTTATAGCGGAGCGGGGTCGCGGTTGCCATGCTTCACGCGCGCGCATGGTTGCGGCGATGGGGCCGCGGCGGAGCGCCCCCGACATCGGCCCGCTTGCGTGGCGCCGGCGCGTCCGCCACATATCGCGGGCTGAACAAGGAGCGCCCATGCCGGAACTGCCCGAAGTCGAAACCGTGCGGCGCGGCCTCGATCCCTACGTGAGCGGCGCGCGGATCGAGGAGGTGACGCTCCGGCGGGCGGACCTGCGCTTTCCGTTTCCGGCCGGGTTCAAGGCGGCGCTCGAGGGGCAGACCATCACCCGCACCGACCGGCGCGCCAAGTACCTGCTGTTCCGGCTGTCGAGCGGGGCGACCTGGCTCAGCCACCTGGGCATGACCGGCAGCTACCGGTTCGAGACGTTCCACCTCGAGGAACCCTCGCGCTACCACGAGCCGGCCACGGGCACCCGGCACGACCACCTGATCGTGACGCTCAGCCACCCCGGGCACGGGCCGCTGCGACTCGTCTACACCGATGCGCGCCGCTTCGGCTTCATGGACCTGTTCACGGACGAAGCGGCCTGCAGCCACCTCAGCGATCTCGGCCCCGAGCCGCTCTCCAACACCTTCAGCGCCGCCGAGATGGCCATCCGCTTCCGCGGCAGGACGGCGCCGATGAAGGCTGCGCTGCTCGACCAGCGGGTCGTCGCGGGGCTCGGCAACATCTACGTGAGCGAGGCGCTGCACCGGGCCCGCATCCGGCCCGACGTGCCGGCCGGAAGGCTGGTGCTGAAATCCGGGGCGCCCTCGCGACGGCTCGAGGATCTCGCCGACAGCGTGCGCGCCGTGCTCGCCGAGGCGATCGAGGCCGGCGGCTCGACGCTCAGGGACTTCCGTGCCGCCGATGGGGCAAGCGGCTATTTCCAGCACCGCTTCGCCGTCTACGACCGCGAGGGCGAGCCCTGCGCCACCCCGGGCTGCAGCGGCACGATCCGGCGCATCGTCCAGTCCGGGCGGTCGAGCTTCTTCTGTCCCGAGTGCCAGCGCTGAGGGCGGGGGAATCCAGTTGACGGCTCCGGACATCGCGACTATACAGCGCCGACCTTGGCGGCCCCCGTTGCCGCCGCTTTCATTTCATCACTCCTCGGGTCGCCGAAGCCGGCGCATGTGGGGTGAAGCGCCAAAGAGGAATTGATGGCCAATACGCCCTCCGCCAAGAAGGCCACCCGCAAGATCGCCGCGCGGACCGCCGTGAACAAGTCGCGCCGTTCGCGCATGCGCACCTTCGTACGCAAGGTCGAGGAAGCGATCACCGCCGGTGACCACAAGGTGGCCATGGACGCGCTGAAGGCCGCCGAGCCCGAGATCGTCCGCGCCGCGCAGAAGGGCATCGTCCACGCCAATGTGGCGGCCCGCAAGGTCAGCCGTCTCAACAACCGGGTGAAGGCGCTGCAGGCCTGACCTGCACGACAGGCATGGTTGCGGAGGCCCCCTCGCGGGGGCCTTTTTGTTTGCCGCGCGACGGCACAGTGTGACAGCTTTGCGACAGTTGGCCACGGACTCGCAGTCCGCCGGAAGGCCCGCTCCCGCAGGCCTTTCGGCAGCCTCGCGCCCGCAAATTCTTGCCCCTCGGGCGCCCAAAGAACGCCACCCCTCCGCCCAATCTGCGACCGGAAAAAGCCAAGCAAAGCCTCGATTCCCCATTGAGTCACAGCCGCTTGGTTTTCGGGGTCCGGATCGGACCCGCGAAAGGATTTTCCGCCACTCGGGAGTCAAGCCCCCCCGTGCGAAAAAGGCTGGTTGCCTGCCCAAATCCGGCTGTCTAGAATGACCTCGGTCGCTCGGGACAGATGGCATCAGAACCGGGGAACGAGCGGCCGGTGCAATGTGAATGCGGACTCGGGAAGTGCCCCGTAAATTGTCGTTTTCGGGGTGAAGTATTCCGTCGACGCTTCATGGAACTGTGGATTGGCGGCTGTAGCAGTTAGTCTCTCGTCCTTCTAGCAAGGGCGGCGCCTGGGCCCGGACGGGCGGCCAGGATCAAGTAAAACAGTGAGTAGACCAACCGCGACATCAGTTCGCGGCGGTGAGAGTTTGTCCGCAGGAACGGACGGACGGGACAGGCGGAGCCATGCCTCGCGGTGGCATGGCGGATAGAACGGATTGGGGCAACTAGACGATGGCCATTCACGCGGCGGCGGGGCGAGCCGGACTGAACAGAAGCGGACCTCTGACAAGGAGCATGGAACTACAGGGCATCGACAGGGAGGATTTCGTGATGAACAGCGACGGCAAGCCGGTGCCGGCCTCCGAAGTCTTCCAGCGTGTCCGCGCCCGGCTCCGTGCAGCCGTCGGCGAGGACGTGTTCAATTCCTGGTTCGCGCGCCTCGAGCTCGAGGAGATCGTCGACGACGTGGCGCACCTGTCGGTGCCGACGCGGTTCCTGTGTTCCTGGGTGCAGTCCAACTATGCGCAGAAGATCCTCGATGCCTTCCGCATCGAGGTGCCGGAACTGGGCCGGCTGCACTTCACGGTGCGGGTCAATGGCCAGGCCCGGCCGCGCCTGCAGCAGGTCGAGCCGCCGGCGGAAGCCGGTGAGCCGGAAGCGCCGGCGGCGGCACCGGCCAGCGCCCGTCCGGCCCGCGAGTCGGCGCCGCGCGGCGATGCGCTGGCGGGTGGTGCGCTCGACCCGAAAATGACCTTCGAGACATTCGTTTCCGGCCAGTCCAACGAGATGGCGCTGCAGGTCGCCCGGCAGGTGGCCCATGCCGTGGCCAACAACACGGTGAGCTTCAACCCGGTCTATATCCACTCGAGCGTCGGGCTGGGTAAGTCGCACCTGCTCAATGCCATCGCCTGGGCGGCCGGCGCCAACGAGCCGGGGCGCAGCGTGGTCTACCTCACCGCCGACCATTTCATGTATCACTTCATCACCGCCGTGCAGCGCCAATCGGCGCTGGCCTTCAAGGAGTGGCTGCGGCGGGTGGACCTGCTGCTGATCGACGACATGCAGTTCCTGCAGGGCAAGTCGGCCACCGAGTTCGGCCATACGCTGGGGACGCTGCTGACCGGCGCCAAGCAGGTGGTGGTGGCCGGCGACGCTCCGCCGCGCGACCTCGAGATGCTCGACGAGCGCGTGCGCTCGCGCCTTTCGGGCGGGCTGGTGGTGCCGATCAACGCCTTCGACCTCGACCTCCGTCGCGCCATCGTGACGCGGCGGGCCGAGCAGGCGAGCCAGCGCTTCGCCGAAGCCCATTTCGCCCCGGCGGTGGTGGACTACGTGGCGCGCGTCGTGGTCAGCCACGGCCGCGACCTCGATGGCGCGGTCAACCGGCTGCTGGCGGCCAACCAGCTGACCAAGGAGCCGATCAGCGTCGCCATGGCCGAGCGGACGCTCGCCGACCTGGTCCGGCAGCGCGATGCGCGGCGCGTCCGCATCGAGGATATCCTGCGAATCGTGTCGCGCCACTACAAGGTGCCGCGCAACGACCTGCTCAGTTCCCGCCGGTCGCGCGACGTGGTGCGCCCGCGCCAGATTGCCATGTACCTCGCCAAGTCGCTGACCTCGCGTTCGTTGCCCGAGATCGGCCGGCGCTTCGGCGGCCGCGACCACACCACGGTGCTGCACTCGGTGCGCAAGGTGGAGCAGATGATCAAGGATGACGGCGACCTCGCCCAGGAGATCGAATTGCTGAAGCGCCTGCTGGAGGAGTAGCCGACGGCCGCGCCGGATAACCTGCGGCCGAAGGGCCGGGGCACCGCCAACCGGGAGGCGTATCGCTCCCGACAGTTTTCCCCCGCCCTGTCGGCGGGGACCGATAGTACCGCCGGACGGGCGGAGTGTGAGCCGTCCAAGTGCGTAGCGTGGCCCCTTTGGGCCGTAGTGAGTAGTTGTGTCGGAGTATGCGCGTGGTCACACCGCGTTTGCTGTTGCGTATCCGGTCGGGTCTCAAGCGGCTCGATCCAAGGGCTCGTTCGATACCCGAGCCGCAACCGGCCGACGAGGCCTGGTACCAGATGCTGAGGCGACTGGATGCCCAGGACTCGGAGCGGCGGCTGGCGGCGATGGAGCGGAGACTGAACGCCGGCGCCGAACGCTAGTTCGGGCCGCTGCGCCAGTTGGGGAACGCGGGCGCCTCGGTGCTCCGCGCACTTGCCTTTTGCGCCTTGAATTGCCAAGGTCGCAGCCCGGTTTTCCGGGCTCTCGCCGGTCCGCCTAGGGGTTCTGCTGTTATGAAAGTCACTCTCGAGCGCAACCATCTGCTCAAGTCGCTGGGCCATGTGCATCGCGTCGTGGAGCGCCGCAACACCTACCCCATCCTCGCCAATGTCCTGCTCAAGGCGCAGGACGGGCGGCTGGATCTCAGGGCCACCGACCTCGACATCGAGGTGACCGAGAGCGTGCCGGCGATGGTGGGCACCGCCGGAACCACGACGGTGCCGGCGCACACGCTGTACGAGATCGTGCGCAAGCTCGCCGACGGTGCCGAGGTGCGGCTCGAGAACGAAGGCTCGGAGCAGTTGCTGGTCAGTTCGGGCCGCTCGCGCTTCCACCTGGCCTGCCTGTCGCCCGACAGCTTCCCGGACCTCAAGTCGGGCAGCTTCACCCACAGCTTCGAGATTGCCGCGACGACGCTGCGGGAACTGATCGAGCGCACCCAATTCGCCATCTCCAACGAGGAGACGCGCTACTACCTGAACGGCATCTACCTGCACACGCTCGAGGTGGGCGGCGAGCCGACGCTGCGCGCCGTGGCGACCGACGGCCATCGCATGGCGCGGGCCGAAGCCGCGGCACCGGCCGGCGCCCGGGGCATGCCGGGCATCATCATCCCCAAAAAGACCGTGTCGGAGGTGCAGAAGCTCCTCGAAGGGGCCGAAGGCGACGTCGCGGTGGAGGTGTCCGACACCAAGATCCGCTTCACGCTGGGTGGGGTGGTGCTGCTCAGCAAGCTGATCGAGGGCACCTTCCCCGACTACGAGCGGGTGACTCCCAAGAACAACGACAAGCAGATGAACGTCGACAAGGCGAGCTTCGCCACTGCCGTCGATCGCGTCTCGACCATCGCGTCCGAGCGCGGCGGCAAGGCGGTCAAGCTCAGCATGAAGGAAGGCCAGCTCGAGCTCAGCGTCACCAATCCCGACCACGGCACGGCGAGCGAGGAACTTGCCGTGGAGTTCGAGCCCGAGAGCTTCGAAATCGGCTTCAATGCCCGGTACCTGCTCGACATCATCGGCCAGATCCGCTCGGAGAACGCGGTATTCCTGTTCAACGACGCCGGCTCGCCCACGCTGGTGCGCGAGGACGGCGAGGCCAAGGCGCTGTACGTGCTGATGCCGATGCGGGTCTAGGGAGGCGTGAATGGTGAATGGTTAATGGTGAGCGGGGTTGGATCCCGACACGCCATTCACCATTCACAAGTCACCATTCACCGGTTGATCCCCTCCCGTCACATTTCCCGGCTCCGCCTCAGCCAGTTCCGCAACTACGCCTCCGCGGCGCTCGACCTCGACGGGCGTCACCTGGTGCTGGTCGGGCCCAATGGCGCCGGCAAGACCAACCTGCTCGAGGCCATCTCGCTGCTGGCGCCGGGGCGGGGTCTGCGCGGCGCGAGCTTCGAGGAGGTGGCGGCGCAGGGCTCGGAAGGGCCGTGGGCGGTGGCGGTGACGGTGGAGAGCGCGGCGGGACCGGTCGATATCGGCACCGGCGCCGGCGGCCCCGACGGCGGCCGCCGGGTCCGGATCAACGGCGCCAATGCGCGCACCGTCGAGGAGATGAGCCAGTACCTGCGCGTGCTGTGGCTGACCCCGGCGATGGACGGATTGTTCACCGGTCCGGCCGGTGACCGGCGACGGTTCCTCGACCGGCTGGTGACGACGCTGATCCCCGGCCACGCCGCCACGGTTGCCGACTACGACAAGGCAATGCGGCAGCGGAACCGGCTGATCGAGGAGGATGGCGATCCGCGCTGGCTCGATGCCGTCGAGGCGCAGATGGCGACGCTCGCCGCCGCCATCCACTTCGCCCGCGCCGACAGCCTCGCCGACCTGCAGGGGCTGGCGGCGCAGGGCGGCGGCGATTTCCCGGCGGCGCAGCTGGCGCTGACGCCGCTGTTCGCCGACCGGGCGGTGCCCGATTCCTCGGCCGGGTTCGAGGAGGACCTGCGCTGGCTCTGGGCCGGATCCCGCCGGCAGGACCGGGCGGCCGGGCGCACCTTGACCGGGCCGCACCGCGTCGACCTCGAGATCACCCACGCGCAAAAGCAGATGCCGGCGGCGCTCGGCTCGACCGGCGAGCAGAAGGCGCTGCTGATCGGGCTGATCCTGGCGCAGGCCCGGCTTACGGCCCGCACCACCGGCATCGCGCCGTTCCTGCTGCTCGACGAGATCGCCGCCCATCTCGATCCGGGGCGCCGGGCGGCGCTGTTCGCCGCGCTCGCTGCGCTCGGCACGCAGTGCTTCATGACCGGCACCGATCCGATGCTGTTCGAGGCCCTGGGGGGAGACGCGCAGCGGGTCACGGTCAGGGACGGGCGGCTGGCGGCGGAGGCGTGAGGGTGCGCCATCCCCTCCCCGGCCGAAGGGCCTCGGGATGGGCACCGGCCCTCGCCGGGTGACCCGGCGGCCGGCTTGGGGCGAGGCCTCGCCGCCGCGGTCAAAGCCTTGCAAAACGGGCTCGAAACAGCCATTTCTCTTCTTTATCCGAACCCCATCCGCTAGAGCATTGCGAGCGGACCTGCTGACCTGATTCGGGACCCCCCTTGAGCACCTCCGAGACCCCCTACGATCCCAGCGAATACGGCGCCGACTCCATCAAGGTCCTCAAGGGCCTCGACGCGGTGCGCAAGCGGCCCGGCATGTATATCGGCGATACCGACGATGGCTCGGGCCTGCACCACATGGTCTACGAGGTGGTGGACAATTCCATCGACGAGGCGCTGGCCGGTCATGCCGACCTCGTCACCGTGCAGCTTAATGCCGACGGTTCGGTGACGGTGATCGACAATGGCCGCGGCATCCCGACCGACATCCATCCCACCGAAGGCATCTCGACGGTCGAGGTGGTGATGACCCAGCTGCATGCCGGCGGCAAGTTCGACCAGAATTCCTACAAGGTCTCGGGCGGGCTGCATGGCGTCGGCGTGTCGGTGGTGAATGCGCTCTCCACCTCGCTGAAGCTCAAGGTCCGCCGCGACGGCAGGATCCACGAGATGAGCTTCACCCATGGCGATGCCGATGCGCCGCTCAGGGTGACGGGCAGCTATGTCCCCGACCGGCGGCCGGGCACCTATGAGGGCCGCTCGGGCACGGAGACGACGTTCCTGCCCTCGACGCAGACCTTCACGCGCACCGAGTTCGACTTCAAGACGCTGGAGCACCGGCTGCGCGAGCTGGCCTTCCTCAATTCCGGCGTGCGCATCCTGCTCAAGGATCTCCGCCACCCCGAGCCGGTGGAGGTGGAACTGCACTACGAAGGCGGCCTCGAGGCCTTCGTGCGCTACCTCGACAATGCCAAGACCCCGCTGATCGCCGACCCGATCCTGCTCCGCTCGGAAAAGGACGGCATCACGGTGGAAGTCGCCATGTGGTGGAACGACAGCTACCACGAGAACGTGCTGTGCTTCACCAACAACATCCCGCAGCGCGATGGCGGCACCCACCTCGCCGGGCTGCGGGCCGCGCTGACCCGGCAGATCACCCGCTATGCCGACGAGAGCGGCATCCTCAAGCGCGAGAAGGTCGAGTTGTCCGGTGACGATACCCGCGAGGGGCTGACCTGCGTGCTCTCGGTGAAGGTGCCCGATCCGAAATTCTCGAGCCAGACCAAGGACAAGCTGGTCTCCTCCGAGGTGCGGCCGGTGGTCGAGAACGGGGTCAACGACAAGCTGCAGCAATGGCTCGAGGAGCATCCGGCCGAGGCCAAGACCGTGGTCGGCAAGGTGGCCGAGGCGGCGGCCGCCCGCGAGGCGGCCCGCAAGGCGCGCGAGCTCACCCGGCGCAAGTCGGCACTGGACGTCAACTTCCTCGCCGGCAAGCTCAAGGATTGCTCCGAGCGCGACCCGGCCAAGTCCGAGCTGTTCCTCGTCGAGGGCGATTCGGCCGGCGGCTCGGCGACGCAGGGACGCGATCGCGGCAACCAGGCGGTGCTGCCGCTGCGTGGCAAGATCCTCAATGTCGAGCGGGCCCGCTTCGACCGCATGCTGGGGTCCGAGCAGATCGGCAACCTGGTGATGGCGCTCGGCACCTCGATCGGGCGCGAGGAGTTCAACGCCGACAAGCTCAGGTACCACAAGATCATCATCATGACGGATGCCGACGTCGACGGCGCCCACATCCGCACGCTGCTGCTGACCTTCTTCTACCGGCAGATGCGCGAACTGATCGACCGCGGGCACGTCTATATCGCCCAGCCGCCGCTGTACAAGGTGAAGCGCGGCCAATCCGAGCAGTACCTCAAGGACGAGCGCAGCCTCGAGGACTACCTGATCAACTCGGGCAGCGACGAGGCGGTGCTGACGACGCGCGACGGCGTCGCCCATGCCGGCGAGGACCTCCTCGCCATCGTCCGGCAGGCGCGCGACATCGTGCATGCCATCGACGGTCTCAACACCCGCTACAACCGCTCGCTGATCGAGCAGGCGGCGATCGTGGGCGGGCTCGATGCCGAGGCCCTGCTCGATGCCGAGCGGGTGCAGACGGTGATCGAGCGCGTGGTGCGCCGGCTCGACCGGCTCGCCGACGAGGTGGAACGCGGCTGGCAAGGCCGGACGGACGGCCAGGGCGGGCTGGTGTTCACCCGCACCATCCGCGGCGTCACGGAGGCGCATGCGATCGATGCGCAACTGCTCGCCAGCGCCGACGCGCGCAAGATCCGCCAGACCGTCGAGAAGCTGGCCGATCTCTATGGCGGCGTCGCGTCGCTGGTCCGCAAGGACGTGACCACGCCGATCTACGGGCCGAGCTCGCTGTTCGCCGCCATCGGCGCGGCCGGCCGCAAGGGCGTGTCGCTGCAGCGCTACAAGGGCCTTGGCGAGATGAACCCCGAGCAGCTGTGGGAAACCACGCTCGATCCCAATGCCCGCACGCTGCTGCAGGTGCAGATCAAGGACAGCGACGATCATGACCGGCTGTTCTCGGAGCTGATGGGCGACCTGGTCGAGCCGCGGCGCGACTTCATCCAGGACAACGCCCTGAGCGTCGCCAATCTCGACGTCTAGGGGGCGGCCACATGGAGTGGGTCGTTGCCGCCATCCTCGTCGTCATCGCCCTCGGCGTATTGTGGTTCGTCGCCCGTGCGCTGGCGAGGCGCAGCCGCTACGCGCGGCTGATGGCCAAGTATGGCGACGACCAGCTCGTCACCGCCATCCTGACCCAGACCATCTGGCAGGGGATGACGGCCGAGCAGCTGCGCGAGTCCTGGGGCGAGCCCGCCGCGATCGAGCAGAAGGTGCTCAAGACCAAGACCCGCGAGATCTACAAGTACAAGCAGAGCGCCAAGAACCGGTTTCGCGACAAGGTCACGCTCGAGGACGGAGTGGTGGTGGGCTGGGACCAGAAGTAGGCGCCGCAAGCCCGTCGCTTGACACCGATCAAGGCGACGCCCGCCGCCTATGGCATCGAACGATCTCCAGCGGGAGTGATCGATGCAGACCTACAGGGTGACGGCGGAGCGGGTCGGGCCGCATGGCGGGCTGGCCCGCGCCAAGCAGGCAGCCGTCGAGATCGACACCGACCCGGCCGGGCGCGAGGACCTGTTCAACCCCACCGAACTGCTGCTGGCGGCGCTTGCGGGCTGCATCATGAAGGGGATCGAACGGGTGTCGCCAATGATCTCGTTCGCACTCAGGGGTGTCGAAGTCAGCCTCTCCGCCACGCGTCAGGATGCGCCGCCGCTGATCCTCTCGATCGACTATGAAATCGTCGTCGACACCGACGAGGACGACCGTCGGCTCAATCTGCTGCATACCAATGTCCGCAAGTACGGCACGGTTGCCAACACGCTGGCTACGGCTGTGATGCTCACCGGAACGTTGCGACGCAGGGCGTGAACCGATCCTGCCGGACCGCCCCTGTCTCCCGCGCGCAACACCCTTAACCAGGCCGCTTAAGCCCACATAAACCGGCCACATTTAGCTTCGATAGCGAGAGGGACCGCGCTGGCGGAGGGCCTGGATTTCCGGGCTGCCGCGGCGTGACGGTCGGACCGCCCGATGGGTATCCGCTGCGTCCCCAGGATGGGCAACCGCACCGGATCGACGCCATGCGCAAGAAGAATGCCGGGGCCCTGTTCATGGACTTCCACATCTCGCCGGACGATCGGGTCGGGGCTACGCCCAGGACGGCGCGCGCCCGCAAGGGCAAGGCGGCGGGCAAGGCAGCCACGCGCAAGCCGGCCCGGGGGGCGCGGATCGAACCGGGCTTTGCCGATGCCGACGACGAGGTGCGGGTCGAGGACGAGCGTCCCGGGCGCAGGCGCAAGGCACCGCAGCGCGGCAGGACCAAGACGTCCCGCAGCCGGCGCCAGCGCGAACCGCTGACGCTGGGACGCATCGTCTGGAAGCTGATCTCCTGGGCCTTCATCCTGGGCCTGTGGGGAGCGCTCGCGGTCGGCGCGGTGATCGTCTATTTCGCCGTGCAGCTGCCCTCCGCCGACACCTGGAAAGTACCGGATCGCGCCGCCAATATCCGCATCGTCGCGGCCGATGGCCAGCTGATCTCCAACCGCGGCAAGTCGGGCGGCGAGGCGATCTCGCTGCACGAACTGCCCTATTATGTGCCGGCGGCCTTCATCGCCATCGAGGATCGCCGCTTCAAGGAGCATTTCGGCGTCGACGTGCTCGGCCTCGTCTCGGTGGCGCTCGAGAGCGTCAAGGCCGGCGAGGTGACGCGTGGCGCCTCGACCATCACGCAGCAGGTCGCCAAGAACCTCTTCCTCACCCCCGACCAGACGCTGGGGCGCAAGGTGCAGGAAATGGTGCTCGCCGTCTGGCTCGAGCAGACCTACAGCAAGGACGAGATCCTCGAACTCTATCTCAACCGGGTGAATTTCGGACACGAGAAGTACGGCATCGAGGCGGCCAGCCAGTTCTATTTCGGCAAGTCGGCACGCAACCTGTCGCTGAGCGAGGCTGCGATCTTTGCCGGCTCGCTGCAGGCGCCCTCGCGGCTCAATCCCAAGGGCGACCCGGCGCGGGTCAAGGCCCGGCAGTCGCTGGTGCTCGCCGCCATGGCCAAGGAGGGCTATATCAGCGCCGCCGAAGCCAAGGCCGCGGCCATCGACCCCTCGCAGACCATCCGCACCAAGGTGGTGGGCTCGGAATCCTATGTCGCCGACTGGGTCGAGAGCCTGATGACCGCCTATCTGGGCGAGGTCAACGAAGACGTCGTCGTCCACACCACGATCAACTGGGACCTGCAGAAGGAAGCCGAGTTCGTCATCAAGGAAGCGGTGGCGGCGCATGGGGCCGAGAAGGGCTTCAGCCAGGGGGCGCTGGTCGCCATGGATGTCGATGGCGCGGTGCGCGCCCTCGTGGGCGGGGTCGACTACCAGCAGAGCCAGTACAACCGCGCCGTAACGGCGCGCCGGCAGCCGGGCTCGACCTTCAAGCCGTTCGTCTACCTGGCCGGCATGGAGAAGGGCTACACCCCCGACACGGTGGCCGACGACAATCCGATCGACATCGGCGGCTGGTCGCCGGAGAACGCCGACGGCAAGTATCTGGGGCAGATGACGCTGCGGCAGGCGCTGGCGCTGTCGCGCAACACCGTCGCGGCGCTGCTCGCCAACGATGTCGGTCCGGACAAGGTGGTCGAGGCGGCGATGCGGATGGGCATTTCTTCCCCGCTGATGGCCGTGCCCTCGATCGCGCTGGGCACCCAGGAAGTATCGCTGCTGGAACTGACCGCCGGCTACGCCCCGTTCGCCAATGGCGGCATCGGGGTGATCGCCAGCGTCATCACCCGGATCGAGACGCGGGAGGGCAAGGTGCTCTACGACGCCGTGCCGGCCGGACCGGGGCGGGTGATCGAACCCAACATCGTCGCCGAGATGAACGACATGCTGCATGCCGCGGTCGAGATCGGCACCGGCAAGCGGGCCCAGCTCAACGGCTGGCCCATGGCCGGCAAGACCGGCACCAGCCAGAAGGCCCGCGACGCGCTGTTCGTCGGCTATACCTCACGCATGGTTGCCGGCGTCTGGCTCGGCAATGACGACGACGTGGGGACCAAGCTCTCGGGCGGCAACGTGCCGGTCGAGATCTGGAGCCAGTTCATGGCCAAGGCGCACGAGGGCATCCCGGTGGCGGACCTGCCGGGCGCCTCGAGCCAGCCCGGCTTCGACCAGAACGGGTTGCAGCCGATGGAGCAGCCGGCGGCGGAGCGGCCCAAGCGCACGCTGGTCGATCTGCTCGGCGAGATCTTCGGCGGGGGCTGAAGCCTCGGGGGCCTATTCCAGGCCGTAGCCCATCAGCAGCCTGCCATGCGCCTTCAGCCAGGCACGACCACGCGCCATGTCGGGGAGGGCGTGCTCGACGGTCTTCCAGAAGCGCGGCGAGTGGTTCATGTGGACGAGGTGCGCCACCTCGTGCGCGGCGACATAGTCGAGCACGAAGGGCGGCGCGAGGACCAGCCGCCAGTTGTAGTTGAGCCGGCCGGTGGAGGAGCACGAGCCCCATCGCGTCGACTGGCTGCGCATCGCCACCGACCGCACCGTGACGCCCAGGGTCTGGGCATGAACGGCTGAGCGCGCCACCAGATCGACCGCCGCCTCGGTCTTCAGCCACTCGGTGAGGCGCCGCGCCAGGTGCGCCGCCTCGCCGGGAACGAGCAGCGACAGTTCGCCGTCGATCTCGGAGACCTCCACTCGTCCGCGCAGCCGCCCGGTGGCGTGGATACGATGCACCGTGCCGCGCAGCGGTACCTGCTCGCCGTCGGCAAAGGGGGTCCGCGGAGCGCTCCGCCGGAGGCGGGCGGCAAGCCAGCCCTCGTGGCGGCGGAGGAACGCCTCGGCTTCCGTCCAGCGCCCCGTGCTGGGCAGGGTGAGAACGGGGGCGCCATGGTGCGGCACGCTCAACCGGTAACTGCGGGCCCTGGTGCTGACCTTGACCACGATCTCGACCCGCCGGCCCTCGACAACGAGAGCGCAGCGTTCGGGGATCCTCGCGGGGAAGAGAAAATTCATCCGGCGATCATCGCCGATTCGCCCTTCGGCGGACAAAAAAAGCGCCTCCCCGAGGGGAGGCGCAGTCGTCAGGAGTCATACGGGGTATGCCGTTAGGCATTGGTCCCGCTGCCGTCGCCATAGTTGGGGCGATTGCCGTTGCGGTCGCGCATGAAGCGGTCGAACTCCTCGCGATCCCGGGCCATGCGGAGGTTCCGCATGTACTCGTGGAAGGCGTGGATCTCCCCGTCGAGGCGCCTGCGCTCCTCTTCGAGGCGCTTCAACTGCTCGGCCCGATACTCGTCGAAGGCGGCATTGCCGCTCGCCGAGTGGTAGCCGCCATGCCGGAAGGCATGGCCTTTCGAGCAGTTCTCCGCCCAGGCTCGGGAACGGCTGACGAACCGTTCCGCCTTGTCCGAGGAGCCTCCGAACAGCTCGCCCCACAGGATGTAGGCGAGCATCGCAAGGCCCAGCGGCCAGAAGATGACGAAGCCCAGGACCATCAAGGCGATGGTCAGCGGGCTCCATTGCGGTTTGATAATCGCTGTATGCATGGACTTGTCTCCCAGTCACGAACAGGGGGGATGTGGTCCCGTCGGACGGGGGGTCAAGCGCGCCGATCACGGATTTTTGCCCTTGAAATGCCATGCTAGGTTTCCCATGCCGACGACACAGCCGGCAACGCGGAGGGGCGAGACTTGACCGACATGAACCCCACGACCCCGGCGGGCGCCCTGCTGCCGGGCAACTGGCGCCCGCTGCGGCTCGGCACGCTGGTCGGGCTGCGGTGGCTGGCGATCAGCGGGCAGGCGCTGGGCGTGCTGTTCGTGCAGTTCGGGCTGGGCTATCCCCTGCCGCTGCTCGAATGCCTGCTGCTGATCGGGCTCTCGATCGGGCTCAACCTGTGGCTGTCGCTGCGGCTGGGCGAGGCCCACCGCCCGTCTCCAGCGATCGCGACGCTGCAGCTCGCCTGGGACCTGTGCCAGCTCGGCGGGCTGCTGGCGCTGACGGGCGGGCTGGAAAACCCGTTCTCGCTGCTGCTGCTCGCGCCGGTGTCGGTCTCGGCGACGACCCTGCCGCAGCGTTCGACCCTGATGCTGGCCGGACTCGCCGCGGTGCTGGCCTCCGGGCTGGCGGTGTTCCACCTCGACCTGCCCTGGCGACCGGGAGAGAAGCTCAGCTTCGACCGGGTCTACGTCATCGGCATCTGGGTCAGCCTCATCTGCGGAGTGACCTTCATTGCCGCCTATACAAACCGGGTGGCGCACGAGGCGCGGCAGCTGGCGGACGCGCTGGCGGCCACCGAACTGGCGCTGTCGCGGCACGAGCAACTCAGCGCCCTCGACGGGCTGGCGGCGGCGGCGGCGCACGAGCTGGGCACGCCGCTCTCGACCATCGCGCTCGCCGCCCGCGAAATCCGCGACGAGGTGCCCGAGGGACCCGTGCGCGAGGATGTCGAGCTGATCATGTCGCAGGCGGCCCGCTGCCGCGTCATCCTGGGCAAGCTGCGCAGCCTGCGCGATTCGCCGGGCGACCCGTTCGCCGCCGTGCCGCTCGGCGCCCTGCTCGCCGAGGTGGTGCAGCCGCTGGCCGGTCGCGGCAAGACCATCTCGATCCGCACCGACAAGGCGGCGGGCGAGGAGCCGGTGATCGAGCGCTCGGCGGGCCTGCTCTACGGGCTGGGCAACCTGATCGAGAACGCGGCGCAGTTCGCGCAGAAGGCGGTGCTGATCGAGGCGAGCTGGGATCGGGTGGCGCTGACCATCACTATCACCGATGACGGTCCGGGCTTTCCGCCGGACCTCGTGGCCCGGCTCGGCGAACCCTACCTGACCAGCCGTCCGCGCTCGGCCGAGACCGGCGAGCCCGGCGGGCTGGGGCTGGGCATCTTCATCGCCAAGACCCTGCTCGAGCGCACCGGGGCGCGGCTGAGCTTCGAGAACGAGGCGGCACACGGGCACGCGCGGGTCCGCCTGATCTGGCCGCGGCGGGCCTTTGAGCAAAAATGAGGCAGGATTCCTGCGACCTTTTGACCTTTGCGCCCAAACCCCTTACATGGGGCGGCAATGAGCACTGTCGATGAACTCCTTGCGGCCGATAGAAGCCTGCTGCTTGTCGATGACGACAAGACCTTCCTCACCCGCCTCGAGCGGGCGATGCAGAAGCGCGGCTTCGACGTGCGGATTGCCGATACGGTCGTCGGCGGCCTCGCCGCCGTCGAGGATGCGCCACCCGCCTATGCGGTGATCGACCTTCGCCTCGAGGACGGCAACGGCCTCGACGTGGTCGGGGCGCTGCACACCCGGCGGCCCGAGGCGCGCGTCGTCGTGCTGACCGGCTACGGCAACATCGCCACGGCGGTGACGGCGGTGAAGCTCGGGGCGGTCGACTACCTGAGCAAGCCCGCCGATGCCGAGGACGTGATCAACGCCCTGCTGGCCACCGGTGGCGCTCCGCCGGAGCCGCCCGAGAACCCGATGTCGGCCGACCGGGTGCGCTGGGAGCACATCCAGCGCGTCTACGAGCTGTGCGACCGCAACGTCTCGGAAACGGCACGGCGGCTCAACATGCACCGGCGGACGCTGCAGCGCATTCTCGCCAAGCGCGCGCCCAAGTAACCCGATACTCGAGGGAACATGCCATGACGGTGACGCTTCACTTCCACGGGGCGGCCGGGACCGTCACGGGCTCGTGCTACCGCATCGTGCATCCGGGCGGGCAGTTCCTCGTCGACTGCGGACTGTTCCAGGGCAACCGCACCGTGCGGGAGCTCAACTTCAAGCCGTTTCCCTTCGATCCGCGGCACATCGACTTCGTGCTCCTGACCCATGCCCATATCGACCATGCCGGGCTCCTGCCCCGGCTGGCGCATCTGGGGTTCAAGAAGCCGATCTGGATGACCGAGCCGACCTCGGGCCTGCTCGAATACCTGCTGCCGGATGCCGCCGGCATCCAGGAGAGCGAGGCCGAGCGGGTGACCCGCAAGGCGGCGCGGCGCGCCGATCCTCCGGCCAAGCCCCTCTATTCGACGGAGGACGCGGCGGCGACGCTGAAGCTGCGCCGTACGCTCGCCTACGGCGAGTGGAGCGAACCGGGGCCGGGCGTGCGGGCAAGATACTGGAACGCCGGCCACATCCTGGGCTCGGCCTCGATCGAGCTCGAAGTCCGGGACGGCGGCGACAAGACCATCCGCATGCTGTTCTCGGGCGACCTGGGGCCGGACCAGAAGGTGTTCTACGAGGGCCCGGACGCGCCGTCCGACTATGACTACATCCTCGCCGAGTCCACCTATGGCGGGCGCGAGCGCGACGACTACACGCTGGAGCAGCGGCGCGAGGCGCTGAAGGGCGAGATCAACGAGGCGCTCGGACGCGGCGGCAACCTGGTGATCCCGACCTTCGCGGTCGAGCGCAGCCAGGAGCTGCTGCACGATATCGGCGTGCTGATCCGCGACGGCGACATCTCGCCGAGCCTCGTCTTCCTCGACAGTCCGCTCGCCTCGAGGATCACCGCGGTCTACCGCCAGCACGCCGGCATGTTCGAGGACCTCGAGCTGAGCGCCGAGGCCCTGTTCAACGATCCGCGCTTCCGGCTGGTGGATGGGGTCGAGGAGAGCAAGGCGATCAACTCGATCCGCGGCGGCGCCATCATCATGTCGGCCTCGGGGATGTGCGAGGCCGGCCGGATCAAGCATCACCTCAGGAACAACCTGCCGCGCGGCAATGCCACGGTGCTGTTCGTCGGCTACCAGGCGCCGGGCACGCTGGGCCAGATCATCCAGTCGGGCGCCCGCGAGGTGCGGATCCACTCGGACCTGGTGCCGGTGCGGGCCCGCATCCGCAGCCTCGGCAACTACTCGGCGCATGCCGATCACTCCGAACTGGTCGACTGGGTGACGCGCCGCCTGCCGGCACACGGCGCGATCTTCCTCACCCATGGCGAGGACGAGGAGCGGGCGGCGCTCAGGACCGCCCTGATGCACGATGACGGCCTCGCCGGCGACCAGGTGCTGATGCCGATGCTGGACGACCAGTTCGAGCTGCGGGCCGAGGGCGTCGCCGGGGTCGCCCACCCGGAGCGGCCGCGGCTCGACATGGGCCAGGTGGCGCTCGACTGGCACAATGCCTATGCCAACTTCCTGATCGAGCTGTCGAACCGGCTGCAGGCGGAGACCGATGACCGCCACCGGCTGGAGCTGATGACACAGCTGACCGCGGCCCTGGGCGGCGGCCGGGGCGTCGGCGGGTCCAGCGCGAAGCCGGCCACGCACAGGGCGCTGCATGGCGGGGCGGGCGACGAGTAGGTCAGCCCGCTGCCGGCGGCCTCGGCGCCAGGTAGCGCGCGAGGTAGATGGCGAGCAGCAGCGGCGGCAGCATCACCGCGAAGCTGAGCCGGATCGAGAAGCTGGTGGCGATGGCTCCGAGCAGCGCGGGCGCCCCGAGCAGCAGCACCTGCTGGCTCATGGTCAGCGCCGCGACGTTCTCCGATGCCGGCCGATCGCCCAGCCGCGCCGCCGCCGAGGTCGAGAGCGGGAAGGCGACGCAGACGCCGAAGCCGATCAGGGTGAAGCCGGCGAGTGCCACCACCAGGTTGGGCGAGAACACGACCAGCAGCAGGCCGCAGAGCGCCGTGACGGCGAGGGCGCGCGCCAGCCGCACCGGGCCCCAGCGGGTCACCGCCCGGTCGGCCAGTAGCCGGCCGATCGACTGCGCCGCCATGAAGGCGGGGAGGGTCAGGGTGTCGACCCAGGCCGGGGCCGAGAAGCTGTCGCGCATGAAGATCACCGACCAGTTCCTCAGGCCGCCCTCGAGCAGGGCGGAGGCGACGGCATAGCCGAGCAGCAGCAGCGTCATGGTGGTGGGAACGGCGATGCGGATGCCCTTCGCGGCAGCGCCGTGGGCCCGCGGCGGCGCGCTGACGAGGCCCAGGCCCGACGCCAGGATGCCGGCAACGACCAGCGGCAGGACCAGAGCGAAGTGCAGCGCCGGCGCCACGCCGAGCCCGCGCATCAGCGTGGCCAGCAGCGAGGCGGCGAGCAGGCCGACGCTCCACACGCCGTGGCAGGTGTTCATCAGGCGGCGCCCGTCGATCGCCTCGATGCGATCGGCCTCGACATTGATGGCGATGTTGCTGAGCCCGAACACGCCGCCATAGAGGGCGAAGCCGCCGAAGAGGGCGACGGCGCCGGGGGCGAGGGCGATCAGCACCATGGTCGTCGCCATGGCCGGGATGGCTGCGAGGATGACCAGCCGGGTGCCGACCCGCTCGACGACGAGGCTGGCGAACAGGAAGGTGACGATGGCGCCGGCCGGTTGTCCGAGCAGGGCGAGGCCGAGGGCGGCCTCGTCGAGCCCGAGCGCCTGCTGCAGGTCGGGCAGGCGCGCGAACAGGCCGCCCTGGGAGAGCGCGTGGCAGAGGAAGACGAGGACGATGCGCTGCCGAGAGGTCATCTCAGTTCGATCCGCTCCACCAGCACCTCGTGCGTCTGCTTGGAGAGGCGGCTCTTGGTCTCGAAATTGCCCTGCCCCATGTCGATGCGCCTGAGGCCGGCCGCGTAGGCGTCCCGGATCATCAGCACGTTGGCGGTGAAGCCGGGCGAGTACCGGTCGAACTCGGGGTCCTGGGTGATCTTGGAGAAGTTGAGCGTCTCGCGCTCGACGAAGCAGAGCTTGGCGGCGATGATCCGCTCCCCGATGCGCATCGAGAGGACCCAGCACTCCGGAGCGTCCTCGCCGTGCAGCAGCAGTTCGGTGAACCGGTCGATAAGGCGGTTGTGCAGCCAGTCGGCCTCGACGCCGCGCTCGCGGGCCCACTTGCGCTTGCGGTCGAACAGCCAGGCGAGCGTTTCGAAGCGGGCGGCGCCGGTCTCGCGACGGTAGCTGAAGCCCTCGAGGGCCTCGAGCTGCCTCAGATGCCGCCGGTGCCCCTGGCGCGTCGACTGCGACAGACTCGCCAGGTAGGCCTCGAAGCCCGCGTGGGGCGTGAGGTCGAGCGACACCGTCAGCAATCGCGAGCGGGTGCGGCTGACCAACCCCATCGCCGCGGCGGCGGCCCGCAGCGGACAATCCTCGCGCAGCCGCTGCGCGCGCAGCGTGCGCGGAAAGGCCACCGAACGACGGAGCGCCCGCAGCACGGCGCGGGCCTGTGCCTCGGTATGCGCCGACGGTTCATAGAGCACGTCGTCGTGCTGCGGCGTTCCGGAATTGAGAAAGCCGATCGCCGGCCAACCATTGAACAGGTAGAGGACGAACGCCCCGGCCATCACCAGCCGGCCGTTGTCGCGCACCAGCACGATGCGCAGCCGGTTGAGCGGCCGGCGCCAGGTCAGTTCCCAGCTGAGCCGCAGCCACTTGTGCGAGAAGTACACCGAGGCGAAGCGGGCGCGGGCCCGCAAATCCTCCCATTGCTCCCGGATGGCAAGGAAGGACCGATAGTCCCCGAGTACTTCGACGGTCAGCCCCGCGGGCAGGAGGTCACTTCTCACCGGGATCCATCAGGACATGCACGCGGTCGGCGCCGAGCCGGGCCAGCTTGAGCAGCATGGCCTTGCGACGGGCCGCCGGCAATGGCTGTTCGGCCCCCATGCGGAGGATTGCGGCGTCATGTCCGTCGCCCACCATCAGCCCTTCGTCGGCCGGAAAGATGTCCGGGTCGAGCTCGGGCGGTTTGGCGAAGAAGAAGCGGTCGCAGAAGTCCTTGTAGTGCGGCCACTTCCGATCGACCTGGAAATCGACGAGGCTCGACTTGATCTCGACGATCCAGATCTCGCCCCGGGGGCCGAGCGCGAGGATGTCGGCGCGGCGGCCATTGGCCAGCGGCACTTCGGCGAAGCAGCAGAAATCGTGCGCGGCGCGCAGAAACCGCATGACGCCGCGCTGGACCCGGAGCGCCGTCGGCGACTGCCGCAGATCGACGATCTGCGGCAGCTCAGCCATGCGGGGCGGCCGGCTCGGGCGGCGAGGCCATCGGCCGCGGCCGGCGCGAGGCGAGCGCAGGCACTGCCAGCAGTCCCAGCGCGATCACCGGCAGGCTGATCAGGTAGGAATTACGGATGCCGGTATACTGGGCGATGAAGCCGAGCAGCGGCGGGGCGAGGAAGAAGACGATGAAGGTCACCTGCCCGATCGCCGCGACATTGACGGCGGCCGGACGGTCGGTGCGCTGCGCCGCCGCCGAGACGGCGAGCGGATAGACGGCGCTGCAGCCCGCCCCCATCAGCGCGAAGCCGACAAGCGCCGCCTCCGGCACGGGCGCCAGCCCGACCAGGGTCACCCCGACGGCGGAAACCAGCAGCAGCACGGTGGCCACCCGGCGAGGCCCGTGCCGATCGACGAAGGGATCGACGAACAGGCGCGTCATCGCCATCAGGAAGGTGAACAGCGTCAGCCCGAGCCCGCCGACGAAAGGCTCGGCATGGAAGACGTCGCGCATGTAGATGGTCGACCAGTCGACCCCGGCGCCCTCGACGAGGAAGGCGGCGATGCCGATCATGCACAGCGGCAGCAGCCCGATGGTGGGCAGGGCGAACCTGGGGTGCTCGCCCTGGTGCGCATCGGCGCGGGCCGGGGCGGTGGTCATGCCGGTGAAGGTGACGAAGCCGACCGCGAGCACCAGGGCGAGCATGATCGCCGTGTGCAGGTGGATGGAGACGCCGAAATGGCGCATGCCGGCGCCGATCAGCGCGGTGATGAAGAAGCCCAGGCTCCACATGCCGTGCGCCCGGTTCATGATGCGCCGCCCGAGCAGGGCCTCGAGCTTGTCGGTCTCGGTGTTGACGTTGATCTCCAGCGCCCCGGCGAGGAAGCCGGCGACAAAGAGGGCGCCGAACACGGCCGGCGCATTGGGCAGCCAGGGCACCAGCGCGTAGATTACCGCCGTGCCGAACACGGTGGCGAACGCGGTCCGCCGCGCGCCCAGCCGGATGATCAGAGGGCTCGCGATGGTGAGCGAGATCAGCGAGCCGATGGCCATGCCGATCAGCGTCAGCCCCAGCTCGGATTCGGTGACCCCCAGCTGATGCTGCAGGTCGGCCATGCGCGACAGCAGCCCGCCGAGCGACAGGGCGAACAGGAAGAAGACCGAATAGAGCCGGACCTGCGGAGCGATGTTCATTTCGGTTCAGTCCACCTCGTGGCGCAGCGGCTTCCTGCCCAGCGCGTCAGCGAAGATCAGGCTCAGCACGACCAGCGGAATGCCGAGGCCGAAGGACCAGCGAATGCCGAAATGCTCGGCGATGTAGCCCAGCAGCGGCGGCCCGAGCAGGAAGGCGACGAACGAGGTCTGCGCCAGCGAGGCGACATTGGTGGCCGCCGGCCGGTCCGTGCGCTGCGCCGCCGCCGACATGGCGAGCGGGAAGATGACGCTGGTCCCGACCCCCATGAGGCCGAAACCGAGCAGCGCCATCCAGTCGGCGGTGGCAAAGAACACCAGCACGGCGCCGATGCCGAGCACGCCGAGCAGCACGCGCGACACCACGGTGGGGCTGTAGCGCTCGACGAAGGGATCGGCAAAGAAGCGGGTCGCGGCCTGGGTGAAGGCGCCGAGCGCCACCGCGAAGCCGGCGACGAACGGGGTCACCGCGAACTCGTCGCGCATGTAGATGGCGGACCAGTCGATGCCGGCGCCCTCCATGATCATGGCGGACAGCGTCACGACGACGAGGATCATGATGGCCAGTGTCGGCGTGGCGAAGCCCTTGGTCTCGTCGGTCGAGCCGCCGGTGCGGTGCGGTGCGGGGTCGAAGCGGCCGAGCAGCAGCGCCACCCCGGCGACCACGACGGGAACCATGAGGAACAGGTGCACCCGGAAATCGAGGCCGGTCTGGGCGATCGCGGCGCTGGCGATGCCGGAGGAGAAGA
>NZ_JAYRYM010000018.1:27028-29465 GCF_041917035.1 Devosia sp. | reverse complement strand
TTGGACATGAATAGCGCCGCCCTCTCAAAAACTAGGGACGCTATCGCGCACTGAACTGAGAAGGCGCGCTTCCCACTCGCCTCGATGGAAGGTCGTCACGTGGCAAGACTGAGGCCCATCCCAAAGGATTTTGAGAGAAAGCGCGCATTCATCTCGAATGACTAGAGTATATTTTGGATCTTCGATGTGCACTGTGTTCGACGGCCATGTGGAGATTGAGCTAATGATTTGATCAGGGGACGGTCTTCCGCGAAGATATAATGTGATATTGATCGCCAAACCGGGGCTCGCGCGGACAACCTGCAGATTGCCTACAGACGTCATGGTGCCGCGAATAATTGCAAAGCGGACGGCAGCGGAGCCGAGCTCCGCAGCATGAATAATCTTGCTCATTTGGGAGGCCTATTTGGTCGATTGCGTGAAATGACTTTGTTTGGCCGGGCATCGGCCATGACGGCCCTATGGGGCCGAGCGCAGGTCCATCCTCTTCTTTGCAGCCTGCAATTCGCCCGCGCGGAAGGTTACGGAGAAACGACTTGAGGTCTTCGACTAGGACAAGGGTACGCGCGCCAAGCTTGCGGGTCGGGAGCTGGCCGGAGGCGACGCATCTATATATCGTCGGGCGACTCAGCCCGCTTACTTTGCACGCCTGCGCAATGCTCACCGCGATCGGCTCTAGGCCTTCGTCGGGGCGCTTTCCAGTAACGCTGTGATGCACGGTGCTCGACATGATCCAAGCATGTCTGCGCCGGCATGACTGCGCATCTTATTTTACTCAATAATTACAATTAATTATTTTCTGCTTTGGCCTTCAGGATCCGCCAGATTTCTGTCAACTGGCGCTGAATTTGCCCCCTGGAAGTATCCGAAATGTCGACAGAACGATCAGGGGATTGGATCGTCGGATCCTTACACCATTTCTCCATCGCATCGAGTATGGCCCCCTGATGCGGGAGTTTTTGAGACTTAAGGCCGAGTTTCTCCAGCAATGCAAACCAATAAGACTCGTTCAAATCGACAGATACTGGGCCTGGCTTGCGCCTATCTGAGCCGAGATGATCGATAATAAATTCATCTACTTCGCGATCAAAAAAATGTAGCCTAAAAATTTTGTCCGAGTTGGCTATGAGTGTTCGCTGTATGGCTGCAACATCCAGTCGGCCTTTGTCGTCCACCATGGTCTCCGAGGCCGCAGGTGAACTTTCGACAAAAAATTGGAACTCGCGAAGTGGATGGTCTCGGTCAACAAGCTGCTTCCGCTGCTGCACTTCATCGGATTCGGCGCCAAGCGGAGTCGAACGGTCGCGAGAGCTCGACCCGGGATCGACTATCGAGGCGCCAATGGCGTCTAGCGTATCGCCAAGGTCTTCAAGTACCTCACTTAGTCGAATTGATACGGAGCGACCGTGATCGCCCTTGTCAAAATCATCTCCGCCCCTTTCCTTGAAATACGTTGAGGGGAGAATGACGATCTGGCGAGCTTTCCGCTCAAGGAAAATGCAGGCATGCAAGTCGCCTGATCCCAGTGCCTTTATGATAGGGCGCCTAGAGATGCCCGTCTTTCGTCTGATGTAGCTCAAGCCATCGCGGAATGTCGATGTCGTGGGTATGTTCATCATCGAGCGCCA
Organism: Devosia sp.; assembly: GCF_041917035.1. Classification (GTDB taxonomy): domain Bacteria; phylum Pseudomonadota; class Alphaproteobacteria; order Rhizobiales; family Devosiaceae; genus Devosia_A. The sequence continues at coordinate 27,837 of NZ_JAYRYM010000018.1, read as the reverse complement.
TTTTCTCCGACGGCGGTGGCAAACTCCGCCCAATTGCTCATCAGTGTTCGGCGACGCTCGAACATGTCGCCTCGACGATAGGCGGCCTCGACCTTGTCGCTGACGGTATGCGCCAGCGCCATTTCTGCAAGCTCGTTCGGAAACTCAGTCTTCTCGGCAACCCAATCCCTAAAGGTTGAGCGAAAACCGTGTCCGGTCAAATCAGAACGATCCATCCGCTTGAGCAGGGCGAGGAAGGCCATGTTCGACAGTGGTTCCGTGCTCCTGCCTGAGGTGAACACGGGGCCAGACCGAAGATCAGGCGGTTGGCCGAGAAGCTCGATAGCTCGCGGCGTCAATGGCACGCGATGCTCACGACCCGCCTTCATGCGTTCAGCTGGGATGGTCCAGATCCGCCGATCAAGATCGATCTCTGCCCAATCGGCGCCGATCACTTCGCCGGTTCGCGCGGCCGTGAGGATCATGAACTCAAATGCGCGAGCTGCTGTCCCCTCGCGCTGTCGCAGCGCTCCAATAAAGCCCGGAAGCTCAGCATACGGCAGAGCAGCGTGATGCTTGATCTTGCGCACTCGGGTCCGAGCGGGCAGCAGCGCGTCGAGATGGCCGCGCCAGCGCGCCGGGTTCTCATCCCGCCGATAGCCACGGACGGTGGCCCAATCGAGAACCGCTTCGATCCGGCCGCGAACGCGACTGGCCGTCTCCGTCTTCTCTGCCCATATCGGCTGCAGCACCTGCATCACCAGGCCGAGGTCCACCGTATCGATTGGCTTCTCGCCAAACACCGGGCCGGCGTAAGTCTCAAGGGTGTT
>NZ_JAYRYM010000018.1:0-27018 GCF_041917035.1 Devosia sp. | reverse complement strand
CGGCCTCGTGGCTCTTGATGTACTCCTCGGCACACCAGGCGAAGGTAGGCTGAGCGCTGCCACTCGCCTCCTTGAGCCGCTCCTTGCGCTCTTCGATCGGGTCCCGTCCCTCCCGAAGGATCTTCCGGCAATCCAAGGCAGCTTGCCGCGCCTCGGCGAGCGAGACAGTATGCAGCGCTCCTAGACCCATTGCCCTCGCCTTGCCCCTCAGCATAAAGCGAAAGATCCAGGACTTGGCGCCGGTCTTGCCGATCTGGAGATAGAGGCCCCCACCGTCCGAAAGCAGGCCAGGACCGGAGGCATTCTTGGCGGCTAATGCAGTGAGGATTCCAACTCGCCTGGCCACAGTCCACTCACAGAACGACCCACAAAAGTTGTTGAGATTGTGAGAGACAGCCTGAGACGTGTCCAGACAGTTTCGCCGTGATCGCGGGCGAAATCGTGGGGTTTGAGACGCCCTGAGACGTCCTGATATGGCGGAGGCAGACGCCCTGTCCGCCACCATCCCAAAACGTCAGTGATTTCAATAGTTCCTTGACTTTCAAGGGCTTGTGCCGCGCAACTAGTACATACGCGTGGTCCACATGGCACTTTCGATGTCTCGTCCGTTCAAGCATCCCGACACTGGCATGTACTGGCTCCGCAAGCGCGTGCCCGACGATCTTAGGGCGGCGCTCGGCAAAACCGAGATTAAGAAAACCCTTGGCACCAAGAATCCAGCGGAAGCGAAGCGCCTTCACGCCGCGGCGCTCGCCGAGATCGAGGCTGAGTGGGCCGTGATGCGCAAGGGCGCGGCGCCGGGACTAACGGAAGCGCTCATAGCGGAACTCGAACAGGAGATTTGCGATCGATGGGTTTCGCACCATCGCGATCGCCAACAGACGTTCTGGCGCATCTCCGAATTCGAAAACCTCTGGACACAGGTCCAGCGACCGCGCCCACCCACGAAGACGCCAGTGGAAGATTACGCTGATTCATCAATGAGGAGGTTCGCCTACGAGTGCGCCGACGAATTCGCAGCTGAGCGTGGCTTACAGGTCGATGACGACGGTAGGCTTCGACTCGCGAAAGCCGCTTCCCGTGGCCTCCAGCGAGCATCATTGGCGATGTTGCCGAAGCTGGGCTGGGGCGATGTTGCTCGTGGTGTCGACGCGCCTCCGGGGCCGACTAAGGTCGGTCAATCCGGCGCGAACCGCACAATCGTGGCAGGTGCCAGTAAGCCACTTCCCTTCAGCGAACTGGTCGATGGCTGGGCTCGGGAGCGCAAGCCAGTCGAAAGGACGGTCTACTCGTATCAGAGGGTTCTGAACGCTCTAAAGATGTTCCTTGGCCACGACGATGCGAGGCGACTGACCGCGGACGATCTGGTCGCCTGGAAGAACGATTTGATCGCGAAGGAGAGGAGCAGCAAGACGATCCGCGACGCTAAGCTCGCGCCGGTGCGTGCTCTGCTTCAATGGGCCGTGGACAATCGACGGCTCACCGAGAACGTTGCTCAGCGGATCACCATCAACGTGAAGGTCGCTCAGGCCAAGCGGAAGCGTTCATACACGGATGATGAAGCTAAGGTGGTGTTAGCCGCTGCTCGCAAGGAGAAGGATCCGGTGCGCCGGTGGGTGCCGTTCCTCGCGGCCTATTCGGGAGCCCGAGTGGCTGAGCTCTGCCAACTTCGGGCCGAGGACATCCGGACTATTCACGACATTCCCTGCATGGTCTTCGCGGCCGAGGCAGGATCGTTGAAGAACGCCAACTCTGAGCGGGCCCTGCCACTGCATCCTGCACTTATTGCAGAGGGCTTCCTGACCTTCGCCGCAACAATCAAGGAAGGGCCGCTGTTTGCCGATCTTGAGCCAGATCGCTTCGGCAGTCGCGGCGGCAACGCCACCAAGATTTTGAGCCGTTGGGTGCGTTCCACCGTCGGGCTCAAGGATGAGCGTCTTTCACCGAACCACAGCTGGCGACACCGCCTGAAGACGCTGGGCCGACGCTATGGCCTCGCCCTCGACAATCTCGACGCTATCACCGGGCACGGGCGGAAGAATGTCTCAGCCCACTATGGTGAGTACGAGATGCGCACGCTACTACGGGAGCTGGAGAAAATTCCGGACTTCATGAAGGACAAGACGAACGAGCCGGCTGGTTAAGGCTCAGAACGTCCAGACGGTCGTTTCCAGCCAGAGCCGCGACTTGTCGGGGTCCACCCACTTCATCACGAAATGCACCTGGCCGCTCCCGGCGTTGGTGAAGACGGTGGCCTGGCAGAAGCGCATCTCCACCGTCGTGCTTGCGGCCAGAGATGGGTCCTCGGCGTAGTCCTTGATCGTCCCAATCTCCGAGACCTTCAGCCCGGACTGGATTGCGCGGGGCGACTTGTCGATCGCCTCGCGGAGAAGGCTGCGGGCCGTGCTGCTCTCGCAAACCGGCATCTGTCCAGCGATCACCCCTGATCCGAACCAAGCACCGATCTTGGGTAAGAGCCCCTTCTCGTAGGCATATGCACCGAAGATTGTTGCCACCGACACGAGGCCGATGATGGTCAGAGTCGTGTTGTTGTTGCCGGACATGCGCTCCCCCGTTCCTGCGCATGATTCGGACGAGGGCGCAGGAAGTTGCTAATCCGGGATTTACAGTGCGTGTTTTTGTAGTCTGCAAAGACGCCCTATCCGGAAATGGATGGGGCAGCGATTGTCGCTTGGAATTTGAGAAGGCTCCGCGTTCCCCGCGGCCTGAGCCAAGAGGCGCTGGCCGTCGATGCGGGCCTAGACCGAAGCTACATCGGCAGGCTGGAGCGCGCGGTCGAAAATCCGACCGTCCAAACGCTGGACAAGTTGGCCGCCACGCTGTCCGTAAGGCTGATCGATCTGGTCATGGAGCCGGGAGCGATGAGAAACGCGTTCATCCCGATGTTGAAATAGACGCCGAGCAGCATCGTCGTCGAATGCCTGAGGGCAAACAGGCTCACGTAAAGGCCGATGTCCCTGAGGCGGTAGAGGAAGAAGATCACGCCTGCCAGGAACAGCAGGTGGTCGTATCCCGTCACCATGTGCTTGGCGCCGAGATAGACGAAGGGCGCGAGGTGCACCCCCGTCATCTCCTGGATGTAGCCCTTGTCGCCCTCGGCGACGGCGTGCGCGAGGACCTCGCTCGTCCAAGAGACGGCGAGGCTGAGGATGAGAAGGGGCAAGCCGAGACTTCGCAGCATGATGCGTGCGGCCGCAGCGTTCCCCTGGCGAAAGGTTCGCATGGGAGATTTCCAGTTGATATGAGAACAGCCGGCCGCAGCCGGCGCCGGATCAGCGCGGCATAAGGGTGCGCGGCGGCCGCTCGAACGGCATGACCACGTCCAGCGCCGGCGCTGCGTGGCGCAATGGCCGTATGGCGACGCGCACCGGCCCGATCACGTAGTTGGATGGCTGCGCCAGCCCCAGAGTGACATGCGAGTGATCCGGCCCGTGCGGCATGGACTGGCTGCTGTCGCCGTCATGATCGTGCGAATGGGAATGGCCATGCCCTTCCCCCGGAGCGGAGATCGTTGATGCTGTGGCGGCATGGCTCGATCCGGCTCCCCTCCAGAAGGCGGGACCGGACAGGCCGACCAGAACGGCCAGAAGCAGGCAGATCAGGCGTCGGGCGCGCGTCGACATCGTTTCCCTTTTGAGGGTGCAGATCGGCAGGAATATGGCGGCGCAACGCCGCCCGCCACCGAATCACACCATGTTGCAATATCCTCCCCCCGAGGATAGGTAAAGCCCATGAACAGCCACGTCCACGCGCACCACGCCGATATAGCCAAGCGCCTGAAGCGGGCCGAAGGGCATCTGCGCAAGGTCATCGCGATGATCGAGCAGGAGCAGCCCTGTCTCGACATTGTCCAGCAGCTCCATGCGGTCGAGAAGGCCATCGGCCAGGCGAAGAAGACGTTGATCCAGGATCACCTCGATCACTGCCTCGAAGCGACCGTGGGGGATGTCGGTGCCGAACAGCGTCGGCCGATCGACGAATTCAAGCAGATCACGAAGTACCTGTGATGCTCGGCGTCCTTGGCAATCAGACCTATCGCCACCTGTTCCTCGCCCAGGTCGTGGCTCTGGTCGGCACCGGGCTGGCCACCGTAGCCCTCGGCCTGCTGGCATTCTCCCTCGCCGGGCCCAATGCCGGCGCCGTGCTGGGAACGGCGCTGGCCATCAAAATGGTCGCGTATGTCACGGTCGCGCCCATCGCCTCTGCCTTCACCGAGCGTGTGCCGCGCCGGGCCATGCTGGTGGCGCTCGATCTCGTGCGGGCGGGCGTCGCGGTCCTGCTGCCCTTCGTCACGGAGATCTGGCAGGTCTATGTCCTGATCTTCATGCTGCAGTCGGCCTCGGCGGCCTTCACGCCGACGCTCCAGGCGACGATCCCCGACATTCTGCCGGATGAGAAGGACTACACGCGTGCGCTGTCCCTCTCGCGGCTGGCCTACGACCTGGAGAGTGTCGCGAGCCCGGCGCTCGCGGCGGCGCTGCTGTCCTTCCTGTCGTTCCACAATCTCTTCGCCGGGACGGTCGTGGGTTTCCTGCTCTCGGCGGCGCTGGTGCTGTCGGTCGTGCTGCCTAGCCCGAAGCCGGTGCAGCCGCGCGGCATCTATGATCGCACCACGCGCGGGATTCGCATCTATCTCTCAACTCCTCGCCTTCGCGGGCTGCTCGCGATCAACCTCGCCGTGGCCATGGCCGGCGCCCTGATCATCGTCAATACAGTGGTCTATGTGCAGGCGTCCTTCGGACTTGGCCAACAGAGCACGGCCCTCGCGTTGGCCGCCTTCGGCGCGGGCTCCATGGCCTCAGCGCTGGCTTTGCCGCGCATGCTGGAGCATCTGTCGGATCGCACCACCATGCTGGCCGGTGCAGCGCTTCTCGGCGTCGGAACGCTCGCGGCCTCCGCTCTGCCGTCGTTTGGCCTGATGCTGCCCCTGTGGTTCGTGATCGGCATCGGCTATTCGTCCGCTCAGACGCCGTCGGGACGGCTGCTGCGCCGGTCGGCACATCCTGAGGACCGGCCGGCGCTGTTCGCCGCCCAGTTCGCGCTGTCGCATGCCTGCTGGCTCGTCGCCTATCCACTGGCGGGGTGGGGCGGCGCGGTGCTGGGGTTGGCCGCGACGGCAGCTCTTCTCGCAATCGGCGCGGCGGCTGCTGTGCTGCTCGCGCGATCGCTATGGCCTGCCGACGATACTGAGACGGTCGCTCATGTTCATGCCGACCTGCCCTCACATCATCCGCATCTCGCCGGAAGTCACGACGGCGGTCGGCATGCGCACCCGTTCGTCATCGACGATCTGCATCCGCGCTGGCCGGCGCGCCATAGCCCGTGAGCCTGGTATGGCGGCGCTGGGGCCGCATGAGGCCTCCCGTGGGAGGCCTCCGGCGACCGGTCGGTCAGAAATTGCCGCCAGCGCTCTCGTTCGGAGCGATGTTGCGGGCCTCGGACGGCGACGGCTTCACCGGCCTTCCGAATTCACGGGAGGCGCCGATCATCTCCGACGGCACGGTCGGCGCGACGCCGGAGCGGATGCCGCGCTGGACATCGAGAAATTCGTGCCGTTCCCGCTCTTCGGGCGACAGGGTCGTGGGGTAGATGCCGTTGGCCATGGCGGCGCCGGAAAGCGCCAGGAATGAAAGCGTTACAAGAACGCGCTGCATCGTTATCTCCTGTTGGCGCAGACCTCGTTGATCTGCGCCGGCCAAGCTGGCACCTCCACTTTGCAGCGGTTTGTCCGGAGAATTACGGATCGACGCTTCCGCGTTGCAAATTGTTGCCGACGGTGCTTCCGCGCACAGCGCCCGCAATAAACTGAAACCTCAGTGCAAAGTCGCGACATTCGAAGCCCGTTATGTTCTGGGTGCCACCATCGTGAGACCGACAAGGCATGAGCGAACCTCATATTCTTCTCGTCGATGACGATCATGAGATCCGTCAGCTGACGTCGAAATTCCTGCGCCAGTCGGGATTCAAGGTGACGGGGGCCCGGGATGGGCGCGAAATGCGCGAGGTGCTGGCGAACACCGACGTGGATCTCGTCGTGCTCGACCTGATGCTGCCGGGTACCAGTGGCCTCGATCTCTGCCGGGAATTGCGTGCGGCGTCCTCGATTCCCATCGTCATTCTGACCGCGCGTGGGGAGGAAACGGACCGGATTGTCGGGCTGGAACTTGGCGCCGATGACTATCTGGGGAAACCCTGCAGTTCCCGCGAACTGGCGGCTCGCATCAGGGCCGTGCTCAGGCGCACCATGGCGGAACCTGCCCGTGACCATGACAAATGGATGTTCTGCTTCGACGGGTGGACGCTGGACACGCGCCGCCGCGAGCTCGTCGACAATCGCGGTGTGGTCATCGACCTGTCGTCGAGCGAGTACGACTTGATGGTGTCGTTCTGCGAGGCACCACAGCGCGTTCTGACGCGCGAGCATTTGCTGGATACCGCGCGCAACCGAGTCTCTACGGGCTATGACCGGTCTATCGATGTCCAGGTTAGCCGGCTGCGCAGCAAGTTGATGTCATGCCCCGGCAGTGAGGACATGATCAAGACCGTGCGCGGCGCGGGCTACCTTTTTTCCCCCAAGGTGACCCGAGCTTGACGTCCATTCTCGACTCGCTGGTCGGCCGGGCCATCATCATCATCCTTGCCGGCATCGCCGCGGTTCAACTGTCCAGTCAGTGGATCTACGAATCCACCTTGTCCAGCGAGGCCGCGATCGCCAATCAGGAGCGTCTCGCCGACCGGATCGTCTCCATCTACCAGGCGCTCGCGCACCTTCCCGATGAAGCGCGGGACCAGACCGCCCACGACCTTTCGAGCGGTGCGGTGGAGGCGCATTGGGGGGTGCGGCCTCGCGTCGTCACACTGTTGGGCAGCGAATGGCAAAGCCTGCAGCAACAATTGCTCGAGCGGCTGCGGTTGACCGACCCGGGCGACATTCTCGTCGGTCTCGAGGCTTCGCCGACGGCATCGCTGCATGTCGCCATCGTTGCCCTGCGGCTGCCGGACCGCACCTGGATCAATGTCGGCGTGCTGGCACCGCACTATCACCCGCCACGCTCCTGGGTGACCATCCTGACGACCACGCTCGTCGCGCTCGCGGTCCTGATGATCTCGATCGTCTTCATCCGCTGGCTCACCCGGCCACTCGAGCGTGTATCCGCGGCGGCACGAGCCTTTCACGTCACCTCTTCGGCGGAGACCGTGCCCGAGGAAGGGCCGCGTGAGATCCGTACGCTGGCGACGGCTTTCAATGACATGCAGAAGCGAATCCAGGGCCAGCTGCGCGCGCGGACGCACGCGCTCGCGGCGGTGTCCCACGATCTTCGTACCCCGCTCAGCCGCGTTAGGTTGCGGCTCGAAGAACTCGGCGACGACGAACTGCGCACGGCCCTCGAACACGACATCGACGAGATGGAGCGAATGATCGAGGCGACGCTCAGCTACCTGAAGGGTGGCCGCGCCGGTGAAGGGGTGCAATCTGTCGAATTGGCTGCGCTCGTCGGGTCCATCGTCGATGAGGCGATGGACATGGGGCATGAAGTCTTGCTGTCGTCGCCGCCGAGCCTTGTCGTCAAGGGACGGCGGCTGGCGTTGAAGCGCGCCCTATCCAATCTCCTGCAGAATGCAATCAAGTATGCCGGTAGTGCCGAGGTCTCCTTGTCTGGAGGACAGGATGCCGCAACGATCGTCATTGCCGACCGAGGACCGGGGGTTCCCGAGGAGAGCATTCCGATGCTGTTCGAGCCCTTCGTGCGGCTGGAGACTTCAAGAAATAGTGAAACCGGCGGCTTCGGGCTCGGCCTGACAATCGCCAGCGAGATCGTTCAGGCCCATAATGGCAGCTTGGAGATACGAAACCGCGCTGGCGGCGGTATCGAGGCGATCATTGTCCTGCCGATTCAGGGACCCGCTCGCAATATTTCGTAACACAACCGCAAAGCACCGACAGGGCTTTTCTGCGAGGGATAATTCTGCCCTTCGCAGATGCACAATCAATCTGTGGGTGCATCTTCGCCGTCGTGGTTGGCGAGGGTGTTGCGGATCTCAAGCTCCAGGAGTCTCGATCATGCTCAGCAGGCGCTCCGCCGCTGTTCTCCTCTTCGCCTCGATTCCGGCCATAGCCCTGGCCAGCGCCCCTGAGCGCGGCCCCAACGGCGGCTGGAAAGTCGATGCCGGTCCTCGTCATCACGTCGAGGTGGTCTTCGATGGTTCGACGACGATCAACGTCTTCGTCAGCGACGGCAACTCGCGTGCAATTCCCGCGACTGGCTTCTCTGGCGCAGCGACCGTGGTCGTCAACGGCACTACCCACAGGGTGCCGCTGACCGCTGCGGAAGGCTCCCGCCTAACCGGCACGGCCCCGGTGGCGGTACCTGCCGGCACGAAGGGTGCCGTTCAGCTGCAGATTCCCGGCGGCGGCACGGTCCGCGCAGTCCTCTGACCCATCTTTCCGGTACGGACGCCTGGATGCGTCCGTACCGATACATGCAGGACCAGCCGACCTTGACCGTCCTTCTTCGCTGCGCCGCCGCCGGCGCCATAGCCCTTGCCGTGTCCGGCTGCATTCCGAGGGATCGCTCGGCGCAGCTCTCCGTGACGCTTCCCTCGCGCTGGAGCAACGGGCAGACGAGCGTCCAGGCTCTGGCGCAAACCGAGTTGGCGACCTGGTGGCGCCGCTATCGGGATCCCGAGATCAATCGGCTGGTCGACAGCGCACTGGCAGCCAATCCTACACTCGACGAAGCTCGCGAGCGTGTTTTCGCAGCACGATCCCTGGCGCGGGCACAGGGCGCCCAGCGGCTGCCGACGGTCGATGGCGCAGCGAGCGCGACCCTTCAGTCGAGGCTCTCCGGGCCGACGCAAGGGCTGAATGCGGCCGGCGAGGATTTCTTCGGCGAGTCGCCACGCAGCACGGTGGGGGTGTTCCAGGCCGGCTTCGATGCGCGCTGGGAACTCGACTTCTTCGGCCGGGTCCGAAACTCTGCACTGGCCGCGGAGCATGCGGCGCTCGTGGCGTCGGAAGAGCTTCACGATGCGCGCTTCATCCTGATCGCCGAAGTCGTCCGGACCTATCTGGAACTGCGCGGCGCGCAGGGCCGCCGCGCCGTCATCCTGCGCGAGATTGCGGCCCGGCGTTCGCTGCTCGACTCGGTCCGCGTCCAGCAGACCGCCGGCACGTCGAGCGAGTTCGATGTCCAGCGCGCGCGCTCGACCTACGAGGCCGCGCGCGCCCGGGCGCCTGCCGCCGACCTGGCCGTGCGTGTCGCGCTTCAGAGGCTGGCGACCCTCGCCGGTTCGGCCCGTCCCGACGAGCGGCTGGCAACCCGCTCTAGGGGTATCGGGATCATCTCGACCGCCGTTGGTCCCTTACCCACATCGATCCTGCGCTGGCGCGCCGACATCCGCCGTGCCGAGGTTGTCATCGCCCAGCGCGCTGCCGAGGCGGACGTCGCCGAGGCGGACCTCTACCCACGCTTCATGCTCGCGGGGACGCTGGACATCGCCGGAAACCTGCTCGGCAAGCCGCTGCTTGGAACTCCAGTGACGCTCACTGGCGGACCGGCCATCTCGATTCCGCTGGTCGACTGGGGCATGCGCGCCAATGTCGTGCGTGCCCGCGAGGCGCAATGGCGGGAGGCCGTGGCCGCCTATCGCTCGGCCGTGCTGCGGGGAGTCGAAGACGTGGAAATCGCGTTGGCCACGATCCGTGCGACGCGCAGCCGGCTCGAACGGCAATCGACGGCGGTAACGGCCGCAAGTCGTGCCCTTGATCTGGCCGACAGGCAATATCGCGGTGGCCTCACGGGCCTCACGGAGCGCCTTCAGGCCGAGACCGACCTGCGGCAGGCCGAACTCGACCTCGCCGATGCGCGCGAGGGGGCGGCCGTCGCTTCGGTCGGGCTCTTCAAGGCATTGGGCACGCCGCCCGGTCCTGATCGTCCTGCGGCCCCGCGCACGGCCCCGGAGCCGGCTCCGGCCATTGCGGTTCTCCAATGAACCACGTCGCTCTCATCTTCACGTTCGCGAGCCAGACACCATGAAGGTCATTGTCATTGCCGCCGCCGCGCTTTTCGGTGGCGTCGTCGTCAGCGCCATGGTTCCGCAACTGCCCCAGATGGCCCGTAGCTATCTGGCTGCTGCCGGCGTCCAGGCGAAGCCGGACGGGTCAGCCCAACGCCCTGAAGAAGCGCATACTGAAGAGCGTGCTCCCGAAGGCGTGCTGCTCATGACGCAGGATCGGATCACGGCCGCCAAGATCGAACTGGCCGAGGTGCAGCCCGGCACGCTTGCGCGACAGCTCACATTGCCAGGGACGATTGTTCCGGATCGCAACAACATCCGGCGCATCGCGGCCCGCATTGTCGGCACGGTTGCGGAGTTGCGCAAAGGTCTCGGCGACAAGGTCGAGGCAGGAGATCTGCTGGCGATCGTCGACAGCCGCGAGGTTGCCGAGGCCCGCAGCGAGTACATCGCAGCCCATGTCAATTTCGGCCTCCAGAAAACGCTCTTCGAACGGGAGGAGACGCTCTGGAGGAGCCGTATTCAGGCGGAGCAGCAGTATCTGCGCGCGAAGAATGCCTTCGTCGAGGCACAGGTTCGCGTGCATCTCGCCCAACAGAAGCTCGCGGCCCTCGGCCTGAGCGATCAGGAGATCGCCCGGATGTCGGCGGCGCCCGAGGCGATGAACGGGCTTCAGCGCTACGAAATCCGCTCCCCGGGCGTCGGCCAGGTGGTCGAACGCATGGTGGATCTGGGAACGCCCGTGGGCGGCGAAGGACAGGCCAAGGAGCTCTTTTCGATCATCGACCTGCGCTCCGTCTGGGTGGAGCTCGCGGTGTCCTCGTCAGATCTCGGTCAGGTTCGTGAAGGCAGTCGTGTCGTCGTTACCATGAGCGGCAGCGACCTGAGGGCAGAGGGGAAGATCGTCTTCATCAGCCCGGTCTACAATCCGGAAACCCGCTCCGCGCGCGTCTTCGCCGCGATCGGCAACGAAGAACTCCGCTGGCGGCCGGGTTCCTTCGTCAGCGCCGAGGTGGAGATCGAGCGGGTGGATGTCGACATCCGCATCCCGCGATCCGCCCTCCAGACGTCGGAAGGCGCGACTGTGGTCTTCGTGCGCACCGAGACTGGGTTCGAGAGGCGCAAGGTCGTCCTTGGCAAACAGGACGGCGAATTCGTCGAAGTCGCCTTCGGCGTCGATCCCGGCGAGTCCATCGCAGTCTCCAATACTTTCCTGCTCAAGGCTGAACTCGGCAAGTCCGAGGCCGAGCATTCGCACTAGGCGTTCCCAGGATGATTGCTCGCGTTCTCTCCTTCTCCGTCCACCAGCGGTGGCTCGTTGTCCTCGTCACCCTGCTGGTGGTGGCGCTGGGCGTTTGGTCACTGGCGCGGCTGCCCATCGACGCCGTTCCGGACATCACCAACAAGCAGGTCCAGATCAATACGCTGGCGCCCTCGCTGTCGCCCGTCGACGTCGAACGGCAGGTGACCTTTCCGGTCGAGACGGCGCTGGCAGGCATCCCTGGCCTCGAATACACGCGTTCGCTGTCACGAAACGGCTTTTCGCAGGTCACAGCGGTCTTCAGCGAGCGCACGGACATCTACTTCGCCCGGCAGCAGGTTTCAGAGCGGCTGAACGAGGCGTCACGCAATCTGCCGACGGGAGTGCGCCCCCAACTCGGACCGATCTCGTCGGGTCTGGGCGAGATTTATATGTGGGCCGTGCATTTCAAGTCGGGCAACGAGCGTCAGCTCACCCGCCGCGGTGAGGCCGGGTGGCAACGCGATGGCAGCTACCTGACGCCGGAAGGGCAGATCCTGCGTACCGAACTGGAGCGCGCTGCCTACCTGCGCACTGTGCAGGACTGGATCATCCGCCCCCAGCTTCGCACCGTCCCCGGCGTTGCCGGTATCGATACGATCGGCGGCTTTGAGAAGCAGTATGTCGTGCAGCCCGATCCCGCCAAGCTGATCGGGTACAACCTGTCGTTCGGCGACGTGGCCGAGGCCCTCGAGAGCAACAATCTCAATCGCGGCGCCGGCTATATCGAGCGCAATGGGGAGGGGTACAGCGTCAGGGTCAACGGTCGCCTCGATGCCGTCGAACAGATCGCCGGCATCGTCGTCAAGACGCGACAGGGTACTCCGATCCGCATCTCCGACGTCGCGACCGTCGGCGTCGGCCGCGAACTGCGGACGGGCAGCGGCAGCGAGAACGGCGCGGAAGCCGTCATCGGCACCGCCATGATGCTCATCGGCGAGAACAGCCGGACTGTGGCGGCCGCCGTCGATGCGAAGATGCGGCAGATCAACCGCTCGCTGCCCCCCGGCATCGAGGCGAAGCCGGTGCTGAACCGCATGGTGCTGGTGGACGCGACCATCCAGACGGTCGCCAAAAATCTCGCCGAAGGCGCACTTCTGGTCGTCCTCGTGCTCTTCCTGATGCTCGGCAACATCCGCGCAGCGATCATCACCGCGATGGTCATCCCGATCGCCATGCTGATGACCATCACCGGCATGGTGCAGGGCAAGATCAGCGCCAACCTGATGAGTCTCGGGGCGCTGGACTTCGGCCTCATCGTCGATGGCGCCGTCATCATCGCCGAGAATACCCTCCGGCGTCTTGCCGACCGGCAGCACGAGCTCGGCCGGCAACTGCGCCTCGACGAGCGTCTCCAGACCGTCATCGCCTCTGCCGAGGAGATGATCCGCCCCTCCGTCTACGGTCAGGCGATCATCATCCTCGTCTACGTGCCGCTGCTGACCTTCTCGGGCGTCGAAGGCAAGATGTTCGAGCCGATGGCTCTCACTGTCATCCTCGCCCTGGCTGCCGCCTTCATCATCTCGATGACCTTCATCCCGGCCGTCCTCGCCATCGCCATCTCCGGCAAGGTTCAGGAAAAGGAGAACTTCATCGTCAAGGCCCTCCGGGTGGTCTATTCGCCGACCCTGAAAGTCGCCCTGCGCCTGCCGCGGCTGGCGATCCTGGCCGCTCTTGCCCTGCTCGTCGCGAGTGGCGTGCTGTTCACGCGCCTCGGGCAGGAATTTCTGCCGCAGCTCGACGAGAAGAACATCGCCATGCATGCGCTGAGGATTCCGAGCGTCTCGCTCACCCAGTCGCAGACCATGCAGCTCGACGTGGAGCGGACGGTGACGCGGTTTCCGGAGGTGGCCTATGTCTTCTCCAAGACCGGCACGGCCGAGGTCGCCGCCGACCCCATGCCCCCGAACGCCTCCGACACCTTCATCATCCTGAAACCGCAGAACGAGTGGCCCGATCCCAGGCTGACCAAGGCCGAGCTGATCGAGCGCATCAAGGTCGAGGTCGAGAAACTCGTCGGCAACAACTATGAATTCACGCAGCCGATCCAGATGCGGTTCAATGAGCTGCTGGCCGGCGTGCGCGGCGATCTGGCGGTGAAGGTCTTCGGCGACGATTTCGACCCGATGCTGCGCGCCGCGAACCAGATCGCCCAGGTTCTCAGGTCGACGGCAGGGGCCCAGGACGTCAAGGTCGAGCAGATAGGTGGCCTGCCGATCCTTGAGATCAACATCAATCGTGCTGAGATCGCCCGGCTGGGACTGAGCGTACAGGCCGTTCAGGAGGTCATCGGCGCGGCGATCGGCGGGCGTGAGGCAGGCATCATATTCGAAGGCGATCGGCGCTTTCCGATTCTCGTCCGGCTGCCGGAGAACCTGCGCGAAGATGTCGAGCAGTTGCGCAAGCTTCCCCTGCCGCTGGCGGGAGAAGGCGGAACTGGCGCGGCGTCGATCCCGCTGGGACAGGTCGCCTCGCTCGCCTTCGTTGAGGGTCCCAACCAGATCTCGCGCGAGAACGGCAAGCGCCGTGTCGTCGTGACCGCCAACGTACGCGGCCGCGACATCGCCTCGGTCGTCGAAGAGGCACAGGCCAAGGTGCAGCGGATCGCTCTTCCGGCCGGGTATTATGTGACCTGGGGTGGCCAGTTCGAGAACCTCGCGGCGGCGAGGAACCGTCTGATGGTCGTCGTTCCTGCGTGCTTCTTCCTGATCCTACTGCTGCTGTCGTCGGCATTGCGGTCGTTCAGGGATGCGCTCCTGGTATTCACGGCCGTGCCCCTGGCGCTTACCGGCGGACTGATCGCGCTCTGGCTGAGAGGGATGCCGTTCTCAGTTGCAGCGGCTGTCGGCTTCATCGCGCTATCCGGTGTGGCGGTGCTCAACGGCCTGGTCATGCTGACCTACATGAAGCAGTTGCTCGAGGAGGGGCGCTCGCTTCGGGACGCCGTGGTCGATGGTGCCCTGACGCGCCTGCGCCCGGTGGTGATGACCGCGCTGGTCGCTTCGCTCGGGTTCGTGCCGATGGCCTTGGCCACCGGGACGGGAGCCGAGGTGCAGAAGCCGTTGGCCACCGTCGTCATCGGCGGCCTCATCAGCGCGACGATCCTGACTCTCATCATCCTGCCGGTTCTCTACGTCCGCTATGGATCTGCCGCCGCGCGCCGCGGGAAGGAAGATCAGGACCTCACCACGGTTCCGGCGGAATAGGGGGAGTTCATGGGCAGAACGACGATGGTCGTGGCCGGCTCCGCCAGATTCTGGGCAAGGCGCTGCGCCCTCGTCTGTCTGGTCGCTTCGTCCGCTATCGGGATGGGACAGGCGTGGGGGCAAGCCATGCAGGGCAGGGCTCAGTCGGCTGACAGCGTGAAGATCGTCGGAATCGGAGCCTCATCCTGCGCGGACTTTCTGCAGGGTGTCACAGCCGACCCAGCGGCAGAGCGGGACTACATTGCCTGGGCCCAGGGCTTCATGAGCGGCGTGCTGCTGCGCGCCCCGACCGGCCGGGATGTGGACCTCGACCTGCTGCCGCCGCAGTTTCCCCTGGCGCGTCAGGCGGAGTTCCTGAGACGATACTGCGAGGCCAATGGGGCGCGTGACTTCAGCGACGCGGTTATCGAGCTCTATCGTACTCTGAGAATGCCACCGAGCTAGCCCGCGAGAACCACGTCGGAGGTCCGAACCATGGCAGGTGAGGCTGACCGCGCCGAAGCGCATGATCACGATCGCGGACAATCCGTGACCGCTGCCAACGAACGACGAATCCGCCTCGTCTTCATCTTTACCACCACCTATGCGGCGATCCAGGCTGCCGGCGGCTGGTTTTCGGGGTCGCTCGCACTCATCGCCGATTCCGGGCATATGGTGTCCGATGCCGCGGCCCTGCTGCTCGCGCTCATCGCCTACCGCGTGGCGCGTCGGCCTGCCGATGGCACCCGAACCTACGGCTTCCATCGCGTCCGCGTATTGGCGGCGCTGGCCAATGGAGCAACCCTGCTGCTTCTAGTCGTGTGGATCGCATGGGAGGCGGTTCAGCGCATCAATGCTCCGGGCGAGGTGCTGGCCGGACCGATGCTCGCCGTCGCCGTGGTCGGCCTGCTGGTGAACGTCGCCGGCGCCTACCTGCTCTGGTCCGGCAATGCGTCGGACAGCAATCTGCGGGGCGCGCTCCTGCATGTGCTGGGAGATCTGGTCGGGTCTGTTGGCGCGATCGCGGCGGCTATCGGGATCATGCTGACGGGATGGGCATTGCTCGACCCTCTGCTGTCGGTGCTGGTGGCTGGCCTCGTGGTGCGCTCGGCATGGACGTTGGTATCCGACTCCCTGCGCGTGCTGCTTCAGGCGACCCCTCGCGGCGTCGATGCCACGCAGGCGGAAACCGGTATCCGATCCTTGCCCGGCGTCGCCGAGGCCGGGCATTTTCACGCCTGGACGCTTGCAGACGAGACCATCGTTGCGACCGTGCATGTTTCTGCCCGCCCCGATGCTGATCCATTGGCGCTTCCGCCGGTCGTTTCGGACTGGCTCAAGGGCCGCTACGGGATAGAGCATGTGACTGTTCAGGTGGACCCGTTGGGACAACTGGTCTCGCGAGGCGATTGACCGGATGTCCGCATTTCGCCCGCGAGCGGTAGAAAATTGTGCTGGTTCAATTGCTTGTTCTCAAGCTCAAGAATTTCAAAGAATGTCGAGAAGGGCCTTGATCCTCTAGTCACTAGAGGATTTAGAAGATTTGCCGAACATCGTGGAGAGCACGGAATGTATGGCAACCAAACGCGTATCGGCAGGCTGGACACAATCATTCCCGTCCTGGTCATTGGCGCGGCTCAGGCGGGCCTCGCGGCAGCATACCGCCTTCAGCAGAGTGGTATCGATTTCCGTATCGTGGAGGGGGCTGGTCGCATCGGCGACAGCTGGCGCAAGCGCTATGCCTCGCTGACGCTGTTCACGCCGCGTCGGTTCAGTGCCCTGCCAGGCCTCGGCCTCGATGGAGATCCCGAGGGCTATGCCACGCGGGACGAGTTCGCCGACTATCTGGAGCGCTATGCGGATTTCCACCGCCTGGCGGTTTCGACAGGAACGGGCGTGGAAAAACTGAGCCGTCGCGCCGACGGAATGTTCTCGGCTTTGCTGACGACGGGAGAAACCGTGCTGGCAGGCAGTGTCATCGTCTCCACCGGCGGCTTCCAGCGGGCTGTCGTGCCATCGGTCGCCGCCGGCCTCGACGAAGGTGTGAACCAGCTCACATCGGAGACTTATCGGGAGCCATCGTCTGTCGCGCCCGGTACGGTGCTGGTGGTCGGGGACGGCGCAAGCGGCCGCGACATCGCGGCCGAGCTGGCTGCAAGCCACCGTGTGCTACTCGCGACCGGCAAGCCGCGCCGGCTATTCCCCGAGCGAATTCTCGGTCGCAGCATCTGGTGGTGGCTGTCCCGGACTGGGTTGATGAACGCGGGACGCGAGTCGTTCATCGGGAGCCGCATGCGCCGTGCCGATCCATTCCCCGACCGCGATCGCAGCTTTGCCAGCCTCGAGAGGCGCGGCGTGACGATCGTTCCGCGCCTCGACCAGACCGCCGGACGGCAGGTTCAGTTCGTCGGGGGCCGGACGGAGACAATCGACGCGGTCGTCTGGGCTGTCGGCTATCGCGACGAGGCGGCCTGGATTGCAGTCCCCGGAGCAGTGGACCGCGGCGGCCGCTTCATCGAGCGGGACGGTGTTTCACCGGTACCCGCCCTTTACTTCGTCGGCCGCCCCTGGCAGCGCAATCGCGCATCCGGCCTCGTCATGGGCGTCGGCGACGACGCGGGCGTGATCGTCGAAGCGATCGCGGGCGGCCGTCATCCGGCAGAAGCCCGGGTTCCGCGAGAAATCGCTCCAGTGACTTTGGCTTGCCTGTAATCCGGAGGGAAGGCTTGACCATGACCCAGGCGAACGAAACGACCCGGTTCCGCGTCGGCGGCATGGATTGCGCATCCTGCGCCGCGAAGGTCGAGACGGCCGTCAGGCGCCTTCCGGGCGTCGGCGATGTGACGGTTTCGGTCATGTCCGGCTCGCTCGCGGTGAGCCACGACGGTTCGCTCGCGACCGACGCGGTCGAACGCCAGGTGAAATCGCTCGGCTATTCCATCGCGCGGACCGCTGGAGCCCAGAAGAAAGGCGAGCAGCCTGCCCATGGCTGTTGCGCGCATGACCATGCCGGCCATGGGCACGATCATGCCAAGAGCGCGCACGACCATGACAGGAGTGAACGCGACCATTCCGAAGGCGCGACGGCTCGGGCGACGCCGACCGGGCATCCCGGTCACGACCATGCCGGCCATTCGCATCTCGACCTCGATGATGGTCCGTGGTGGCGCAGTCGCAAGGCGATGCTGACCATCGGTTGCGGTGCGGCACTTGCCGCCGCCTGGTTGCTGGGGCAGCTCGTTCCGGTCGCCGGCCATTGGGCCTTTCTCGTGGCAATGGCCGTCGGTCTGGTTCCCATCGCCCGTCGTGCTGCGATGGCGGCTGTCGCGGGCATGCCCTTCACCATCGAGACGCTGATGACGATCGCGGCCGTCGGTGCGGTTTTCATCGGCGCGACGGAGGAGGCCGCTGCCGTGGTCTTCCTGTTTCTCGTCGGTGAACTGCTCGAAGGTATTGCCGCGAGCCGCGCCCGCTCCAGCATCAAGGGTCTGACGGCCCTCGTGCCGAAAACCGCGTTGGTCGAGGAGAACGGCACGACGCGCGATGTCGCTGCCGATGCCCTGCAGCCGGGCATGACCATTCTCGTGCGGCCGGGCGACCGCATCGCCGCCGATGGTGAGATCGTCTCGGGCGAAAGCTCCATCGACGAAGCACCCGTCACCGGCGAGAGCACACCGAAACGCAAGCAACAGGGCGACTCTGTTTTTGCGGGCACGATCAATGCCGACGCGGTGCTGCGCGTGCGGGTGACCGCGGCAGCCGAGGACAACACCATCGCGCGCGTGGTGAAGCTGGTCGAGGAGGCGCAGGAGAGCAAGGCGCCGACCGAGCGCTTCATCGACCAGTTCTCACGCTACTACACGCCTGCAGTCCTCGTGATCGGCGCGCTGGTAGCGCTGGTTCCGCCGCTGTTCTTCGGCGGTATCTGGTCGGAATGGATCTACAAGGGCCTCGCTGTGCTGCTCATCGGTTGTCCCTGTGCGCTGGTCATCTCCACGCCGGCGGCCATTGCGGCGGGCCTGGCCGCCGGTGCGCGGCGCGGCCTTCTGATGAAGGGCGGTGCTGTCCTGGAGGGCCTGCGCAAGGTGACCACCGTGGCGCTCGACAAGACCGGCACGCTGACCGAGGGCAAGCCCGTTGTCACCGACATCGTCGGGTTCGACCGCCCCGGGACGGAGGTCTTGTCGCTTGCCGCTGCACTGGAGACGGGCTCCAGCCATCCGCTTGCGGCCGCCATCCTCGCCCGTGCCAAGGCCGACACGGTAGCCGTCCCGCCAGCCAGCGATGCGCGCGCGGTGGCCGGCAAGGGTGTCGTCGGCAGCGTCGGGGGCCGGAACCTGTTCCTGGCCTCGCCGAAGGCTGCCCACGAGACGGCGCCAATGACGTCCGATCAGGACGCGGCGGTCAGCGCCTTCAACAACGAGGGCAAGACCGTGTCGGTGCTGCTGGTCGACGACCGGATCGCCGGTCTCCTCGCCATCCGCGACGAGCCTCGGGAGGACGCTGCCGCCGGGCTCCGGGCATTGACGGATGCCGGCATCGCCACGGTGATGCTCACGGGTGACAACGAGCGAACAGCGAGGGCCATCGGCGGCAATCTCGGCATCGCCGTGCGCGCCGGCCTCCTGCCCGTGGACAAGCAGCGCATCGTTCGCGAATTGCAGGATAAGGGCCAGGTCGTGGCCAAGGTCGGCGACGGCATCAACGATGCCCCAGCCTTGGCTGCGGCCGATATCGGCATCGCCATGGGTGGCGGCACCGATGTGGCGCTGGAGACGGCCGACGCTGCCGTGCTGCACGGGCGCGTCCGCGACATCGCCAACATGATCGAGCTGTCGCGCCGGGTCATGCGCAATATCGGCCAGAACATCGTGATGGCCCTGGGGCTCAAGGCGGTGTTCCTGGTCACGACGGTTGCCGGCCTCACGGGATTGTGGCCGGCGATCCTCGCCGATACCGGGGCGACCGTTCTGGTCACCGCCAACGCCATCAGGCTGTTGGGGACACGGCTGTCCTGAGGCCGTCTTCGGCTCACAGTTCAGGCCCGAGGCCGCCGGGTTGAAGCCCGGCGGCTGCTTTTCCGTATATGGCTCCGTTCGCTGATGCCGGCGGGTGGGCGAAGGACACGCGATGAAAGTGCTGAGAGTGATCCGGTATGCCGCTTGGGGGGCCGTGGCGCTCGCCGTCCCGCTCGCCCTCGCGCTTGCCCTCGGCTGGTGGCAGGTGGACGGGCCCGGTCGTCCGGCGGCCAGTCGTCAGGAGCCGGTGCATGCCGTCGGCGGACCGTTCAGCCTTACCGATCATCGAGGCCGCGCCGTCACCGAGCGGGATTTCCGTGGCCGGCCACTCCTCGTCTTCTTCGGCTTCACCCATTGCCCGGACGTCTGCCCGACGACCCTTTTCGAGGCGTCGGAGTGGGTCAAGGCAGTCGGGGCGTTGGCGGACCGGGTCCAGATCCTGTTTGTCTCGGTCGATCCGAAGCGGGATACGACGGAAATCCTCGGTCAGTACATCCAGTCCTTCGATCCACGCATCATCGGCGCCACGGGCACGAAGGACCAGGTCGATGCGATGGTGGCCGCCTATCGCGCCACCTATCGTCTGGTTCCGACAGGCGGCGACAACTACACCGTCGAGCACTCCGCTTCGGTGTTCATGATGGACAGCACCGGTCGCTTCGTCGGTACCATCGACTTCCACGAGCAGCGAGACATCGCGGTCGACAAGGTCCGTCGCCTCGCAGGCCTGTAGTTCACCTTTATGAGGGTGAGTCTGCCCCTCTAGCCCGTGGCGAAATCGACGAGCAGCTTGAGGTTCAGGGCGACGATCACTGCGGCGATCAGCGCGGCGAACGCGATAAGCCAGCGGGGCGCGACCAGTGGCCCCATCTTGCGGCGGTCGGCTGTCAGCATGACCAGCGGAATGACCGCGAAGGACAATTGCATGCTGAGCACGACCTGGCTGAGGATGAGCAACTGGGCGGTGCCGCTCTGCCCGTACCAGATGGTGACGCCGGCTGCCGGGATGATCGCGATCAGCCGGGTCGCCAGTCGCCGGAGCCATGGCGGTAGCTTGATGTGGAGGAACCCCTCCA
Source organism: Devosia sp. (assembly GCF_041917035.1). Taxonomy (GTDB): domain Bacteria; phylum Pseudomonadota; class Alphaproteobacteria; order Rhizobiales; family Devosiaceae; genus Devosia_A. The sequence goes on along the minus strand of NZ_JAYRYM010000018.1, from coordinate 6,401 downwards.
TCACCACCTGCCCGGCGAGTGTGGCAGTGACGGTCGAATTGAGGCCGCAGCACAACAGCGCGATGGCGAACAGGGTTGGAGCGACCGCCAGACCGAGCAGGGGCGCGAGCAGGTTGTGCGCGTCACCAAGTTCGGCGATTCCGGTTCTGCCGGTGGCATGGAAAGCAGCCGCCGCCAGGATCAGGATGGAGGCGTTGACGAGAAGCGCGAACATCAGCGCAACCGTCGAGTCGATCGTTGCGAACTTCAGGGCCTCGCGCTTCTCCTCGACCGTTTCACCGTAAGCCCGGGTCTGTACGATCGCCGAGTGCAGATAGAGATTGTGAGGCATGACGGTCGCCCCGAGGATGCCGAGCGCCAGATACAGCATTTCAGGGTTCCGGACGATCTCGGTCGTCGGCGCAAAGCCGCGGATGACCTGACCCCAGTCGGGGTTGGCGAGCGCGATCTGCACTCCGAAGCAGATGGCGATCACGAGGAGCAGCGTAATGATGAAGGCCTCGAGCCAGCGAAAGCCCTTGCGCTGCAGCCAGAGGATCACGAACACATCGAGCGCGGTGATGACGACGCCGATCTCAAGCGGGATGCCGAAGAGCAGGTTCAGGCCGATTGCGGTTCCGATGACCTCGGCGATGTCGGTCGCAATGATGGCGATCTCCGCCAATAGCCAGAGCGGATAGGAAGCCCAGCGGGGAAAGGCATCGCGGCAGGCCTGGGCAAGGTCGCGGCCCGACGCGATCGCCAGGCGCGCGCAGAGCGACTGGAGCACGATCGCCATGATGTTGGACACCAGGGCCACCACCAGCAGCGTGTATCCGAACTTCGAGCCGCCAGCGAGCGAGGTCGCCCAGTTGCCCGGGTCCATGTAGCCGACAGCCACCATGTATCCCCGGCCGAGGAAGGCGGCGGCCTTCCGCCAGGTTCCAGCGGGTACGGGAATCGAGCGATGGACATCCGACAAAGCGGCATCGCCACGGGGACGGCGCCACGAGGAAAGCTCGAACGCGGAGGACATGAGCAGCGCCTCAGTATGCAAATGCGAATTATTTGCATCATGGGAAGGCGCGTACCTGGGAAGGCGCGTACCTTTGTCAAGTGACGGAGTATGGGACGGACGCCAAAAGGGGGATGGACGTTTACGACGCCAAGTACCAGATTGAGATCGAGGGAAAATTGCAGGCTAAGCATGCGGATTGTCGATTCAATACTTAAAATATATATATATCTAAGTTGATTTAAATGAAATTCTGTAAAAATGCGCGGATTTAATTTGTTTTGCGGGCATTTTTAGAAGTGTTGCGTGGTCGCGAGTGTGGGGTGGCTGAATAAAAGTGGATGATGGCGGTTCCGCAGTGGCCCAACTATCGATTGGCCTCGGCTTCGGCGGCGACGTATTGTCGGACGGCCGTCGCCTTTGGGTGCCGCCGGTAGGCGCCGACTTTGCCCATGGGCGCCTGGTTCTCCGAGTCGAAACGTCGCTGTCAGACGTCGTCGGTGCACGCGAACTCGACCAACTTCCCGACGGACGCGCACTGCCTCTGTTGATCCTGCCGGAAGGGAACCGACAAACCGGAAGATGTTGGCTTGGCAGGAGGAACACTTTTTCGAATGGCACTACATTGCTACCAGCAAGCTTACACGAAGCGCTTTCGTCGGGCGCCTGCGCGAAGAGAGCCTAAGCAAGCACATTTTGCGCCTGCGTTGCCCATGACTGGCGGATCATCGAGAGTTGCGGGTCGGCCAATATGCCCACCACCCCCACACGAGGCTCGGCGAGCTAATCTTTGGCAAGTGCACCACTCGAGACAGAATGGAGTCCGATAGTGACCAGTGGACATCAGGGGAAAGGTCAAAGCACTCTGGTGTACATTGCGGCCAAGCGGGCCTGCGGTAGTGCCCCATGGCGAGCGCCAACATCTGCTTGCGACGAGGTGGCGAAGGTCAGCTACGCAGGCGCTCAACTGACTCCGAGCTGGTTTGTCAGTAGGTGAAAACCTGTTCGCGCGGACCGGCATGCCGGGCCGCGCCGGTCCTGCGTTTCCTGTCGCATCTGACGGTCCTCGTACTCAAGCGCGAGATAGAATCCTGCAAAGTATTCGACCTCCAACTGCCAATGTCCAATGTCGCCGAAGACGACCGCTCCCTGGACGAGCGTCGGGACGTCAAGACGTCGTCGAGGCTCTGATCTGACGGACGGTGTGACGGTCCATACGCTTGGAGAAGCTGATCACAGATGCGGCCCTCAAGCGGCATCAGGGTAGTAGTGCTTCACAGCAGGATGGTTTCTCAGGGCCTCGGGACGATAAGGGCCCCACCCCGAACACTGCGGCACTTCCGGCAGCGCAAACCGGTCAAGCACTGATTGGTGCAGCGCGTGTGCCGGTTTGACGTCGCGGATTTTCACACTCCACCCGGTGATGCCGAGACGGTGCCGAATCCATTCGGGAACTTTAGCCTCGACCTGATCGTGACCACCGGCAACTTCACAATGCTGCAGACCGCCTGGGTTGGGCCGCAAGTACAACGGAATGCCGAGGGTTCCGCTGCCGGGCATGCGCTCCCCGTTGACGAAAACAGGCCCGATTCTAAGGGGTTGGGGAACCGATAGCGCTTCCTCGATCATCCACTGCAAAGAGATGTCCGATAGCCGGGATTCCGTCTCAGCATAGCTTCCGCCAATGTCGGAATGGTTGCCGGGGAACCACCGCTGATCCAGGCGCGTCACGCCATCGACCGTGTCGGCCGCCTGAACTGTATTGCCCCAGCCGACGCGCGCGAAGTCTGCGCGGTTCTCATCAATCGCATTGGCGGCTCGGGCGTAACTGACAAACCGGCTAAGCAATCGATCGAAATGTTCTCCCTTCCACTGCGCAAGGTGCGAGCTGGAATCGCCCTCCTTTGGAAAGTTGAGAATGGTCTTCTGGATGTGCCGGTTTTGGCTTCGATAAAGTAGGAGGGCAGCGCCCAAGCCGCCTGCGAGGATGGCGAGCAGCAATATGATCCAGAATGGGCCTCCAAGTAGCCAACTGCCCAAGCCGATGAGGCTACCTGTCAGAACGCCCGTCAAGATTCCGAGGCCGATCGAACCGGCGTAGAGCGCAGCTTGGATGCCAACTCGCAACCAGCCCTGAGCGCCTAGCGCCGCCACTGTGTCAAAGACACCGATGAAATACGGCGCTGCATTCGACCGATGCACCTCGCCAGTGGGGTGATGCGAGCCGTACTTCTCACGGAAGCGCCGAGCCATTTCCAGACGCTCGTCCTCAAACTTCGCGCGTGGATGTCCTGCGCCGTGTTCCAGCACGGAGGTTACGGCTTCCTCAGCAATCAGACGGATTGTGCGACGGAATCGAGGTAGGGAATTGTCGCCATTCTTCATCGGGACACCGCACAGCATCAACAGGTTGGCGATGCTCCGCGCTGTATAGGCACCGCGGCTAAAGCCGAAAAGGAATATGCGGTCGCCCGGCTCGTAGTGGTTGATGATGAACTCGTAGCAATCGGCAATGTTGATGGTGATGCCCCTGCCGTCGACATTGGCCAGCAGTTTTCTCACCTTCCTGCCGATGTTGGTCCACCCCGTCGCGGAAGTCTCTGTGCCCAAACCGGGATCGTAGAACACTACCTGCTCAAATGGATCAATCGCGGTCTCCGGCGCGATGCGACAGGTCCTGTACATCTTGTAGATGTTGCTCCAGTGCTGTTCTGGGCGAACGCCTCCATCCTGGCCGGTGCCATCGGAGAAGACCACAATGTTCTTGGGCATTTGTTGTAATCCCCATCTAGCGACCAGCATAGCCGATTCGCTCGAACGGGTTGGCAGCAGCGGGTCTATGCAGAGACTGGTTGAGTTCTCGCCGCAGCCTGCAGCTCCAGCCTTACATCGCCATCTTCGACGAACATGCGGCCGGCTCGCCCCATCCAGGGCTCAGGCCGAATGCACCGGACCCAGTCTGCGAACGAAGGGATGAAGCCGAAGCCCTCGATGCAGTGCTGTTCGCCGATGAGGTGGACTGGGATGGCGCGACCGACCTGTTGGTGATGGTCACCCCGAATACTCGCTCGGCGAGGAAGATGCCTTCGGCGTGATGACGAAGGGCCCTGTGGCGGAAGTCCGCGATGATGGCCTCGGACTCGTCGAACCCGGCATGGATCGCGATGTAGTCCTCAGGCGCGCCGCCGAACTTGCGGGTCGAGGAGACAGCGTGGTGGTAGCTGTGAGCCATGGTCCGGGTCCCGTCAGAGATCGTGGCCGTGGTGCTCGCTCGCCTCGAACCGCTCGTGGTAGTCGAGACGAATGGTGCCGGCCCCGATGTCGAACTTAAAGGTGCCGTAGGCGCCGACATCGATCTCCCAGCCAGCATGAGTTTGTTCGAGGCAATCGTAGACGAAGGCTTCCACGGCATCGCGAAGGTTGTGGACGTTGTGTTCGACGGTCAGGCCGTCCTGGCTCGGCGTTGCGAGCGACACGAAGAAGTCGGTGGGCTCGAGCGGCCAACCATCGGCGCCGAGGTACTCGACGGCTTCGATCTGGCCGCTGTCCCCGGCGCCGTCGAAGGTCACGTTCACGGTCGCGACGCTGGAGAGGGCGAGCGGTTCGAACAAAGCTGTCTTGTTGGCGGGACGAAGCGCCTCGGCGAGCGCAGTGCGCCGGTCGATCATGGCGCGGTAGTCGGCAAAGCCGTTGTCGGCGGCGGGCATGGCGATCTCGACGAGGCGCGAGGCATGGGGCCCGGCGCCTGACGGCACCGGGCAGGTTTGATGCTTGGTTGCTGAAGACGCTTTAGGCGGCCTTGGCGTCACTCGCCGCCGTCGAAGTTACCTGGTCGATGGTCCCGGCAACCGTCCGACGAACCTTCGCGGCAGCCGTCGTGGGGTTGTCGTTGGCGGCGGGCGGGACTGTTGCCGGCGGCGGCGGGGTCATGGCCCAAAAAAGCACGCGGCCGAAGTCGCAGTAGCGGTCCCAGAGCTTTCGTGCGGGCGAGACGGCGCCAGCCATGGCCATGGCCTCGATGATCGTCTCGATGGTGACGCTCATGAAGCCGACGCGGTCGACGTCGTCCTTCGGCTCGGGGTTGGCGAGCTCAGCCTGATAGGCCTTGAAGGCGCCCTGGACACGGCGATTGAGCCGCGGTCCGATGCCGATGAAGAGCGCCTTGCCGACGACGCCGAGGTCGACGGCGCGCTGAACCATCATGTGCTCCCGCCAGAGTTGCTCAAGGGCAGTCGAGCGGAGGACCATCGCGTCGGGGTCGCGGTAGAGACGAACCTCCCGTGACGCTTCATCGTAGCGCGGCCGGTGGCGGGCGACGGGCCCAGACATGCCCTCGGAGTACTTCACCTCGATGAAGACGGTGGCCGGCTCCCCATCGGGCGTGATGACCTGGAGGGCGGCGTCGAGGGCGGTTCCATCGTCGAGGAAACGCGGGTCGCGCCGGCCGGGTGACGTCTCGAAATCGATGCGCTCCACGGTCTGGACGAAACCCGGCAGGACGGCCGCGAAGACCTTGGTGGCGAGGTCGAGGTCGAGTGCGAGGGGCCCAAGCAAGTTGAAGCACAGCGGCATTGACGAAAGCGCATTCGAATAGAGCCGATCCTCGTCGATCATGGCGCCTTCCTCACGAAGCATGAGGGAGTGCCGAACGAGATCGAAGACCTCCGACGAGATGAAGTTCTGGCCGGCGCGGGCAGCGTCGAGACGAAGCCGGGAGCCCAGCTTGATGTGCTTGGGCTTCGGCTCGTCAGTGACATGAAAGCCGATCGGAATGCCCTGATCCTCACGCCAGTAGGCGGCCAGGAGCCGGGCGGCAGACCGGAAGCGCGTGTCAGTGGAGATAAAGGCGTGGTGGCGCCGAAGAATGCCTTCCGGAACCAGCGGAACACGAACCGGCTGGGCCATCGGCGCGGCTGAGGTGCACCCTTCGTCACGAAGGAAGTCGGGCAGCGTGCCGGGCTCGGAGACGAAGCTCGTGGCCGGGGTGGCCGCAGCAATGGCGGCGATCGTCTTGGACAGGGCGCGGGCGGAATTGGTGGGCTTGGTCACTGAAGGCTCCTTCTCGAAGGCCGCCGGCAGGGCGACGCTGGGAAGGATTCAGAGATGAGCTGCGGAAGTTCACATAAATGGCGGCCGGGTGAGGTGGCCGGCGTCAGAGGTGGTCAGACAGGCAGATCACAGAGACAGAGTGGCAGTCAGAGAGGGTGGTGTTGGCGACGGCGGCGGCGTGGTGGCGGTGGCGGAGTATCGGAGGGGCCTATTGTCGAAATTTAGTTCTCGACTAGGCTCAGGACTCATTGATCACAGCCAGAACGCGACTGCGGCGGCGATGCAGATGGCGGAGAAGAAGGCGTGGGCGCATCTGTCGTAGCGGGTTGCGATGCGGCGCCAGTCCTTGAGCTTGCCG
>NZ_JAYRYM010000017.1:0-29928 GCF_041917035.1 Devosia sp. | reverse complement strand
CGTGGAGCAAGAGGATCGCGATCGGGAGAGGCTGGCGGGCATCGATGCGGGCGCCGTCGAGCGGGCGCTGGCGGCGCCGTTCTTCGGACGGCCGTTTCCGCCGGCGATCGAGGCGCTGCTTGAGGCCCGAAACCGAGCACTACCGGACCCGGCAGCTGCTCGGCGCCGGCCTGATCGGCATCGCCATCTACCTCACCTATCTGTGGGTGGACTGGGGGCTGACGCCGGATGTTCTGCACATCGCGTTCGCCGTGCGTCTGGTGGTCATGCTGCCGCTCGGGCTCGGGCTCTGCCTCGTGCTGCTGACGGCGCCGCCCCCCTGGCTGCGCGAGACAGTGGCCGCCGCCCTGCCGGTGCTGGCGACGCTGTCGACGCTGATCGTGGTGCTGGCCAGCGAGGCGCCGCTGCGCACGGTGCATCTGCATTCGATCGTCGTCGCCCTGCTCTACCTGGCCGTGGTGCAGCGGCTGCGCTTCTACTATGCCGTCGCCGCCGGCCTCCTGATCTTTGCCCTCTACGGCGTCGCCATGCTGTTTCTCGGTGACGTCGACCTGCACGATCCGGCCGTCGAGACGGTGCTGATCGGCCTGGCGCTGGTACTGTCGCTGTTCGCCACGTTCGAGCTGGAGCGCGAATGGCGCCGCGGCTACCTGCTGAACGTCACGCTGCGCCTGCGCGGGCGAACGCTCGAGGCGGCCAGCCTGCACGACCCGCTGACCGGGCTCGAGAACCGCCGGGCGCTGGACATCGCGCTGTCCGACATCGTCGCCGCCGGCCGCGCCGAGAGCGTGGGTCTCGTCTTGTTCGACATCGATCTGTTCAAGACCTACAACGACACGCTCGGCCACCAGGCCGGCGACGAATGCCTGAAGTGCATTGCCGACGTTGCCCTGCTCAATGCCCGCGGCCCGGATCGCGTGTTCCGCTATGGCGGGGAGGAGTTCCTGCTGCTGCTCCGGCGGACGGGCCTCGCCGACACGCTGCTCGTCGCCGAGCGGCTGCGGCGCGCGGTGGAGGCCAGCCGCCTCGTCCATCCGGATCGCGAGGGCGGCGTGGTCACCGCGAGCTTCGGCGCCGCCTCGGGCCAGCTCGGATCGAGCGAGGATGCGGCCGACCTGCTGCTCGCCGCCGACCAGGCGCTGTACCAGGCCAAGCACGCCGGCCGCAACCGCGTCTGGCCGCCGCCGCCCGAGGCGGTGATGCGGCTCGCCGGCTGGGACCGCCCCAGTCTCACCGCCGGCTGAACGGTCAGCGCGCGAAGGCCATGAACGGGTTGTCGACGGTCAGCTGCCGGAGCGTCGCCTCCGGCACGCCGCGCGCGGCGAGCAGCGGCAGCATCACGTCGCTGAGATGGGTGTAGGGGCGCGGCACCCCGCCGCCCGGCCGGGCCGGGTCGTACCAGCCCAGATCGTGGCTGATCAGCAGCTGTCCGGCGAGCCCGGCGTCGAGCGCCCGCAGGATCAGGCCCGCCACCTCGTCGTCCGGCGCCCGACCGACGTGGTCGTATTCGATGAAGGCGCCGCGTGCCGCTACAGCGACGTTGAGCCCGAAATCCTTCTCCTCCTGGGTGTGGATGGAGATGAAGCGGTCGGCCCGGCCGCCCTCGGCCTCGATGATGTCGAGCTGGTCCATCACCACCCGGCCCCTGATGGTGTGACTGCCGATCACCGCCCCGGTCGCCGCCGAGGCGCGGGCGGCGGCCCTGAGGATCCGGGCTTCGAGCGGGGTGATGCCGTCGTCGCCGGCGCTGAGCTTGATCCAGGCGGCCCTGACCCCGGTGTCGCCGACCCCAACGGTCAGCTCGCGCCGCATCCAGGCCTCGAGTTCGGCCTCGCTCGCGCCCCTGACCCATTCGGGGATCCAGGGTTCGCGATAATTGCCGGTCGCCACGACGATGGGCAGCCCGGTCGCCCGGCTGACGGCGAGGTCGATGTCGACCCGAAGGCCGACGCCGCCGGTCGAACACTCGACCAGCGCGGTGACGCCCTGTGCCTTGATCGCCGCGATCTGCGGCCCCATCAGCCGGATCACGTCGGCGGGGTCGGCCTCGGCATAGCCCGGCTGGTCGGGGGTCCTCAGGTCGACGAAGACGTGCTCGTGCGGCAGGATCATGCCCAGTTCGTCGGCCCGCCGGGGGCCGAGCGTGGTGTGGAGCAGTGTCATTGCGGTCTCCTCGGGGAACGAGCTTCCCCGAGACGACGCGCGATGTAAACCGTCAATACCAGGACTTGAGACCGAGCAGCTTTTCGCCCAGTTCGGTCAGCTTCGCGGTGCTGGCATTGTGCTTTTCCCACTCGCGCGGGTCGCCGGGGAAGGCGTCGCGCTTGGGGTGGTCGAGCTCGCGCCACAGCCGGATGCGCTCGGCCCGGTCGGCCTCGTCGTCCTCGTTCTCGGGATACATCGAGATATACTGCGCCATGCGCACCCGGTTGCCCGAATGGTTGGGGCGCACGCCGTGGGCGAGCAGGGTGTTGAAGATCATCAGGTCGCCCGGTTCCATCTCGATATTGGTGATGGTGAAGCCGGACCAGTCCGGGTGCATCGGGTCGCGGTCGGCCGGCTGGGTCTTCACCCAGCGCTCGAAGTCGTAGAACAGCTCGGGAATGCACTGGAAGCCGCCGATATCGCCGTCCTGCCGGACGAGGCTCAGGACGCCCTGGACGCCGATCGGCAGGGGGTCGAGCGAAGTGTCGCTGTCCCAGTGGATGAAGCCGTTCTGGTTGGGCCCGGGCACCTGCTTGGGCGGATTGAGGTTGGCCCGGTCGATCGACACCCACAGCTCCTCGATATCCCAGATGTCGACGAAGGCGTCGTAGATGCGCGGGAACTGCCGGTTGTCCCAGAGCAGCTGGTGATTGTAGATCTCCACCATGCCGGTGCCGTTCAGCTCCTTCATGATGTGGTCGCGGCGCTGCGGCGTGTACCAGGTCGAGGGGTCGGCCGGGTCCTTCTCCTCAAACGCCCAGAGCAAGGCCTTCAAGCGCTCGACATTTTCCGCAGGCACGGCATTGCGCACGATCACATAGCCCTTCTCCTGCCAGTGGCGGAAATCCGCCTCCGACAGCACCCTGAGCGGCAGCGTCTTCCGAATGTCCTTGAGCTGCGTGGTCAGCTTCTGCGTGGTGGGGTGCGAATCCCGCTTGATTCCCTGCGCCATGCCCTGCGGGGCCATACCCTGAGCCATAGACACCGAATGCCTCCATTGGTTCCTCCCCCCTCGGGGGTGTCGTGCGATGGGGAGAGCGTAGCGGAGCCGAGGTGCGACAAGTTGTCATTGCCGCGCCAGTTCTGATACTATTCTGGCGCCCAATGGAGGGTTCCGGCACCATGAGGCCGCTTCTCGAGAAGGTACGCCCCGCCGACGGGGCCTCGTGGGCCTGGCTCGACCGGCGCCTCGACGACGCCATACCGTTTCAGTGGCACCACCACCCCGAATTCGAGCTGACGCTGACGCTCAACTCGGTCGGGCAGCGCTTCGTCGGCGACCACATCGGCGACTACGCCGATGGCGACCTGGTGCTGGTCGGGCCCAATCTGCCGCATACCTGGGCCAGCCGCGACAAGCTGAGCGCCGGGGCGCCGCACGAGGCCAAGGTGATGTGGTTCCATCCCGACTGGGTGAGGGGCCTTGCTGCTCTCCTCGCCGAGATGCGGCCGGTGGCGGACCTGCTGGCCCGCGCCGGCCGCGGGCTGGCCTTTTCCGCCGGCGCGGCGCAACGGGCGCGGGCTCCGATCGCGGCGCTGTTCGCGCGCGCGCCGGGCGACCGCCTGGCGATGCTGATCGACATCCTGCGCCTGCTCGCCGAGGATCGCGACGCCGTCGCGCTCGCCAGCCCCGCTGCCGCGCTGCCGATGGCGGGGGCCGACCGGACCCGCATCGACCGCGTGCTCGACCACATCCACACCCACTATGCCGAGGGGCTGTCGATCGCCGAACTCGCCGATATCGCGGCGCTGTCGCCGTCCGGCCTGCACCGGCTGTTCGCGCGCGAGGTCGGCTCGAGCGTTTCGGACTACGTGACGCGGCTCAGGATCGGCGAGGCCTGCGCGCTGCTCTCCTCGGGTGCGCGGCCGATCGCGCATGTCGCCTCCGATGTCGGCTACGACTCGCTGGCCAATTTCAACCGCCAGTTCAGGGCCCTCAAGCAGATGACACCCCGCCAGTACCGGCAGCGCTTCGAGCCCACGCGATGAGCGTCGCGACCCGCATCCTGCGCAAGCTGGCGCAGAACAACCGGCTGGCCAACCGGCGGCTGGGCGCGGCCTGCCTGCAGCTCGGGCCGGGCGAGTTCGAGGCGGTGCGCACCAGCTTCTTCCCCTCGCTTCGGGCGACGCTCAACCACATCCTCACCGTCGACTGGTTCTATGTCGACGCCCTCGAGGGTGGCACGCTCGGGCCGGCGGCCTGGGACCCGGAGGAGCCGTTCGACGCCGTGGCGCCGCTGGTGGCCGCCCAGGCGGCAGTGGACGAGCGGCTGCTGGCCTTCGTTGCCGGGCTGACCGAGGCGCGCCTCGCGGCGGAAACGCGGGTGCACCGCACCGACCGCATCCAGGTGGAACGCACCGACGACCTGCTGCTGCACCTGTTCATGCACCAGACCCATCATCGCGGCCAGGTGCACGCCATGCTGTCGGGCACTTCGGTGCCCCCGCCGCAGCTCGACGAGTTCATCACCGGCGGTATCGGCGACCGGGAGGCGCGGATCGCCGACCTCGCGGCGCTGGGCTGGAGCGAAGCGGGGCTGATGCGATGAGCGGGGCGCGCAATGGCACGCTGGTGCAGTGGAACGACGAACGCGGCTTCGGTTTCATTCGCGCCGACGACGGCGAGCGCTTCTTCGTCCACATCTCCGATATCGGCCGCATCGCCACGCGGCCGCGGGTCGGCGACGCGGTGCGGTTCGCCGGCCGGCCTGGCCGCGACGGGCGTGCGGTGGCCGGCCAGGTGGTGATTCTCGGCGCCAACCCGGTGAACCCGTCGGCGGCACGGCGCGGTGCGCCGCCGCCGAAGGCCGGGCTGCGCGACTATCTCCGCTTCGGCGCGGTGGGGGTGATCGGGCTGCTGCTGCTCGCCGCCCTCGGCCTCGATCGGGCGCCGCCCTGGCTGGCCGGGGTCTATCTCGGGCTGGGGCTGCTCAGTGGCCTCGCCTATGTCGCCGACAAACGGGCGGCCGAGGCCGGGCGCTGGCGGGTGTCGGAGCTGAGGCTGCACGTCACCGACCTTTTCGGCGGCATTGCCGGCGGGCTGCTGGCGCAGCAGCTGCTGCGGCACAAGACCGCCAAGACCAGCTTCGCGATCGCCACCGCCGCCATCTGGCTGCTGCATGCGGGGCTGCTGGCGAGCCTGCTGCTGGGCGCCGTCCGGTTCGGCTGAGGATGGCAGGCCGGAGCACGGTCTCTGCCATTGACTTTGGCGCAGCAGGTTCGTTACTGAGGTTACCACTTAAGTATGGAGGTCGGCATGGACATTACCGCATCCGGCCGCGATCAGCGCTTCGACCTCGTCTCGAGCCGGCTGCTCGACGCGCCGCCCGAGCGGGTGTTCGGCAGCTTCGCCGATCCCGCCACGCTGGCGAGATGGTGGGGACCCAGGGGGTTCTCCGACACGATCGAGGCGTTCGAGTTCCGCGTCGGCGGGACCTGGCGGCATGTGCTGCACGGGCCCGACGGCGTGGACTACCCGAACCTCGCCACGTTCACCGCCATCGAAGCGCCGCACCTCGTCGCCTTCAACCACAATTCCGGCAAGCAGTTCACGCTGCGGTTCCTGCCGGCGGCCGGTGGCAGGACGCTGTTCTCGCTGGCGATGAGCTTCGAGAGCGCCGAGGCGCGCGAGGCGATCCGGGCGGTGATCGAGGCGGCCAACGAGGAAAACATGGACCGCCTCGCGGCCAGTCTGGGCGCCTGACGGCGAATCACTCCGTCGCCTTGTCGAGGCTGGCGCGCAGCCTCACAAGGCCGTGCCGCAAGCCGTCGAGTTCCGCTCCGTCGCAGGCCGAGGCATCGAGGATGCGGGCGGGAAAGCCCTGGGCGACCGACTTCAGCTGCGCCCCGGCGGCCGTGAGGCTCACCACCAGCTGGCGTTCGTCGCGTGCATCGCGGCGGCGGCTGACGCAGCCGAGTTTCTCGAGCCGTTTCAGCACAGGGGTGAGGGTGCCGGAATCGAGCCGCAGGCGCTCGCCGATGGCGCCGACGCTCAGCCCGTCGGCCTCCCACAGCACCAGCATCACCAGGTATTGCGGGTAGGTGAGGCCCAGCCGGCCGAGCAGCGGCCTGTAGAAGCGGGTGAAGGCATGCGCCGCCGAATAGACGGCGAAGCACAGCTGCTCGTCGAGTCGCAGATCCTTGGCCGGTTGCGGGGGCGTTTCGGTCATGATGATTTGAATATCGCACAATTGAATTGCGCACAATCGAAACCTTCGCTAAGGGAGCGGCGTTGTCCGCTTGTCCACCCTGTCGCAGAGGATCGTCATCATGCAGATCAAGTACACCGCCCACGGCACCGCCTATCACGGGGGCCGCGGCGGCGGCACCGCCGCCACCGACGACGGCAAGGTCTCGGTGAAGCTGTCCGTCCCCAAGGCCATGGGCGGCGACGACGGCCCCGGCACCAATCCCGAGCAGCTGTTCGCGGTGGGCTACTCGGCCTGCTATCTGGGCGCCATGCGCGCCGCCGCCGGGCGGCTGAAGCTCAAGCTGTCGGAGGATACCACCGTCGAGGCGGCGATCAGCTTTGCCGACCGCGAGGACAATGTCGGCTTCACCATCGTCGCCAGGCTCACCGCCCATGCGCCGGGGCTCGAGACGGCCGATGTCGAGCGGGTGATGGCGCTGGCGCACGATATCTGCCCCTACTCGGACCTGATCCGCAAGGCGCACACCGTCGAGCTGGTCGCCGGCTGACCGTCCGCCTCAGGGCTCGCGACCCCAGCCGGGGTTGCGCTCGGCCCACGCCTTGCGCCAGGCGCGATCGAGCTCGGCCCGCCGCCGGCCATAGCGCCGGTCGGTGGGCAGCAGCGAAACCACCCGGTCGGTGCGGAAATGGCGGAAATCCGCCCTGAGGCAGCACCAGGCGGCGAAGATCTGCTTGCCCTCGAAATAGGCGAGCTGCACCGGCCAGACCTCGCGCTCCGAGCTCTGGCCGGCATCGTCGGTATAGACCAGCGCCAGCGCCCGCTCCTCGCGCATGGCGGCGCGCAACAGCCCGAGCACGGGTCGCGGCTCGGCCGCACCGCGCATCAGCACCGGCCACAGCCCGGTATCGCCGATGCGGTCCCGCAGGTCCTCGGGCGAGGCATTGGCGATCTTGCCGAGGGCGTTGCGGGCCGCGTCGGCCAGCCCGGCATCGGGCTGCGCCTCGACCCAGCGCGCGCCCAGCACCAGCGCCTCGAGCTCCTCGGCCGAGAACATCAGCGGCGGCAGGAAGAAGCCGGCACGCAGGACATAGCCGATCCCGGCTTCGCCATCGATCGGGGCGCCGAGCCCGATCAGGGTCTGCACGTCGCGATAGAGGGTGCGCACCGAAACCCCCTGCTCGGCCGCCAACGCGGCCGCGGTGACCGGGCGGCGGTGACGGCGCAGGGCGTCCATCACGGCAAACAGGCGCTGTGTCTTGTCCATGTCACCCCCACGGGGTACGGGCCGCTCCCGGCAGGGGCCGGCGACGGCCGTGCAGGCGTGCGCGGCATCAGACCTGCTGCACGGCCTCGACGCCGGGGACGAAGTGACGGAGCAGGTTCTCGATGCCGCTCTTCAGCGTCGCCGTCGAGGACGGGCAGCCCGAGCAGGCGCCCTGCATGTGCAGGTACACCGTGCCGTCCCTGAAGCCCCTGAAGGTGATGTCGCCGCCATCCATCGCGACCGCCGGGCGGACGCGCGTCGACAGCAGCTCCTTGATCACCTCGACCGTCTCGCTGTCGGTCTCGTCGAAGAACTCCTCGCCCGTCTCGGCGTCCGCGGCGCCTTCGGCCAGCACCGGCCTGCCGGAGAGGAAGTGCTCCATGATCACGCCGAGAATGGCCGGCTTGATGTGGCTCCACTCCGCCGTATCCTTGGTGACCGAGATGAAGTCGGAGCCGAGGAACACGCCCTCGACGCCCGGCACCTCGAACAGCGCGCTGACCAGTGGCGAGGCCTCGGCGCTCTGGGGGTTGCGGAAATCGCGCGGCTCGCCGGCCAGCACATCGCGCCCGGGCAGGAACTTCAGCGTCGCGGGATTGGGCGTGGCTTCGGTCTGGATGAACATCTTCAGGCCCCAGAGCTTGCAGTTAGAATGGTTCTAAATAGGGTTTCGGCGCCGCTTAGGCAAGGACTTCCGGCGATCCGCCGCGCCGTTCAGGTGACGGCGACGATCTGCTCGTCGGTCATGGTGCCGGGGATGATGGTGACGATCACCGGCAGGGCGGCATTGCCGGCGCGGGCGGCAAAATCGGTGACCAGCGGCCCCGGTCCGTCCTTGGAGTTGGCGGCCGCCAGCACCAGGATGGCGATCGCCGGGTCGGCGGCGATCACCCTGCCGATCTCGGTGACGAGGTCGCCCTCGCGAATCACCGTCTCGGTGCGGATGTCGCCGATCTGGGCGATGCGGGCGCGCCGCGCATCGATCAGCCGCTCCGCCGCCTCGCGGGCCTCGGCGCGCATCACCTCCTCGACCCCGAGGAACTGCGCGAAGTCCTGCGTCTCGATGACCGAGAGCAGCACCACGGTGCCGCCCGTCCGCCTGACGCGGTGGGCCGCAAAGCTGACGGCGCGGTCGGCCTCCTTGCTGTCGTCGATGACGACGAGGAACTTGCGCTTGTAGTCGTTGCCGGGTTCAGCCAAGGCGCCGCTTCCTCTCTGCCGATGCCGCCCATTGTCCCAAATGGCGGGCGCGGCGTCCAGTCAGCGGACGAAGCCGACGATGCGGCGCACGTCGTCCATGATCGGCTGCGCGATGGCGCGAGCCCGGTCGGCCCCGTCGCCGAGGATCCGGTCCATCTCGGCGCGGTCGGCGACGAGGCGCTGCATCTCGGTGGCGATCGGGGCCAGCACGGCGACGGCGAGGTCGGCCAGCGCCGGCTTGAAGCGGCCCCAGCCGGACCCGCCGAATTCGGCGAGCACGGCATCCACCGAGCGATCGGAGAGCGCGGCGTAGATGGCGACGAGATTGGCGGCCTCGGCACGGCCCTCGAGCCCCTGGGCCTCGGAGGGCAGCGGCTCGGGGTCGGTGGTGGCCTTCTTGATCTTCTTCGCAATCGTGTCGGCATCGTCCATCATGTAGATGGTCGACATGTCCGAGGCGTCGGACTTCGACATCTTCTTCTTGCCGTCCCTCAGGCTCATCACCCGCGTGGCGGGGCCGGTGACCATCGACTCGGTCAGCGGGAAGAATTCCTCGTCGAGCCCCAGGCCTTTGATCTGCTTTCTGAAATCGTGGTTGAACTTCTTGGCGATGTCGCGCGTCAGCTCGAGGTGCTGGCGCTGGTCCTCGCCCACCGGCACGCCGGTGGCCTTGTAGAGCAGGATGTCGGCTGCCATCAGCGAGGGATAGGCGAACAGGCCCAGCGACACGGCCTCGGAATTCTCCCCGCCCTCGCTACCCGCCTTGTCCTTGAACTGGGTCATGCGCGCCATCCAGCCGACGCGCGCCACGCAGTTGAAGATCCAGCCCAGTTCGGCGTGCTCGACCACCTGGGACTGGTTGAAGATGATCGACCGCTTCGGATCGAGGCCCGCGGCGATGTAGGCGGCGGCGATCTCGTAGGTCCAGCGCCTGAGGTCCTCGGGCTCCTGCCAGACGGTGATCGCGTGCATGTCGACCACGCAGTAGATGGTCTCGTGGGTCTGCTGCAGGGGGACGAATCGCCGGATGGCACCGAGGTAGTTGCCGAGGTGCAGGTCGCCCGAGGGCTTGATGCCGGAAAAGACGCGCGGAGTGAAGGGCATGGCGAACCTAGGAGGTCAGAGAAGGCGGTGACTGCCTCTACCCCCCTCCCAACCTCCCCCGCAAGGGGGGAGGTGCCGCGCCGCGCCTCGGGCGACGGCGGCGAAACAGGCGCGATCGGCACCCTCCCCCTCGCGGGGAGGGCTGGGGAGGGGGGAGCGACAGGCCGGGAACCTATGACTTTGTGCGCCTGAGCCGCCGCAGCAGCGCACCGAGCCGCTGCACGCCGCTCAGGTGGACGAGGGCGAAATAGGCGCCGGCGCCGAGGACACACAGCGCCGCCAGCGCCAGCGCCTGGACGGGGAAGTTGTAGCCCGGATCGAAGACCGGCCCGAGCAGCACGACGGCGCCCCACAGCCCGAGCCCCATGAGCAGCGTCAGCAGCGCGATCAGGCCCTGTTGCCGCCACTCCGGCGCCGTCAGGGTGAAATGGCCCCGGCGGGCGAGGAAGATCGCCAGCAGCAGCACGTTCACCCAGGCGGCGGCGGAGGTTGCGAGCGCGATGCCGACATGCCTGAGACTGGCGAACAGGGCGAGCGACAGCCCGATATTGACCAGCAGCGAGATGGCGGCAAAAATTGTCGGGGTGGTGGTGTCCTGGCGCGAGAAGAAGCCGGGCTGCAGCACCCGGATGAGGACGAAGGCCGGCACGCCGACGGCGAAGCCGACCAGCGCCTCGGAGACCGAGACGCTGTCGTCCGGCCCGAAGGCACCCCGCTCGAACAGCACGCGGACCACCGGCAGCGCCAGCGCGATCAGCGCTCCGGCGGCCGGCATGGTCAGCAGCATGGACAGGAACAGCGACTGGCTCTGGCTCTGCCGGGCCTCGTCGGCGCGGCCGGCGCCGATGTGGCGGCTGAGTTCGGGCAGCAGCACCGTGCCGATGGCGATGCCGATGATGCCGAGCGGCAGCTGGTAGAGCCGATCGGCATTGTAGATGATCGACATCACCTCGTCGGCGCCCGAGGCGATGATGGTGCCCACGAAGATGTTGATCTGGGTGATGCCGCCGGCAATGATGGCCGGCACCGCCAGCACCCAGAAGCGCCGAACCTCGGCATCGAGCCGCGGCAGCCTGAGCCGCGGCAGGAAACCGGCCCGGCGGATCGCCCACCAGACCAGCGCCAGCTGCGCGATGCCGCCTGCCATGGTGGCGACCGCCACCCAGAAGGCGGTGTCCCGGTCCTCGAGCGTCAGGAGGGCGAGGGGAATCAGCGCCGAGATGTTGACGAGGTTGAGCACCACCGGCGCGAAAGCGGCGGCAAAGAAGCGGTTGATGCTGTTGAGGATCGCCGCATAGGCCGCCATCAGCGACATGCAGGCGAGATAGGGGAACATGATGCGGGTGAGAAACACGGTGAGCTCGAACTTCGCCTGGTCGCCGACGAAGCCGGGGACGAACACCACCATGATCTGCGGCGCGAACACCTCCACCACGATCGTCACCAGGAGGATCGCGGCCACCAGCCAGCTCATGATCCGGCTGGCCAGTTCCCGCGCGCCATCGGCGCCTTCGGTTTCCAGCGCCCCGGCGAACATCGGCACGAAGGCGGTGTTGAAAGCGCCCTCGGCGAACAGCCGGCGGAACAGGTTGGGGAAGCGGAAGGCGGCGTTGAACGCATCCGACACCGGCGAGATGCCGAGCACCGCCGCCATCAGCGCATCGCGCACGAAGCCGAACAGCCGGCTGAGCAGGGTCAGGCCGCCGACCGAGAGGAAATTGCGGTAAAGGCTCATCCCAGCTGCCGCGCCGCCAGTTCCAGCACGGCCGTGAAGGCCCGCATGTCGGTCAGCTCCGCGCCGGGCGGGGCGTCGCCGACGACGACGTGGCCGCCGCGGTTCAGCACCCCGCCATGCAGCATCAGGTTGTCGATGAAGCCCATGTCCTCGATCATCATGCCGTCCGGCCCGCGCGGATGGCCGTTCGCGTCGACCGAGTGGACACCCTTGAAATGCGCCTTGGTGCGGGTGCCGTGGTCGGCCCGCACATTGGTGTAGGCGAAGGCGGCCTTGCCCTGCGCACACATGTAGCCGAGCTCGAAGCAGGTGCCGGTATCGGCGGCGATGCCGCGGAACGGGGTGAGGTTGGCGATGATCGCGTCGGCCGAGTTCATCAGCTTCTCGTCGATGGCGCTGATGGCGAGCCCCAGTTCCCATTTGCTGGCCGTCTTGGGGAACTCGAGGTCGCCGGGAGACACCGGAACGAGGCCCGCCGCGCGGGTCAGCGCGATCTTTCGGTCGAGGATCTCGCGGGCATTCTCGAGAAACACCTCGGGTCCGGCAAGGTAGACGGCTTTGGGCATGTTCACTCCGCATGGCCCGCGACGCCGCCGGGCCCTCCAGGGTCGGGCAGCCCCTCTACTAAGCGGTTCGGCCGCCCGGGCGCAATGCACCACCTGCGCCGTGGCGGGGCGGCCGCCGCGGCCGACCGCTAGACGAGGCCGAGCGCCGCGTCGCTCGCCGACGGGCCGTATTTTTCGGCCGGCGGCCACGGTCGGGTCCGCCAGTGCGGCTCGAACACAAAGCTCGACCGCTGGCGCCCCGGCAGCAGCGCGCCGTTCCCCGCGCCCAGGGCGTAATCGTAGTACATCTTGATCACCTGTTCCCGCGAGGTCTGCTGGGCGGCGGGATGGGCGAGGCACGCCTGCCGCCAGCGCCGCACCCTGTCATAGTTCGGCCCGGCGGGCAGCTCGAAGCCCTCGTAGTACTCGAGGAACCAGAAGCGCATGAAGATCGGGGTGAACACCGCCTCGGCGAGGCCGAACGCACCGAACAGGAAGTCCCCCTCGGGACTGTGCGCGAGGAGGACGTCGTCGATCTGGGCGAACGCCCCGAGAAGGGCATCGAGCAGCGGCTGCCGCTGGCCGCGGTCCTGGTTCATCACCAGCCGGTAGCCGGCCGTGACGAGCGGCCCTTCCTTGGCGATCAGCATCTGCTCGACCGCATGCTCGAAGGGGTCCGGGCGGCGCTGCACCGGGCCGGGGACCGTCTCGTCGAGATAGTCGAGAATCACCAGGCTCTCCTTGAGGACGCGTCCGTCGGGGAGTTCCATGACGGGCAGCGCCGTGGTGCCCCGCGTCCTTGCGAGCAGCCCGGGATCGCGTGGCCTCGTGATGTCCACGACGCGGAACTCCACGGCATTCGGCTGTCCCTTCAGCGCCAGCAGGATTTCGAGCCGCTGGCAGAACGGGCAGACGGGAATGTGGTGGACGATCGGCTTGTGCACGGGCGTTTCTCGAATACGGGGAGGTGACGTCGGGCCACCCCGCTTCCGGGGCCGGCGGCCACGCCTAGCCCAGCCCGACGCGCTCCGGCAAGTGTTCCGGCAATGGCTCCGGCGAGTGCTCCAGCCGCCAGGGCACGGGCACGCCCCGCATCGTCACCGTGTCGATGTCGACGGTACCGCCGGCGACGGACAGCGTCATCCGGGTGCCGTCGAACCGGGCGGTCCCCCAGCCATGGCCGGACGACCAGAACAGCGGCGCCGCGGCGTCGCCGACCGGATCGAAGGCGAAGCGGCGGTCGACCTGGTCGGCGCGGAAGCCGCTCCAGGCGCCGACCAGCTGCCAGGCCGACATCGAGCGCGCGTAGTAGGAGCCGCATTCGATCTCGCTGAACGGGTTGCGCCGCGCGCCATCGTAGCGCCGGCGCACGGCGCGCAGGATGGAGAGTCCCTCCTCGACGAGGCCGTGCATGATCATGTGCGACGCCGAGGCATACTCGATTCCCGTCCAGGTCTCCTGCGCATAGGGGGCCGGAACCACCGGCTGGCGCACCCCCTCGGGGTAGGTGGCGATCAGCAGCCCGCCTTCGTCCTCGTAGGAGAACACGCGGCAGGGGTTCGCCCAGGCCTCGAGCCGCTCGGCGAAATTGCTGGCGTGCACCGATCGCAGCGCGCTGCGGACCTTGCCGGCGTCGAGGAACAGGCCGAGGCCGGCCACTTCGGCCTGCCACTGCCCGAGGATCTGGTCGGCGATGCAGCCCCCGCCGAACTGGTACTTGATTTCGCCATGCTCGGCCGACCAGTAGGCGTCGAGGACGGACTCCGCCAGCACGCCGGCCGAGCGGCTGGTGTCGAACGCCTCGAGCAGGCCGCGATCGCCCAGGTCGATCGCCTGGTGGTAGTAGGCGCCGTTGAACAGCCTTGTATCGATGAAGTCGGCGCCGCGGCGGGCCAGCGCGGCGCATTCGGCGGCGAATTCCGGCTCGCCGAGCGTTTCGGCCATGCGGCCGGCAGCGAGCAGCGCCGCCACGTAGAAGGTGCTGAGCCAGGAGTTCGGACCGAACAGCTCCATGTCGAGCGTCTGGTGCTGCCGCCCCCACAGGATGCCGGTGCGGCCGGGGTCCCAGCGATCGGGGTTCGCGTCGCTCCAGGCGTATTCCATCGCCCGCCGGATGCCCGGCCACAGGCCGCGCAGCCACTCCGTGTCGCCCGACAGCCGCCAGTCGCGGTAGGTCTTGATCACCGCGCCGAAATGGCCGTCGGCGCAGGGTCCGATCACGTCGTGGCCCGATCCCAGCGGCAGCTTCTGGCGGAAGGTCAACCCGCCGTCCGGCAGCTGGTTGTAGCGCCACTCCGTATCCCGCAGCGATCGCTCGAGCGCCGGGAACAGCTGGCTGAGCGCCTGCTGGTAGTTCCACACATGCGTGCACGACCCCTCGCACGAGCCCGCCGAGCGGTGCTGCCCTTCCCAGGCCCAGAGCTCGCCGCCTTCGAGCCGGATCACCGTGGCGGTCCGCAGCACGGCCAGCGTCGCGGTCGCTGCGTCGACCAGCGGCGCCGGCAGCGCCGAGCCGAACACGGCATCGCGGAACTGCAGCGTCTGCCGGCTCAGGGTGTCGAAGCGCCGCAGGGCGTCCCGCGCGCTGGCCAGCGAATCCGCCCATTGCGTGGCGTAGTAGTTGGTCCAGCTCGGCGTCGCGCCGGGCGGATTGGGGCTGTCCGGCTTGTCGCGATGCGCCCAGGCGATGTCGCCCCGCGGAAAGCTCCACGAGATCACGAAGCGCACGGTCCTGCGTTCGCCGGCAGCGAGGGTGAGTCGCGCCGCGAGCGTGGCGTGCTCGGGCAGCCGCCC
Organism: Devosia sp.; assembly: GCF_041917035.1. Taxonomy (GTDB): domain Bacteria; phylum Pseudomonadota; class Alphaproteobacteria; order Rhizobiales; family Devosiaceae; genus Devosia_A. The sequence continues at coordinate 14,931 of NZ_JAYRYM010000017.1, read as the reverse complement.
CATGTGACGCGTGGCGCGCGGCGCCACGTAGCGCCGCTCCGGCAATGGGCCGGGCGCGGCGAAATCCTTCCAGAACACGGTGAGGTCGTCGAACCACTGGCCGCGATAGTGGTGGTCCTGATGCTCGATCTCGCCGGCATCGGTGGCGATGGTCAGGTCGCCCCGGTCGACCTCGGCGATATCGGGGTCGTCGCCGGTCAGCGTGATGGACGAGACGCCGTCATGCGCGACGAACCGGTGCCGCCCCGAGTTCGTGCCGTGGTTGCCCAGCGTGCCGGCCAGCGTGTAGGTGATCGGCGCGGCCGTGGTGTTGACCAGCTCGAAAGCGAACATGGCGACCGGCATCGAGCTGTCGCGGTCCCGGTGCGGAATGAACGGCGACAGCGCCGTCAGCCGCACCGCGCCGGGAAAGCGCGGATCGGCGAACACCAGGTCGGCCGCGGGGAAGCGCCCGTAGAACCGCGCCTCGCGAAAGTGCGGCAGGCCGGCCAGCGACTGTCGCATGGCGCCATGCCCGAACCCGTCGAAGGCGGGCCGCATGCCGTCGCCACCGGCGGGGACATCGTCATAGGGTCCGTTGAGCACCCGGGCATCGAGCAGCCGGCCGTCCTGCACGGCCTTGATGGCGAAGTGGGTGTAGCCGTTATAGGTGCCCAGGGCCGGCCGGTTGCGGATCGACCAGTCCACCAGCCGGCCCGATCCGGAGATGGCGAGGCCCCCCGAGCCGATGCCGCCCAGCGGAAACCGCACGTATTTCGAGCGCTCGCCCAGATAGGCGAAGTGCGGATCGACTGCCGTCAGGTCGTCCCACATCGGGTTCAGTCCGCCAGCTCGAGGGCGGAGTAGGTCTCGCCGCCGGCCATCAGGTCCAGCACTTCGCCGCGCGATTTCTCGCCCTTGCGGAAGCGGGCCAGCACCCGCCCCTGCATGAGGACCGAAAAGCTGTCGCCCACTGCCATGGCATGGGTGGCGTTGTGCGTGATGAACACCAGCGCCACGCCCTTGGCCCGGGCGCGCTTGATCTGGTCGATGACGATCGCCGCCTCCTTGACGCCGAGGGCGGCCGTGGGCTCGTCGAGGATGAGCAGCCGCGCCCCGAAATGCAGCGCGCGCGCGATCGCCAGCGCCTGCCGTTCGCCTCCCGACATGGTGCCGACCAGCTGGTCGGCGTCGGTGACGCGGGTGATGCCCATCTCGGCGATCTGCTCGAGTGCGACGCGCCGCGCCGTGGCGTGGTCGAGCCTGCGGAACGGTCCCCAGCCCCTGGTCGGCTCGTTGCCGAGGAAGAAATTGCGGGCCACCGAGATGAGCGGCACCAGTCCCACATCCTGGTGCACGGTGCCGATGCCGTAGCGCTGCGCATCGCGGGGCGACTGGAACAGCACCGGCCGGCCCTCGAAGCGGATCTCCCCGCTCGAGGCCGGGATGACGCCCGACATGATCTTGATCAGAGTCGACTTGCCGGCGCCATTGTCGCCGAGCAGGCAGTGCACCTCGCCCGCGCTCAGTTCGAGCGACACGTCGTCGAGCGCCAGGCTGTTGCCGAAGCGGCGGGAGACATGGGCGAGCGAGAGCAGTGGCGGCGTCATGTCCGGCTCCTGCCGCGGCGCAGGGCCGCCTCGCGCAGCACGTTGTTGGTCAGCACCGCGACCACCAGCAGGGCGCCGATGAAGGTGGCCAGCCAGTCGGTCGGCCAGCCCGTGTAGAACAGCCCCAGGCTGACGATGCCGTAGATCATGGTTCCGCACACGATGCCCGGCACCGAGCCGAAGCCGCCGGTGAGCAGCACGCCGCCGATCACCGCGGCGATCGCCGTCTGGAACACGTAGCCCTGCCCGGAAACGGCATTGCCCGAATTGTACGCGACCGCCTGCAGGATGCCGACGAAGGCCGCACTGACGCTGGTCCAGATGAACAGCAGGAGCTTGACCCGGCTGACCGGCACGCCGGCCCGGCGGGCGCCGTCGAGATTGCCGCCGGTGGCGAAGATCCAGTTGCCGAAGCGCGTCTGCTGCAGCACCCAGGCGGCGAGCAGCGCCGCGATCGCCCACCACAGGATGGAGATGTTGAACCCCGCCAGCTTGCCGGCGAGGACCGGCTCCAGCCAGCCGGCGTCCTTGAGCGACACGTTGCTCGAGCCGGCGATCAGCCGGCTGAGGCCGAGCGCGGAGCCGGCGAGCAGGAAATTCGAGGCCAGCGTCACGATGAAGGACGGCAGCCGCGTCGCGTTGACCAGCAGCGCATTGAAGGACCCGACGATCAGCCCCAGGATCAGCGCCACCCCGGCGGTGAGCGTAATCGGCAGCCCGTAGAAGCCGGTGCCCACCGCGACGATGATCGAGGCGGCGCCGACCACCGAGCCGGTCGACAGGTCGAACTCGCCCGAGATCATCAGCAGCCCGACCGGGATGGCGATGATGCCCAGTTCGGCGGCGGTGTTCAGCCAGCCGGCCGTGCCCGAGACCGACAGGAAGCCCTTGCTGCCGCCGGTGACGGCGAAGAAGGCGAACATCAGGAGGGCGGCCAGCAGCGGCCCGAACCAGCTCTTGCCGAGCAGGGGCCCGAGCCGGAAGGGACGTGGTGTGGCGGTCTGCGACATGGAATGGTCCGTGGGGTCGTCGGGCCGCCGGTGACGGCGGCCCTTGCGTTCGAAGGCAGCCGACTCAGCTGGCGCCGCGCACACCGGGATGAGTCTTCCCGACCTCGAGCACCTTGTCGACATTGGACTGATCGATGACCAGCGGACCGGTGGTCACCGGCTCGGCCGGCGCGACGCCGTATTCGAGGAACTGGTGAGCGAACAGCACGCCGTAATAGCCCTGCAGGAAGGGCTGCTGGTCCATGGTGAACGCCAGGTCGCCGGCCTTGATCGCCTCGAGCGCCGGGGTCGACAGATCGAGGGTTCCGATGAAGATTTTGCGGTCGGGGAACTGCTTGGCGGCGGCCACGGCATTGACGCCCGGCGCAGCGCCGAGCGTCATCACGCCGTCGATGCTGCCGTCGGCCTGCAGCAGCGCGGCGATGGACGAGGTCACCTTCTGGTCGTTGCCGATGTCCTCGGAGGGCAGCGTCACCATCTTGGCGGTGCCGCCGCCTTCGCTTACTCCGTCGATATAGCCCTGGCAGCGCTGCTCGAGCACCGGGTTGGCGGCGATCTGGTTGACGCAGATGCCGTTCTTGACACCGGCGGCCGCCGCGCGCTCGCCGCCGCGCTTGCCCATCAGGTAGGAATCCTCGCCGATGAAGGTGACCGCGCCCAGTTCGCGATGCGTGTCGCGGCCGGAATTGTAGACGATGATGGCGATGCCTTCGGACACCGCCTGCTGGATCAGCGGGTTGGTCGGATCGGGAAAGAAGTTGCCGACCACGATGGCGCCGGGCTTGCGGCCGATGGCCGCCTCGAACAGGCGGGTATAGTTGGGCACGATGTCGTTGAAGTCCGGCGGCGCGCTGTACTGGGCGTCGACGCCCAGTTCCTTGACGGCCGTGTCGAAGCCGGCCTGCACCGCGCTCCAGAATGGATCCGAGCTGGGCCCGGCCAGAAAGATGATGTCCTGCGCGCTGGCGGGGACGGCCTGGCCGAGCGCGGCCATGGCGAGAAGGCCCGCAGTGGCTGCGGCTTTCCTGAAACCCATGAAGTCCTCCCTAGGTGCCACAGCACCGCTGATGCGAATGGTCTCGATACGCGTCTTCACGATACGAAACGTTTCGACTGCCCGGATCAGCCTTGCGGCGACCGGTTGATCCGGCGCCGCCATTTTTGGCTTTCGGTATGCGAAACGTTTCGTATATGACATGAAACCCGGTGCCGTGCAAGGGAGGGTCAGGTGGCGACGATCAAGGACGTGGCGCGACGGGCGGGAGTCGCCATCTCGACCGTGTCCGCGGTGATCAACCGCTCGGCCCCGGTCAGCGAGGAGACCATCGAGCGGGTCAATGCCGCCATCGCCGAGACCGGCTACACGCCGCACGGGGCCGCGCAGAGCCTGCGCTCCGGCCGCTCCCGGCTGATCGGGCTCGTGGTCCCCAACATTGCCAACCCGCACTTCGCCTCCGTCGCGCGCCAGGTGGAGAACGCCTGTCTGCGCGCCGGCTACGTCTCGGTGGTCTACTCGACCGGGCAGGACGCCGATCGCGAAAGCCAGGTCCTCACCATGCTGCGCGTGCAGCGCGTGGCCGGCGTCATCCTCGTTCCCGCCCGCTCCGATGCCCGGCACGGCGCCGAACTGCTCGGCCAGATCAGGGGGCCGGCGGTGCTGCTGGACATGCAGGTCGAGGGCCTGCCCTTCGAAGTCGTCAAGGCCAACAACGTCATGGCCGGCCGGCTGGCTACCGGGCATCTGCTCGGGCTCGGCCACAGTCGCATCGGCATCATCGACGGCATTCCGGGCCTCGCCACCAGCGAGGATCGCCGGCGCGGCTACACCGACGCGCTCGCCGCGGCGGGCATCGCGGTCGATCCCGATCTCACCGTGCACGGCCGCTTCGACCAGGAGGCGTCCCGCCTCGCCGCGCTGGCGCTGCTGGGACGCGGCAATCGCCCGACGGCGCTGGTGACGGTCTCCAACATGACGACCGTGGGCACCCTGCTCGCGGCGCGCGAACTGGGCGTCGACATTCCGGCCGACATCTCGCTGGTCGGGATCGATGACCTCGAGCTGGCGCCGCTGCTGGCGGTGCGCCCGACAGTCGTGGTCAATCCGATCCTCGAGATGGCCGACTGCGCCATCCGCCGGCTGCTGGACCTCATCCGCGGCGATCCCCCGGACGCGTCGGCCGTGCATCTGTTCGAACCGAGGCTGATCGAGCGCCAGTCGACGCTGCGGCGGCGATCGGGCGACCCGGGCGCCGGGCACGACCCGACCTCCGGCGGGGGTCCGGTGACGGCCGATCCCGCGGAATGAGGATTACCGCGTTCATCATCATGGCCGCACTGTGGCGACCACGAACCCGACCCCTTAGTCTTCAACAGGTTAGCGGGAGGGCCCCGGGGACAGTATTGGCCTCGGGGAGATGCACTCGCCGGAAACATAGACCGCGGCGATGTTGGCGGGTCCGGCGGTATGGAGGACCTTTTCGAGCACCGCCATCGGTTCGGTCTCGCCGAACAGCCTGATGCTGCCGCCCGCCGCCTCCGGATCGAGGACCAGGGCGTCGAACTGATAACCCGGCCGGAACAGGCCGATGGGCAGGTCGAGCGCCACGCCGCCGCCAGCAGTGGCCAGGTGGAAGGCGGTGAGCATGTCGATACGCGAGTGCGGGGTGCCGCGCGTTTCACGTGAAACGGTCGCATCGACGCCGTCCTCGAGCAGGCGCGAGACCTGCACGGTGCTGCGGCAGGCCTCGAACATCGAGGCGGAGGGCCCGCCGGAGATATCGGTGCCGAGCCCGACATGCAGGCCGCGCTCGAGCGCCCGACGCAGCGGAAACACCGCATTGCCGAAATAGACGTTGGACAGCGCGCAGTGGGCAATGCCGGTGCCGCGGCCGGCAATCGTCGCCATGTCGGCCTCGGTGAGGTAGACCGAGTGGGCGAGCACGGTGCGGCGGGTGAGCAACCCGAAGGCGTCGAGGGCCGCGGTGTCGGTCACACCATAGCGGGCCAGCGCGTGGGCGTGGGCCCAGTCGCTTTCCGAACAATGGGTCTGGATGTGGCAGCCGCACTCGGCGGCCAGCGCACCGAGGCCGGCGAGTGCCGCATCCGTGCACGAGGGAATGAAGCGCGGCGTCACCACCGGCAGCACGCGGTCGTTGCCGGGCAGCGCCCGCACCGCAGCGATGAAGGCCCGCGTTTCGGCGACGGCGGCCTCGGGCGAGGCGTCGCGGCAGTCGGGGGGACAGGCGGCGGGATCGTCCATCGCCACCTTGCCGACCAGCGCCCGCTGGCCCCTGTCGAGGCAGATGCGGGCGAGCAGCTCGGAGGTCTCGCGGTGCACCGTGGCGAAGTAGAGCGCCGTGGTGGTGCCGGCGGCGAGGAGGTCGGCGACCAGCACCTCGTACCGGGACCGGGCGAAGTCGAGGTCGGCATAGCGGGCCTCGAGCGGGAAGGTATACTTGTGCAGCCAGGCTTCGAGCGGCACATCGAGCGCCTGGCCGAGCTGGGGGTATTGCGGGGCGTGCACATGCAGGTCGACCATGCCCGGCAGCACCAGCCGGCCCGCTGGCAGCGCGACGAGGTCGGGGCGACCGGCGAGCTCGGCATGCGCCGCCTCGCCGGGCCGGGCCAGCGCCGCGATGGCGCCGTCGTCCCCGATCAGCAGGATGGCATCATCGAGGGTTTCGAGGCCGCCCCGCTCGGGCGCGTGGAGGAAGCGGCCGCGCAGCGGTCGGCCGCGCAGACCGACCGTCACCAGACCACCCGGTGCTGTTCGCCGGTCTGCACGTTGACGAAGCCCCCCGGGCAGGCATCCGTCGGCGCCACCAGCACCCAGCGCCACGGCGAGCAGGTGAGGGTGGCGAACTTGAGGTGCTCGGGAAAACCCGGCTTCCACAGGTTGTCGCCGCCGGGACGATACATCCACTCGACCTTTGCCGCCGCCGCGTAGAAGGCCTGCATGTCGGCGTCATAGGCCTCCGCCGGTCGCGCCGTCATCAGGCCGCCGATCTCGAAGCGCATCTCGGCCACCACCTTGCCGCGATGCACCAGCACCCAGCCGCCGTCAATCTCCTCGAGGCGGTTGACGGCGATCGCCATCGCCGCGTCGGACGAGCCGACGCACCAGACATTGTGGCTGTCATGGGCCACCGACGAGCAGAGCGCCGTGTCGGGATCGACTGGCCCGCAGCCGGTCCAGAACATCTTCGCCACCGCGCCGTCGCCGCGGTAGCGGTCGATCACCGCCCACTTGGTGATCAGCCGCGCGGTGTCGCGCTGCACCTCGCCGTCGACGACGGGCAGCGTCTCGGTCCAGTAGTCCTCGTTCCAGTGGAAGGGGCGGAGGATTGCCGCCTGCATGCTGTCGCGCCCCGGATCGGCCTTGATGGCGAAGTCGGCGGCGTGCAGCCGGCGCCCGACGTTCATCGTCTTTCTGGCCCAGTCGGGCCAGTCGATCGGGGTCAACGGGCCGGTAAAGGTCTTGCCCTCGGACTGCAGCCGGCCATCGGCGTAGACGTGCCGGATGGAGAGCGTCGCGACGTCGTCGAGAAGTACTATGTCGGCATAGCGTCCCGGCGCGATCGAGCCCACCCATTGGTCGATCCGCATGTGGCGGGCCGGATTGATGGTCGCGCACTGGATGGCGATCTCCGGCGCGAGGCCGTACTCGATGGCCAGCCGCACGTTGTAGTCCGAGGCGCCCTTGTGCAGCGTCTCGGTGGCGGAGCGGTCATCGGTGGTGAAGGCGACGTTCTGCCAGTCGGGCAGCCATTCGATCAGCTGCGGCATGATGACGTCGTAGGAGAACGGCCGGAGCTCGGTGAAGATGCCGTGGGCGAGGCGCTGCCGTGCCTCTTCATAGGCCCACACCTCGTGGTCGGACGAGATGCCCGCCGACGCGAAGGCGCTGAGGTCGTGCGGGTCGATCAGGCCGGACCCGTGGCCCTCGACCACGCCGCGCATCTCCATGGTGGCGCCGATCATCCCCCACATGCGCAGGTAGCCGGGATTGTCCGGGTTCCACACCGAAGGCCAGTCCATCACCTCGTCGAGGCTGACCGTGCCCATGTCGCCGGCGAGGAACTCCCGCTGCTCCTCATAGCCGAAATAGCCGCCGGTCTCCTCCCAGGCGCTGGGCGGCACCGCCGAGCCGGGCTGGATGAAGATCTTCAGCGGCGAACCCGCGGCCCTGGCCTTCTGCCAGAACTCCGAATTCCTCGGGCCGTTGACATTGGCGAACTCGTGCGACGCCTCGCAGGTCCAGGTATTGCCGCGCGGGATGACCAGGGCGGCCTCGAACTCGGGCGTGATGTGGGTCGATTCGATGTGCTTGTGCACCTCGCCGAAGCCGGGAACGGCGCTGAGACCGGGATAGCTCACCCGCCGCGCCACCTCGCCGCGATAGCTGCCGCGCGGCCCCAGATAGGCAATGCGCCGGCCCGAGACGATGATCTCCTGGTCCTCGAGCCAGGTCCGCGAATGCACCGCCAGCAGCCGCCCGACCTCGATGGCGAGATCGGCGGGGCGCTTGCCGAGGGCGACCAGCGTCAGGTGCTGACGGATCGTCACCTCGTCCTCGGGGCTGAGGATCAGGTCATCGGGATGCTGCATGGGGCGCTCGTTCGGGTCGGGCAAACGAGGCCAGTAAAGCGGTTTACGAAGCGACACGCAATGACTGCCGCGTGCGACGCCGCGCCGGGCGGGCCGGCGCTTGGTCGCGGGGGCGCGCCTCAGGCCGCGAGGTCGGCGACCACCGCGTCGAGCACCGGCCAGCCCTTGTCGGTGACCCTGAGGAAGCCGTTGGGCAGCGTCTCGAGGAAGCCGATGGCCTTCAGTTCGGCGATCTGGCGTTCGGAAATAGCGCGGCCGGAGATGCGCTGGAAGCGGCGCGGGTCGATCCCCTCGCGCAGGCGCAGACCCATCACCAGCATCTCGTCGCCCTCCTCCTCCCAGGTGAGGACGTCGTCGGTGACCATGCCGTGGCCGCGCGCGAGGACTTTCCTCTGCCAGTCGAAGGGGAGCTTCTCGGCGGCGGTGGCATGGCGCTGGTTGTTGATCAGCAGCCGCCCGTGGGCGCCGGGACCGACCCCGACATACTCGCCGTAGCGCCAGTAGATCAGGTTGTGCCGGCTCTCCTGCCCGGGGCGGGCGTGATTGGAGATCTCGTAGGCGGGAAGGCCCGCATTCTGCGTCAATTCCTGGGTCAGCTCGTAGAAGTCGGCGCTGAGATCCTCGCCGGGCATCTGCAGCTTGCCGGCGCGGAACAGGTCGTAGTAGCGCGTCCCCATCTCGATGGTGAGCTGGTAGAGCGACAGGTGGCCCTGCGCCATCCACAGCGCCTCGGTCAGCTCGTCCTGCCAGTCGTCGAGGGTCTGGCGGGGGCGGGCATAGATCAGGTCGAAGCTGGTGCGCGGAAAGATCGACTGGGCGAGGCGAACCGCGGCCACGGCCTCGTCGACCGTGTGCCGGCGGCCGAGTTCGGCGAGCGGGCCCTCGCGCAGCGACTGCACGCCGAGCGACACGCGGTTGACCCCGGCGGCCCGGTAGCCCCGGAAGCGATCGGCCTCGACCGAGGTCGGATTGGCCTCGAGGGTGATCTCGACGCGCGCGTCGATCGTCCAGTGCCTGCCGATCGCCTCGAGGATGGCGCCGACCGAGCGCGGGTCCATCAGCGAGGGCGTGCCGCCGCCGAAGAAGATCGACTGCACGGTGCGGCCCGGCACCTTCTGGGCGAAATGCACCAGTTCGGCGGCATAGGCGGCGACGAAGCCGGCCTCGTCGAACGGCCCGCGGTGGACATGGCTGTTGAAGTCGCAATAGGGGCACTTGGCCGCGCAGAACGGCCAGTGGACATAGACGCCGAACAGCCCGTTCGAGCGCGGATCGACGCTGTTGCCGGCCTCAGTGCTCAACCCCGCCTCCCAGCACATCCTCGACGAACAGGGCGAAGGCGCGGGCGCGGTGGCTGAGCCCGACGCGTCCGGGAGACCAGGAGTGCTTGGCCTCCGCCGGCATCTCGCCGAAGGTGATGTCAAAGCCGTCCGGCATGAATACCGGATCGAAGCCGAAGCCCTTGTCGCCGCGCGGCGGCCAGACCAGCGTGCCGTCGGCGCGGCCGACATAGAGCTGCTCGCGGCCATCGGGATGGGCGAGGCAGAGCGTGGCGCTGAAGGCGCCGCGGCGCTGTCCCGGCGTCGTGGCGCCGGCGGCCTGCAGGGCATCCTCGACGCGGCGCATGCCGACCATGTAGTCGCGACCGCCGCTCGCCGTCACGCCGGCCCAGTTGGCGGTGTAGACCCCGGGGCGGCCGCCGATGGCGTCGACCGAAAGCCCCGAATCGTCGGCCAGTGCGAGCGTGCCGGCGGCGCTCGCGGCGGCATGGGCCTTGAGCCTGGCATTCTCGACGAAGGTGGTGCCGGTCTCCTCCGGCTCGGCGAGGCCGAGCGCGCCGGCCGAGACGATGTCGAGCCCGAATGGCGCAAGCAGATCGCGGAATTCCCTGAGCTTGCCCGCATTGTGGGTGGCCAGGACCAGCCGATCGCCGCGCCGCAATGTGAGCTTGTCGGCCATCAGGGCGTTCCGGTCCTCATCCCCAGCGCCGCCCGCTGCATCAGCGTCAGCTCGCCGATCCCCTTCTCGGCGAGCCCCATCAGGCTCTCGAGCTCGGCCCGGGTGAACGGAACCTGCTCGGCAGTGCCCTGGATCTCGACGAACCTGCCGGCCCCGGTCATGACGAAATTGGCGTCGGTATGCGCCTCGACGTCCTCGAGATAGTCGAGGTCGAGCACCGGGGCGCCCCGGAAGATGCCGCACGACACGGCGGCGACGGTATCGCGCAGCGCCTTGCCCCTGGTCAGGCCGCGCGCCTCCAGCCACCCGATGGCGTCGGCGAGCGCCACGTAGGCGCCGGTGACCGAGGCGGTGCGGGTCCCGCCATCGGCCTCGAGCACGTCGCAGTCGAGGGTGATCTGGTTCTCGCCGAGCGCCTGCATGTCGACCACGGCCCGCAGCGACCGACCGATCAGCCGCTGGATCTCCTGGGTGCGGCCGGACTGCTTGCCCTGCGCCGCCTCGCGCTTGGTGCGGCTGCCGGTGGCGCGCGGCAGCATGCCGTACTCGGCGGTAACCCAGCCGAGGCCGGAGCCGCGGCGCCAGGAGGGAAGCGACGTCTCGACGCTGGCGGTGACGAAGACCTTGGTCGAGCCGAAGCTGACGAGGCAGCTGCCCTCGGCCTTGGGCGCGACATTGCGCTCGAGCGTCACGGCCCGCATCTCGTCCAGTTGCCGTCCGGAAGGCCGCATCGGATCAAATCACTCGCATGGAACCACTGTTAACCGCCTCTTAACCCTCAGGGGGCCGGGGAACAAGCAGCGCCAACTTGGCGGAGCAGGGGTTTCCGCCTAAATGGTGAATATGGCCGAGCGTCCGAAAATCCCCGAAGACATGCTGTCCCAGCTCAATTCGCGCAGCCAGGACATCTTCCGAAAGCTGGTCGAGCGCTATCTCGAGACCGGCGCCCCGGTCGCCTCGCGCGACCTGGCGCGCATGCTGAGCGTCGGGCTCAGCCCGGCCTCGGTGCGCAACGTCATGGCCGATCTCGAGGATCTGGGGCTGATCGCGGCGCCGCACACCTCGGCCGGCCGGCTGCCGACCCAGCACGGGCTCAGGTTCTTCGTCGATGCCATGCTGGAGGTCGGCGCGGTGGACGAGGAGGAGAAGGCGGCGATCGCCAAGCAGATCCGCGCGCCCGCCGCGACCGGCCAGGTCGAGGACCTGCTGACCGAGGCGAGCCAGCTGCTGAGCGGGCTCAGCCACGGCGCCGGGGTGGTGATCGCGCAGAAATCGGACCTGGTGCTCAAGCATATCGAGTTCATCCGCCTCGATGCGGAACGGGCCATGGTGGTGCTGGTGGGCGAGGACGGCTCGGTGGAGAACCGGGTGCTGCCGCTGCCGCCGGGCCTCGCCGCCGACGCACTGACGCAGGCCTCGAACTACCTCGCGCACCTCGCCGTCGGCAAGACGCTCAGCGAGACGAGGCGGGCCGTGCAGAACCAGCGCGAGCAGACGCTCAGCGAGCTCGACGCCCTCACCCAGAAGCTGGTCGAGACCGGCCTCGCGACGCTGTCCGATACCGGCAGCAGCGCCCCGACCGTAATCGTGCGCGGCCGCGCCAACCTGATCAACGACGCCATGGCCTCGGAGGACCTGGGACGCATCCGGCAGCTGTTCGACGAGCTCGAGAGCCGCGACGGACTGATCGAGCTGCTCGGCGACACCGAGACGGCGCAGGGGGTCAAGATCTTCATCGGCTCGGAGAACAAGCTGTTCTCGCTGTCGGGCTCGTCGGTGATCCTGTCGCCCTACAAGGACGCCAACCAGAAGGTGGTCGGCGTCCTGGGGGTCATCGGGCCGACCCGGCTCAACTATGCCCGCATCGTGCCGGTCGTCGACTATACCGCCAACGTCGTCTCGGCGCTGATGGCTCGCAAGGGTTGAGCCGGACTTGAATCTTGGCGGCCTTTGGCCGATATGCGGGGCAATCTCCGCGCCGCCCGGCGGCGCTTCAAACTCCAGGCCAGTGATGAACGACGAGACCAGCAAGCCCGAGGAACCGAAGACCGCGCCCGAGGCGGCCGCCGAGCCCACCGCTGCGGCGGACGCGAAGCCGGAAACGGCGCGGCCCGACACCGCGACCCCCGATCCGGTCGAGGGCCTCAAGGCCGAGAACGCCGACCTGCGCGACAAGCTGCTGAGGACCATCGCCGAGATGGAGAACCTCAGAAAGCGCACCGAGCGCGAGATCTCCGATACGCGCTCCTACGCCATTGCCGGGTTCGCCCGCGACATGCTGACGGCGACCGATTCCCTCAGCCGGGCGCTGATGGTGCTGCCTGCCGAGGCCCGGCAGTCCGCCGACGCGACGATGAAGTCGCTGATCGAGGGCATCGAGATGACCGAGCGCGAGATGCAGCGCCTGCTCGCCAAGCACGGCGTCAAGCCGATCGAGGCGGAGGGCCAGAAGTTCGATCCGCACAAGCACCAGGCGATGTTCGAAGTGCCCGATCCGTCGCGCCCGGAGGGCACGGTGGTGCAGGTGGTACAGACCGGCTTTGCCATCGGCGAGCGCGTGCTGAGGCCCGCCATGGTCGGCGTCGCCAAGGGCGGCGGCGCCACCGGTGCCGTTCCGGCGGAAGGCAGCGTCGACAAAAGCGTCTAGGCCCAGCCTGCCTTCAGCCCCCGACCAGCTCGGTGCAGGCGGTCACATCGTGCCGCGCCTCGGGCTTGCCCATCTGGTCGACGACTTCGGCATCGTAGCGCTCGACCAGGTCGGATGCGGCCGCGTCGTCGATGCCGGCGGCATCCATCAGGTCGGTCGCCTGCAGCAGCAGGGTGTCGGCCCAGGTGAAGAACTGATCGGCCTCGGCGTCCTCGCCGGCGTCGGACGCATCGTTGCCCAGCCAGTAGAAGGCACTGCCGCACCACAGGATACGGTCCGCCTCGGGCGGCAGCTCCGCGGCGCCGGCGACACCCGACAGCAGCAGACCCAGCAGAATCGACCCGACGATGCCGCGCATGGTATCCCTCAGACGATGTCCCCGGCCACGATGCGCCTGACCCCCGCGGCATGCATGTCGGCCCAGGCCTTGGCGAGCGAGCCGCCGGTATCGATGGCGCGGCAGGCATCCTCGATCACATGCGTCTCGAAGCCCGCGGCGGCGGCATCGACCGCCGTCCAGTTGACGCAGAAATCGGTAGCGAGGCCGGCGATGAACAGCCGCCGGATCCCGCGCTCCCGCAGGTAACCCTCGAGACCGGTCTTGGTCCGGCGGTCGGCCTCCTGGAAGCCGGAATAGGAATCGACCACCTCGTGGTAGCCCTTGCGCACCACCAGCTGGGTGTGCGGCAGCTCGACATCGGCCGAGAACTGGGCACCGTGGGTGTCCCAGACGCAGTGATCGGGCCACAGCACCTGCGGCCCGTAGGGCAGCTGCATCACCTCGAACGGCTGGGTACCGGAGTGGCTCGAGGCGAACGAGATGTGACCCGCCGGGTGCCAGTCCTGTGTCATGCCGACATTCTCGAAGCGGCGCCCGAGGCGGTTGATCAGCAGGATGATCTGGTCGCCGCCGGCGACGGCGAGCTGGCCGCCGGGGAGGAAGTCATATTGCAGGTCGACCACGAGCAGCATGTCGTCGGAGCGGGGCGTAATCGGCATCTTCTTCCTATTGCCCGATGAGGGCAGAACAATCCTGAAACGAGTAGGCGACATCCTCGCCGGCCCGGCCGGAGCCGTTGACCACGCGTGCCACTTCCGACTCCAGTTCGGCGCGCAGCTCCGCCAGTGCTGCGTCCGAGTAGCCCGATTCGAGATAGATCGGGATGGCGCGCTGGATCAGCCGCTGCCCACCCTCGGCGTAGAGCCGCGCCGAGGCGAGCTTTTCGAGGCTGGCATCGGCGGCGGCATCGCGGGTCATCAGGTCGAAGGCCGTGCCGCACCACAGGTCCATGACCGCCTCGGTCGGCACCTCCTGGGCAGTGGCAGCGACCGGCAGCAGCATGGCGGCAAGCGCAAGGACCCTCAGCATGCGGCCCCGTTCCTTTGTGTGAGCGAGGCTTCATAGACCATAACCGGTTGACGAACTACAACCCCGTTGCCGCATGGACTCGCCGCAAGGTCAGGTTGAGGCGACCGCCCCCGGGGAACTGCTCGGGATACCGGCCGAGCAGCGGACTGCTGCCCGACGCGGTGCGGTCGATGCCGTGAAAGGCGAGGCGGGTCGGGCCCGCCAGCATCATCACGTCGCCCGAGGCAAGGTCGAAGGTCGAGGAGGCATCGGTGCGGCGGGTCCCGCCGAGACGGAACCGGGCGGTGTCGCCCAGCGACACGGACAGCACCGGGGCGCCGAAATCCTCCTCGTCACGGTCCTGGTGCAGGCCCATGCGCGCCCCCGCCGCATAGTAGTTGACGAGGCAGGCCTCGGGCGGCGCCGGATAGAGGGACAGGCGATCCCACAGGTCCAGCAGCGGCGTCGGGATGGGCGGCCAGGGTCGGCCGGTGACGGGATGGCAGGGCTGGTACCGGTAGCCGGACTTGTCGGAGACCCAGCCGAGCGGCCCGCAATTGCTTATCTGTACGGAGAAGGGCGTCCCCCAGCGCGGCATGGTCGGGCGAAACAGGGGAGCGGCGGCAAGCCCGGCGACGATCGCGTCGAGCAGTTCCAGCTGCCGGGCGTGGCTCAGCGCCAGGAGCACCGGGCGGTCGGATGGGACAGGGGCGGTCATCGGCGGATCAGCAAACGGTCTCGTAACCAATGTCATGGGCGGTCTTTGAGGCA
>NZ_JAYRYM010000016.1:0-29939 GCF_041917035.1 Devosia sp. | reverse complement strand
CAGCTCTTCAGCTTTCGGCAGGCCACTGTCGTGCTGCAGACCACGCCCGGGGCCGCCCCATGACCGCGCTCCTGCGCATGGCGGCGCGCCTGCTGGTGCTCGGACTGGCACTTCTCGGCCAGCCGGCCATTGCGGCCGGCACGCCGGTCAAGGTATCCGCCGACACTTTCACCGTCGATCAAGCCGCCGGGGTTGCGACCTTCACGGGGAACGTCGTGATCACACGGTCCGGCATGGACATGTGGGCGGACAAGGTGATCGTCCGCTATGGCAGCGGCGGCGCGGCGGACGTCGACATGCTCGACGCCACCGGCAATGTGCGGATAAAGACCAGCGGCCAGGAGGCCTCCGGGCGCCGTGCGACGTTTGATCCGGACACGGCCATCCTCAGGCTCTTCGACAACGTCACCGTGGTCAATGCCCAGGGGACGTTTCGCGGCCCGGAACTGACTATCGACCTGTCCACCAACAGTTCGGTCTTCAAGGGCAGCGAGGGCGGCCGGGTCACCGGTGTGTTCACCCCGCAATGACGGCGGTCGTCCCCCAGACGACCCATGTAGCGGTCGATCAGACCGGCTGGCTGGTGGCGCACGGGCTCAGGAAGCGGTTCGGAAAGCGTCCGGTGGTTGAGGACGTCAGCCTCGCGGTCCGCCGTGGCGAAGCGGTGGGCCTGCTCGGGCCCAACGGCGCCGGCAAGACGACCGTCTTCACCATGATCATGGGGCTGGTCAAGCCGGACAAGGGGCGCATTCTGCTCGACGGTCATGACATCACTGCGTTGCCGCTGTTCCAGCGCGCGCGCCTGGGCCTCGGCTACTTGCCGCAGGAGCCCTCGGTCTTTCGCGGTCTCAGCGTTGAAGGCAACATCCTCGCCGTGCTCGAGGGGCAGGTCCCGCGTCGAGCCGACCGGCTCGCTCGGCTGCGGGAGCTGCTGGACGAATTCGGAATTGGACATATTGCGCGGTCCAGCGCGATGGCGCTTTCGGGCGGCGAGCGGCGTCGCGTCGAGATCGCGCGCGCGGTTGCCACCGATCCGGTCTTCATGCTGCTCGATGAACCGTTTGCCGGCGTCGACCCGATCGCGGTGGCCGAGGTCAAGACGTTGGTCCGGCACCTGACCCGGCGTGGCATCGGCGTGCTGATCACCGACCATTCGGTGCGCGAGACGTTATCGCTTGTCGATCGCGTCTATCTCATCCACGGAGGACGGGTGATGATTCAGGGCAAACCCGAGACGATCGTCAACGACCCCGAGGCACGGCGCGTCTATCTCGGCGACAGCTTCCCCATCTGATCGGTCGTCGTGCCCCGGTGCTGGCACAGTTCTTGCGTTCGCCTTGCCCTCTCGGCCGCAATGGGGCATGGTCCGGCCAGCAAGCGTATCGGGTGCGGGAGTTTGTCGGATGGCGTTGACGCCTCGGCTGGAGGTGCGACAGGGGCTCGGGTTGACCCTGACCCCGCAGCTGATGCAGTCGATCCGGCTGCTGCAGCTCAGCCATCTGGAGCTGCAGTCCTTTGTCGAGACCGAACTGCTGCGCAATCCGCTGCTCGAGCGCGAGGATGGCGGCGAACCGGGCGAGGCCGAGCCACCCGAGCAGCCGGAACGCGACGGAGAGATCACCGCAACCGAGGACACGGTGGACTACTCCGATCGCATCCAGTCCGCCGACTCGATCGCCAGCGGCTAC
The DNA here is from genome assembly GCF_041917035.1 of Devosia sp. Classification (GTDB taxonomy): domain Bacteria; phylum Pseudomonadota; class Alphaproteobacteria; order Rhizobiales; family Devosiaceae; genus Devosia_A. Next base: position 28,251 of record NZ_JAYRYM010000016.1, on the reverse strand, counting down.
GATACCGACCTTGACAATGTCTTCCCGGAGGAGGCGGCGCAGGATCGGTTGAACGAACCGGTGCAGTGGAGCGACCGGGGCGCCGGGGTCGGCGAGGAGGCTCCCGACATCGACCAGTTCGTGGCGGCGCGGCCCACTTTGTCCGATCATCTCACCCGGCAGGCGTCGTTCCTTGTCTCCGATCCTGCCGAACGGCTGATCGCCCAGTTCCTCATCGACTGCCTCAACGAGGCGGGGTATCTGGGCACCCCGATCGAGCAGATCGCCGAGCAGCTGGGCACGACGACCGCGGCGGTTGAGCAGGTGCTGCTTAAGCTTCAGGCCTGCGATCCGGTTGGCATCTTCGCCCGCGACGTCCGCGAGTGTCTGGCGCTGCAACTGCGGGACAAGGACCGGCTCGACCCGATGATGCAGCGGCTGCTCGATCGGCTCGAGCTGATCGCCCAGCATGACCTCGTGGGCCTCGGTCGTGCCATCGGCGCCGATCGCGAAGACGTTCTCCAGATGCTGGCCGAGTTGCGCGAACTCGATCCCCGGCCCGGCCGCGCCTTCGAGAGTGGACCGGTGGAGGCCGTGGTTCCCGATGTCTTCGTGCGTGAGGCGCCGACCGGTGGCTGGGCGGTCGAGCTGAACACCGAGGTGTTGCCGCGCGTGCTCGTCAACCGTGTCTACTATGCCAGCGTCACCCGGAAGACGCGCGATGCCGCCGAGAAGGCATTCCTCACCGACTGTCTCGCGACTGCCAACTGGCTCACCAAGAGCCTCGACCAGCGCGCGCAGACAATCCTCAAGGTGGCGGCTGAGATCGTTAAGCAGCAGGACGGTTTCCTCGTCCACGGCATCACCCACCTCAAGCCGATGACCCTGAAGGCCGTAGCCGACGCAATCGCGATGCACGAGTCGACGGTCAGCCGCGTCACCTCGAACAAGTATATGGCGACGCCGCGCGGCCTGTTCGAGATGAAGTATTTCTTCACCACCGCCCTCGGCTCGTCGACCGGCGAGGCAGACCACTCGGCCGAGACGGTGCGCCACCGCATCCGCCAGTTGATCGAGGCCGAGTCGGCCGCCGACATCCTCTCCGACGACACCATCGCCGAGATGCTGCATAAGGAGCGCGGCATCGAGGTCGCCCGCCGAACCGTCGCCAAGTATCGCGAGGGCATGAACATCCCCTCCTCGGTGATCCGCCGCCGCCAGAAGCGGGCACTCGCTCCGGCCGGTCGCTGAGCTTTCCCCAGTTTCCCATGCCCTCGGTGCGACGCATTGCCCCTCGGCATGGGGCGGTCTAGACTCGGCATGCCGCGCTGCCCACCTCCTCGGTGTGGGCTGCTTCGGCCCGTTGCAACGAGAGAAAGAGGAAATCCATGACTTTGCGTGTTTCGGGAAAGAACATGGATGTCGGCGACGCGCTGCGGGCCAAGGCGCAGGGCCACTTCGACGCGGTGGTGAGGAAGTACTTCGACGGCAACTATTCCGGCCACATGACGCTCGAGCCGGAGGGGTCGGGCTTCAATGCGCAATGCATGGTGCACCTCGATTCCGGCGCGCTGCTGCAGTCGAGCGCCTATGGCGGGGACGCCATTTCGGCCTACGAGATCATGGCCGAGACCATCGAGAAGCGGCTCCGTCGCTACAACCGCAAGCTCAAGTCGCACCGCCGCCATCCCAATGGCACCGAGGTCGAGGAGGCCTCGTCCTATGTGCTGGCGGCGCCTGAGGCGGAAGAACTGCAGGAGGATTATTCTCCTCCGGTCATCGCCGAAACGACCGCCAGCCTGAGGCAGATGTCCGTGGGCGAGGCAGTCATGCAACTCGACCTTTCCCAGGCCGAGGTAGTGGTTTTTCGCCATGCTGGACATGGCGGGCTAAATGTGGTCTACCGCCGCGCCGACGGCAATATTGGCTGGATTGACCCCGCCTTGCGCGCCAACTAGGGCGAGACCGTTCATTCCCTTTCCTGCATCGACAACAGGCTTGAACTAATGGAACTTTCCGACATCCTCAGCGAGGAGTCAGTGATTGTTTGCTCGGGCGTCAAGACCAAGAACGAAGTCCTGCAGCAGCTGGCCGAATGCGGCGCCCGCGTTTCCGGCGCGGACGCCGCGGCAATCCTCGAGGCCCTCACCGACCGTGAAGCGCTCGGCTCGACCGGACTCGGCAACGGCATCGCCATACCCCACGGCAAGCTGGCCGGGCTGAGCGGTGTCACGGCGGTCTTTGCCCGCCTCGGTACGCCGGTCGATTTCGAGGCGGTGGATGACCAGCCGGTCGATCTGGTGATGATGCTGCTGGCGCCGGTGGGCGCCGGTGCCGATCATCTCAAGGCGCTGGCTCGCGTGGCCCGGTTGCTGCGCACCGAGGCGATCGTCGACAAGCTGCGCCGCACCGGCGACGTTGCCGGTCTCTACCGGGTCCTGACGCAGCCGGTTCCGGCGCAGGCCGCCTGACCGGCAGCCTGCCGGCTCAGTGCAGGGCGACGATGCCGAACTTCTGCCCCTGCAACCACTCGGCAACGGCTTCGGCGCTGTCTCCGATCATCAGGGGCGAGCCGTCGGCCGACACGACGACATGGAAGTCCTCGTCCTCGGGGAAGTCGTGGTCCGGCACGATGGCGCCGAGATGCGTGCCCTTGACCTGCTTGACGTAGACCACCGCATTGCCGCCGAGCGCCATGAACTGGTCGGCGGTCAGGTGCCGGAGCGGGTGGTCGAAACTGGCTTCACGATTCTGCTGCATGGGTTCCCCTTTCTAGGCGGAACGGATTTCGATCTGGCGCGCCACTTTTTCCGGCTTCGGACGGACGATGGTGATCGTCAGCATGCCGTTCTTCAGCACCGCATCCCGGATCAGCATGCCGTCCGCGAGCAGGAATGAGCGCTGAAACTGCCGCGCGGCGATGCCGCGATGCAGGTACTCGCGCCGGCCGTCGTCCTTCTGGCGACCGCGCACCACGAGCTGGTTGTCTTCCGTCATCACCTCGAGCTCGCTGGCGGAGAATCCGGCCACTGCGATCGATATCCGGAACATTTCCTGCCCCTCCGGTTCCAGCACCCGCTCGATATTGTAGGGCGGATACCCGTCGGCCGCCTTGCTGAGGCGATCGACGCGTTCCTCGAAGGCGTCGAAGCCCAGGAGGAAGGGGGCCGAGAACATGGAGATGCGCGACATCCCGGTCGTCCTTCGATAAGCAACGCACCGAGGCGGCCCAAGTGTGAATAGCACCGTCTCGTGGTCGTGATATGGGAGGCTTGCGGGTTCGGTTCAAGGCTGATTCCCGGCTTGCGGAGGTGCAGTCTTGGCCCATGGCCGTGTCGCCGTGGTGATCCCGGCATATCGCGCGCAGTCCTTCATTTCAGAGGCCGTGCGCAGCCTGTTTGCCCAGACCTATGCGGACTGGGAGGCTTGGATCATTGCCGATGATGGTTTCGACTACGAGGCCCTGCTCGGTCGCGAGCGGATGACCGGGCCGCAGCTACGCTTCCTGTCGACCGGGCGGGTCGGGTCCGGCGCGGTCAATGCCCGCAACCTTGTTCTCGAGCGCATTGCCACCCCGTTTGCCGCGGTGCTGGATGCCGATGATCGCATGAAGCCCGACAAGCTGGCCCGCGCCGTTATCGCACTCGAGACCCACGCCATCGTCTCGTCTGCCCTCGATGTGATGGACCAGCAATACCGTCATCTGCGGCATGTCGGCGTCGGCCCCGACCGCCTGCTGTCTCCGGGCGCCTACAAGTTCACCTGTCTGTCGATGGATTCGATGCTGGTCTGGGACCGGCGTCGGTGCGACGCGCGATACGATACGACGTTCTCCAACATGAGTGACCTCGAGTTCCTGTTGCAGCTGTGGCGCACCGCGCCCGCGACCTGGCACCTGGGGGCGCCGGCCCACGACTACATCAAGGTGATGACGTCGATGAGCAATGCCGGCGGCGTCACCGAGCCGATGATGGCAGCCAAGCGGACGCTGCTGCAGCGGCTCGCGGCGGGCTACTATAGCTTCGCTGCCCCCGATGCCGTCGAGGGACTGGCAGCGTTCCTCGAAACATCGCTCGCCGCCGAAGCAGACTACCCAGCGGCGCTGTCGGCATGCCCGGGCCTGCTGTTTGAGGATCACCTGGAGCCGCGGTTGCGGGCCCGCGAGGACCGGCCGCGCTGAGGCCTCAGCCCAGCGCCGCCTCGACCTCGCTGAGGCGAGGGATGGCCGGCTGTGCCCCCGGCCTCAGGCAGGCAAGGCTCGCCGCGGTCGCCGCCCGTCGCATTGCGGCCTCGAGTGCGAGCCCCTGGTCGAGGCCGGCCGCGAGATAACCGCAGAATGTGTCGCCGGCGCCGACCGTATCGACCGGATCGATCCTCAGGGCCGGCACCGCGAAGCTGCCGCCGGGCGTCGCGGCGCGCGCTCCGTCGCCGCCCAGGGTGACGATTACGGTCTGGTTCTGCGCCTTCGCCCAGTCCGTCATCGCCGCATCCAGCCGGTCGAGGCCTGCTCCGGTCAGCAGGGCGAACTCCGTCTCGTTGGCGATCACGATCGAGGCCTTCTCCGCGATCGCCGCGGTGGTCGGAAGGAACGGAGCCGTGTTGAGGATCGAGATCACGCCCCGGGTCCGCGCCAGCTCGAGCGCCCGTTCCGTCGCCGCCTGCGGGATCTCCTGCTGCAGCATCAGCACCGAGCCGATGCCCAGTCCGGCCAGCGCAGCGTCGGCATCCGCGGGACCCATCGTGCCATTGGCGCCGGGGAGGATGGCGATCACGTTCTCGCCCTCGGTATCCACGAAGATCATGGCAATGCCGGTCGCACCCGGCACCGTTCGCACCTCGGAAAGGTCGACGCCGTCAGCCCTGAGCAGCTTCAGGGCTTCCCCGGCAAAGCTGTCGCTGCCGGCCGCCGCGATCATCCGCACTTCGGCTCCGGCCCGACGCGCCGCAAGGGCCTGGTTCGCGCCCTTGCCCCCGGCCGCCATGGAGAAGTCCTTGCCGGGCACGGTTTCACCGGGCCTCGGGATGCGGCTGACCGTGCCGATGAGATCGAGATTCGTGGAGCCCAGGACAGTGATCAATTGAGGACCTTCGGAATGGTGTTCCAGTTGCGCATCGTGGCGATGGCGCCTTTCTCCAGCTGTCGGTCGAACTTGTCCAGTCCCGGCCCGTGCCGGCCGTCGGCCTGTCGGTGTCCGACGAGGAATATCTCGCGCCGGTCGACCCGGACGACATCGTAGTCCCCGGCCAGTCCGGCAAACCGGGCGTCCTCGGCGAGCGGCCGATCGAACAGCAGCACATAGCGGTGGAACGGCCCCTCTTCGGGGAACTCGGCGAACGGAGCAGAGGTCAGCATTGCAGCGATCTCGTCCCCCGTCCGCATCACCGCCTCGCTTCGGTAACCCCAGCGCGCCTCGATGGCCCGCTCCAGTTCGGCCTTGGGGTCATGCCCGCACTCGAAGCGGACGTTGCCGCTCGCGAGAATGGTCTTGACGCTGCCATAGCCAAGCGAAACGCAAAGCTCCTTGAGCTCGGCCATGCGCATCTGGCGCTTGCCGACATTGACGGCGCGCAGGAACGCCACCCAGACGGTCATTTGCGGGCCTGCGGGTAGATCGTTTCGCCGCGCCGGAGCATCTCGGTGAAGCGCTTGACCGCCTTGTCCCGGCCGGCCTCGGTCTTGAGGGCGAGGATACGGAACGTCAGCGCGAAGCGGTTCTGCGAGCTGAGCCGCCGGTAGAAGGCTGCTGCCTCCGGATCGGCCTCGATCGCGGCCATCAGGTCCGGCGGCGGCTCGGACTGCGACACCGAGTAGGCGGCCTCCCACCGACCGTCGGCCTTGGCACGATCGACCTCGAGCTGGCCGGGCGGCCGCATCAGGCCGGCGGCGCTCAGTCGCTCCACATGGTCGCGGTTGATCCGGCTCCATACGCTGCGCGGCCGTCGCGGTGTGTAGCGCTGCAGAAAGCTCTCCGTGTCGAGCCCCTTGCGGATGCCATCCACCCAGCCCCAGCACAGCTCGGCCTCGATGGCCTGGGTGGCCGTGATCGAGGGGCGTCCGGACCCCTTCTTGTAGATCCGGATCCAGATCTCGTCGGCAGTGGCGTGATGCTCGGCCAGCCAGTCGTAGAACGACTGGAAGTCGACGAACTCACGCACCTTGTCGGGGTCGACACGCATCGGCGCCATCAGGTCACGTCGACCCGGCAGATACGCTCGAACGCCGCCTCGATCCTGGGGTCGGCGGGCAGCTGCATCCCGAACGGACCGGCCAGCAGCTCGCGCATCTCGGCCGCCGTGGCGATGTTCCGTTCTACCGAGGGTTCGCCGGGCACATGGGTGTTGAACCTCCGGTTGAACAGCGCGAGCCGCCGCGTTCTTTCGGCTCGCGCCACCAGGAGGTTGTCGACGAGGAAGCCGGATGACGAGGCGGCCTCGTTCATCCGCAAGATCTGGTCCATCTCGCAGGTCGCAGGCGTGAAGTCGTAGAGCACACGCCAGCTCCCGCTGATCTCGATCTCGAGAATCCACACGCCGTCCCGTTCGCCGAGGCGAAACCGCTCGAGCGGGGTCGCCTGCTCGAGCCCGCTGCGCATCCTGAGCGGAGCAGTGGGCGTCTGCCCCCCGAAACCGGCATCCACCAGATAGCTGATACCGGCAGACTCTACGGTCAGCACGATGTGGCGAAGCGGTGGTTCGGCTTCCTCTTCATGGCCCCAGATGACCCGGGACGGGTGCACCTGGACCTCGAAGTCCAGTGTCTCCAGCACCGCCTTGAGCAGCAGGTTGTGCTCGAAGCAGTAGCCGCCGCGACGATCGAACAGCAGCTTCTGCTGCAGATTGGCGAGGTCCAGCCGCACCGGCGCCCCGATCACCGGATCGAGAGTCTCGTAGGGGATGGCTGCTGCATGCAGCGCGCAGAGCTGGCCGAGGGTCTCAAGGCTGGGAGCGATCGAACCCGCAAAGCCGATTCGCTCGAAATACGCGTCGATATTGGCCTCTAGCGCCACGGGCATCCCCACCGCTGGTTCCGCTGCAGGCATAATGGGCGTGCCCGGCGCATTTGTCACCCTGCCGGCATCAGCCGAACAGCAGGATGGCCCACAGTCCGATCGCGCCCACGAATATCCGCCAGTACGCAAACAGCGAGAAGCCGTGCCGCGAAATGTAGTCGAGCAGGTAGCGCACGACGAAGAAGGCGGTGACGAAGGCTGCGGCAAAGCCGATGATCACCGCCGCGCCGAGCTCGGAGGTGATGAAATCGCGGCTCTTGTAGAGATCGTACAGGAATGCGCCCGACATGATCGGCATGGCGATGAAGAAGGTGAATTCGGCCGCCGACCGCTTGTCGGTGCCCAGCAGCAGCGAGCCCACGATCGTTGCCCCCGAGCGCGACACTCCGGGGATCAGCGCCAGCATCTGGAACAGCCCGACATACAGGCAGAGCAGAGGTGGATAGGAGTAGATGTCGGTGTATTTCGGGGTGAGCTTGAGCTGGTCGACATAGAGCAGCACGATGCCGCCCAGGATCAGCGACACGCAGAACACGACCGGCGTCTCGTAGATCACCGTCTTGATGAAATCGTGCAGGAGCACCCCTGCCAGCGCTGCCGGCAGCGAGGCGAGCAGCACTCCGCCCATGAAGCGCAAGGCGCCGGGCTTGCGGGCCAGCGCATCGCGCAGGATGGCCAGAAGGCGGCCGAAATAGACCACGACGACGGCCAGGATCGCGCCGAGCTGGATCAACACTTCGAACACACGGCCCGGACTGTCGAACCCGAGGAAGTGACCCACGAGAAGGATGTGCGCGGTGGAACTGACCGGCAGGAATTCGGTAACTCCCTCGATGACGCCGAGGATGGCCGGCACAAAAAGACCTTGATCGGCGTTCATCTGATCCCCTACTCATCCCAAGTTCAGGGGACGGCGGGCTGCTTCTAGCCCGATTTGCCGGACCCCGCCAAGGACCAGTCCTCGCCCCCATGCCACGGCTGCTGCACCACAAGCTCGATCCCGCCTCCCGCCTCTGCCGGCTGATGTTCGCCGAGTATGGCGTTCCCGCGGACCTCGAGGAGGTGAAGCCCTGGACGCGCGAGTCGCACCTTCTGGAGATCAACCCGGCCGCCACCGTGCCGATCATGATCGAGTCGGGCGAGCCGCCCATCGTGGGCATGCTGGCGGTGCTCCATGCCATCGAGGAACGCTATGCGCCCACCGCCGTCGCCGGGTTGTTCCCGGCCCAGCCGCGCGACCGCGCCGAGATGTGGCGGCTGCTCGAATGGGTGCTGCTCAAGCTCAACGACGAGGTGACGCGCTACGTTCTCGAGGAGAAGATCGTCAAGCGCGACCAACGAGGTGCCACGCCCGACCCGGGTGTGCTGCGGGTGGCAAAGGCCAACCTCGCCGAGCACCTGCTCTACTTCAACTGGCTGTTCGCTACTCGCCAGTGGCTTGCCGGTGCCACCATGACGCTCGCGGACTTTGCGCTCGCCGCGCACCTGTCCAGCCTCGACTACCTGGGTGACGTGCACTGGGATACCTCGCCTGAGACACGCCACTGGTATGCCCGCATCAAATCCCGACCGGCCTTCCGCACCTTGCTCAATGATCGCGTGCCCGGCATGCCCGCCGCTGCAGGCTACGCGGATCTGGACTTCTGAGTCGGGTGCGCGACCTGCACCGGCGCGGCACATGACGACGTCCGCGCTCATCTCCGAGTTACGGACCCGCAGTCGGGCGCTCGGCTTCGACGCCTTCGGCATCGCGCCCGCCGATGCCCGGCCGGATCTCGCCGGCAGGCTCGCCATCGCCCTCGAACGCGACTGGCACGGCGACATGGAGTGGTTGGCCGAATCCCCCGATCGTCGGGCGGCACCTCGGGCGCTGTGGTCCGCGGCCCGCTCAGTGATCATGCTGGGAATGAACTACGGCCCCGACGAGGACCCCCTGCCGCTGCTGGCACGCACCGATCGCGCCAACCTCTCGGTCTACGCCCGCAATCGCGACTACCACGAGGTGATCAAGGGGCGGCTCAAGGAACTGGCCGGACTGCTGCGTCGCCGCACCGGCGCCGAGGTCAAGGTCTTCGTCGACACCGCCCCGTTGATGGAAAAGCCGCTCGCCGAAGCGGCCGGCCTCGGCTGGCAGGGCAAGCACACCGTGCTGGTCTCGCGCGAGCTCGGCTCCTGGCTGTTCCTCGGCGCGATCCTGACCAGCGCCGAACTGCCCGCCGACGGGCCTCACCCGCAGAGTTGCGGCACCTGCACCCGCTGCCTCGACATCTGCCCCACGGCGGCCTTCCCCGCCCCGTTCCAGCTCGATGCGCGGCGCTGCCTGAGCTATCTCAACATCGAGCACAAGGGTCCCATCCCGCACGAGTTCCGCGCTGCCATGGGCAATCGCGTCTATGGCTGCGACGACTGCCTCGCCGTCTGCCCGTGGAACAAGTTTGCCAGCGCCACGCGAGAGGCACGACTGCAGGCCCGCGAGGACCTGCGCGCGCCGGCCCTCGCCGATCTGCTCGCACTCGACGAGGCGGCTTTTCGCGCCCTGTTCGTCGGCTCGCCGGTCAAGCGCATCGGTCACGCACGGTTCCTGCGCAACGTCCTTATCGCCGCCGGGAATTCGGGCGACCTCGATCTTGTCGACGCCGTCGAGGCCCGTCTGATCGATCTCTCGCCGCTCGTTCGCGGAGCCGCTGTCTGGGCACTGCGTCGCCTGGACCCGAACCGATCCGAAGCGCTGAGGCTTGCGTTTATGCCCGCAGAGCGCGACATGAGCGTTCAGGCAGAATGGAACGCGGTCGTCCAGCCGGCGCGCGCCAACTAGAGAACGCATTGCCATGGACGTCTTCTTTTTCGGGATGGGCTACTCCTCGCGCGCCACCGCCCGCGCTCTGCACGAGTTGCGCGATCCCACCATCCCGGTTGCCGGCACGACCCGGAGCGCCGAGGGCGCCGAGGCCTTTGTCGACACCAACTACCGCATCCACGTGTTCGATGGCGAGGCTCCCGGCCCGACCCTTGCCGAGGACCTGCGGCGGGCGACCCATGTCATCGTTTCGATTCCGCCCGACGAGCGAGGAGACGCGGCGCTCTTGCATCATCGCGCCGATCTCGACGCCGCTCCCGGGTTGCAGTGGATCGGCTACTTCTCCACCGTCGGGGTCTATGGCGATTTTGGCGGTGCCTGGATCGACGAGGAGGCCCCGACGCGACCGATGAACCTGCGTTCGCAGCAGCGTGTGGCCGCCGAGCAGGCCTGGCGCGACTATGCCGCTGCGCGCGGCATACCGCTGTTCATCGAGCGGCTGGCCGGGATCTATGGACCCGGCCGCTCGGCCTTCGACAAGCTGCGCGAGGGCACGGCGCGCCGCGTCGTCAAGCCCGGACAGGTGTTCAACCGCATCCATGTGGCCGATATCGGCCGCATCACGGCGCTTGCCGCATTTGCCCGACTTGCCGGCACCTACAACGTCGCCGATGCCGAGCCGGCACCACCGCAGGATCTCGTCACCTACGCGGCCTCCGTCATGGGTGTCCCGCCGCCGCGCGAGATGCCCTTCGATCAAGCCGAGTTGACCCCCATGGCGCGCAGCTTCTATGCCGACAATAAGCGCGTCTCGTCTCGTCGTGTCCTCGAGGCGCTGGGCACGCAATTGCTCTACCCGACCTATCGCGAAGGCCTCGACGCCATCTGGAAGGCCCACGCATGATCCAGCCGCGCCCTGCTTCCGCCCCGGTCCGCCGCGTGCTCGATGGCCGGTATGTCCGGCTCGAGCCGGTCAGTGCGACGCACGCGGCGGACCTGCTCGCAGCAGTGACCGTCCCCGATCTCGTCGAGCGCTTTGCCTACCTGCCGTCCGATCCCCCCTCCTCGGTGGTCGGCTTCGAGCACTGGATCGCGCAGCAGTCGGCGCTGTCCGACCCGATCCTGTTCGCCGTCATCGACAAGGCCACAGGACGTGCCGGCGGTTGGCAGCAGATGATGCGCATCGAGCCCCAGCACGGCGTGATCGAGATCGGCAATATCTACTGGGGGCCGACGGTTGCGCGAACGCGCCTCGCCACTGAGGCCCTCTACCTGTTCGCCCGTCATCTCTTCGACGACCTCGGCTACCGCCGCTTCGAGTGGAAGTGCAACGATCGGAACGAGCCCTCGAAGCGGGCCGCGCGCCGGTTTGGCTTCACGTTCGAGGGCGTGTTCCGCCAGCACATGATCGTGCGCGGGCAGAGTCGCGACACCGCCTGGTTCTCGATGCTCGACGGCGAGTGGCCCGCGCGGCGGGCGGCGCTCGAGCGCTGGCTCGATCCCGGCAATTTCGACACCGAGGGCCGTCAGAGGCAGCCATTGCGACACGGCGGTCCCTGAGCCCGTTCGACTGGCGTGCCGCCGTCGCCGGTGTCAGGGCAGGCTGGCTGAATCCCCCGCCGCAGGATCGGGCGCTCGCGGGGCACCATGCCAGTCGCGAAAGCCCGCGAGCGCCAGCTCGAGGTTGCGGGAGGCCGTTTCGCTCAGGCCCTCGGCGACCGCCCCGAAATCCTGTCCCGCAATGCCCACGACCCAGGCGTCGGGCGTTGCCCCGTAGAGCAGTTCGGCAAGTGCCAGCACGGCGCCCGGGGCCAGCGCATGGCTCGCGATGTCCCCGCCCCGCTCGGCGCGCAGGCGCTCCAGCCGGAACGGGCGATCGAGGCCGAGCTCGGCATCGGCGAAGAGCACCACGTCGGCCCCGGCGATCTGAAGCGCATGCTCGGGGGTCAGCTGGTAGTCGATCTCCGTCCGGCATTCGGCGTAGCCGGCGGCGGCGATGCGGGCGGCGAAGGCCGGGCCGAGTCCGTCGTCGCCCCGTCCCGCGTTGCCGTATCCGATCACCAGCAGGGCCATGCGATCAGCCCACGCTGCGCCGGCGGCTGTCGACCAGGTGCCCCGCGGCATCGAACAGCTCGACCTGAAGAGGCATCTGGCCCAGCGCATGGGTGGCGCACGACAGGCACGGATCGTAGGCCCGGATCGCCACCTCAATGTGGTTGAGCATGCCCTCGGTGATTCGCTCCTGCCCCGACAGGTAGCGGCTGGCGACGTCCTTGACCGCTCGGTTCATGCCCTCGTTGTTGTGCGTGGTCGACACGATCAGGTTGCAGTAGGTGACCTGGTCGTGTTCGTCGACGCGGTAGTGGTGGATGAGGTTGCCGCGCGGCGCTTCGATGACGCCGATGCCTTCCTCGCGTCGCTCTCCCTTGGCCACGAGGTCAGTGCCCTGCAGGTCGGGGTCGTGCAGCAGCTCGCGGACCTTCTCGAGGCAGTGGACTACTTCGATCATCCGGGCCCAGTGATTGGCGAGCGCGGTGTTGTTGGGGGCGCCGCCGGTATGGGCGCGCAAGTCCCGGTGGGCGGCGTTGGCGAGCGGCGTATCGACGTGGCTCGCCGTGTTCATCCGGGCGAGCGGTCCGACTCGATACCAGCCGGCCTCGGGTCCGAGCGCGCGAATGAACGGGAACTTCATGTACGACCAGGACCTGACGTCCTCGACCAGCACCTCGTGATAGCGCCGGCACTCGAGCCCATCGAAGATCGTGGCGCCGGCCGAATCGATGGCGCGGAACTGCCCGTCATAGAGTTCGAGCGCGCCGTCGCCTGGCCGTACCAGCGACATGTGGTTGGAGGGGAAGGCGGCAAAGCTGCCCACAAGGTCGGCATGGTCCTGCGTGTAGCCCATGGCCAGGGCCAGCGCCTCCTGCGCCCAGACCAGCATGTCGTCGATCTGTCCGAGAAAGGCATCGCGGGTTGCGATCGGCAGGTTGCGGTTGATCCCTCCGGGGATGGCGCCGGTGCCGTGGATCTTCTTGCCGGCGGTGGCCTCGATCACGTCCTGGCCGAACTTGCGCATGGCGATGGCACGGCGACCCAGTTCTGGATTCTGCCGGATCACCTCGAAGATGTTGCGCTGCTCGGCCGGCGCGCCGAAGCCGAACAGAAGGTCCGGGGCGGCGAGGTGGAAGAAGTGCAGCACATGGCTCTGCATGACCTGGCCGTAGTGCATCAGGCGGCGCATCTTCTCGGCGGTCGGCGGCAGGACGTCGACGCCGCAGATCACGTCCATGGCTTTGGCGGCCGCGAGGTGATGGCTGACCGGGCAGATGCCGCACAGGCGCTGCACGATCACCGGCACTTCCCAGAGCAGGCGTCCGCGGATGAACCGCTCGAATCCGCGGAACTCGACGATATGCAGCCGCGCCTCCTCGACCCGGTTCTGCGCGTCGAGGTGGATGGTCACCTTGCCGTGCCCCTCGACCCGGGTCACCGGCGAAATCTCGATCAGTCGCGGTTCGCCCATCGCGCCCCCCTAGTCGAACTTGAAGCTGTCGCGCGAAAAGCCATGGAAGCGGCCGGCCAGGATGCTGCTCAGCGTCTCGAAGATGATGTCGCCGCCAGGCGCGCAGCCGGGGATCTGGTAGTCGATCTCGACCACCTCGGAACAGGGATAGACCCGGTCGAGCAGCAGCGGCAGCGCCGGATCGTTGGGGATCTGGTGGGTGGTGTTGCGGATGTAGGCACCGGTGATGTAGGCCTCCTCGAGGCACTCGCGCAGCGGTGCTTCCGACTGCATGATGGCATTGCGCATCGCCGGCAGGCCACCCATGATCGCACATTGCCCGAGCGCGATCAGCACGTCGCAGTTGCGCCGAAAGTCCTGCAGCACATGCACGTTCTCTTCATTGCAGCAGCCGCCTTCGATGATGCCGATGTCGCAGCGGCGGGTGAAGGTCTTGAGGTCGGTCAGCGGCGAGCGGTCGAACTCCACCGCCTGCATCAGCCCCACGAGGCGCTCGTCGATATCGAGGATCGCCATGTGGCAGCCGAAGCAGCCCGCCAGCGAGACGGTGGCGAGGCGCGGCTTGCGGCGTTCACCCACGGCGCTTGTCCTCGATCTCGTGGCCGATCGGCCCCTTGTCGAAGAGGCGTTCTCCGATCGGGGTGGCAAAGCCGTGGCGCTTGCGGATGATGCAGCCGACCGGACAGGTGCCGGCGGCGATGGCCTCGTCCTCGATGCTCGCATCGGTCAGAGCAAGATTGTCGCCGTTCACAGCGACTCGGCGGTGAATGCCCCTGCCGACATAGCCGAACACGCCCTTGCGATCGACGTCCTGAGAGGCGCGGATGCAGCGTCCGCAGGAAATGCAGCGGTTGGTGTCGAGGGCGATGTCGGGGTGCGTGGCGTCGAGCGTGCGGCTCGGCTGCAGGTAGGGAAAGCGCGTCGGCGCCGTCATGTCGAGCCGGTATGCCATGGCCTGCAGTTCGCAATTGCCGCTGGCCTCGCAGATCGGGCACAGGTGATTGCCCTCGTGAAACAGCATCTCCACCAGGTCGCGCCGCAGCTTGTTGAGGTGGGGCGTCTCGTTCTCGACCACCAGGTCGGGGGCGGCCGGCTGCGTGCACGCCGACACGCTGCGCCCGCCCGCCTTGACCGTGCAGACCCGACAGCCGCCCTGGTGGCGCAGTCCCTCGTGGTCGCACAGGCGCGGGATGTAGAGGCCCGCGGCATCCGCTGCCTCCATGATCGTCTGGCCCGGTTCCGCCGCCACCGCGACCCCGTCGATGGTGAAGCTGAAGCCTGCGCCGCTCATCTTGAATAGTCCTTGTCGAATATGGTCGATCGCCGCTTGGCGATGTGTCGCGCGCCCTCGATTGCCGCCTGCACGTCGAAGCTCGCCCGCACCCGGTCCGGCGAGCTCTTGACCAGCGCCGAATAGACCAGCGGAAAGTTCTGCAGCGTCGACAGGATCGGGTTGGGCGAAGTCATGCCCAGTCCGCAGCGGCTGGTCTCGATGATGGTCTGCGACAGATCGCGCAGGTAGTCGATGTCCTCGGGGTTGGCGAGGCCCTCCCGGAACTTGCCGATGGCCTTGTGCAGGAACACGTTGCCGACCCGGCACGGGGTGCAGTAGCCGCAGCTCTCGTGCACGAAGAACGACATGTAGTAGTCGACGATCTCGAGGATGTTGCGCCGCGCCGAGAACACGATGATGGCGCCGCCGGTGGCCAGGTCGTCGAAGCTCAGGCGGCGGTGGAAACTGGCGCGATCGACCATCGTGCCGCTCGGGCCGCCGACCTGCACCGCAGCCGCGTCCTCGCCACCGACAAGGGTCAGGAGTTCGGCAAGCGTCATCCCGTAGGTGAGCTCGTAGACGCCCGGATTGAGGCAGTCGCCCGAGACGCTGAAGAGCTTGGTGCCATGGCTCTTGTCCGTCCCCATGGCGCGGAACCAGTCGGCGCCGCGATCGAGGATGCGGGCGGCGTGGCAGAACGTCTCGACATTGTTGACGAGTGTCGGAAAACCCAGGTAGCCGCGATTGACGGGGTAGGGCGGCCGGGTCTTCGGCTCGCCCGGCAGCCCCTCGCATGAGCTGATCAGCGCGCCTTCCTCGCCGCAGACATAGGCGCCGGCGCCCATCTGCAGGCGCAGGTCGAAATCAAACCCGTCGATCCCGAAGATGCCGGCCCCGAGCCGTCCGCTCCCGCGCCGTTTGTCGAGAACCGCCTCGAGATGCTCCCGCAGATAGGCGTACTCGCCGCGCAGGTAGATCAGGCCCTCGCGCGCTCCGATGGCGCGAGCGGCGATGGTCATGCCTTCGATCAGCAGGTCGGCCCGCTCGGTCAGCAATACCCGGTCCTTGAAGGTGCCCGGTTCGCCCTCGTCTGCATTGCAGAAGACGAAGCGGCGCTCGGCCGGCTCGGCCGCGGCGCTGCGCCACTTGCGCCCGGCGGCAAAGCCTGCGCCGCCGCAGCCGCGCAGGCCGCTGGCCTCGATGCGGTCGATGATCGCCGTGGGCGTCAGCTCGAGTGCCTGCCGCAGCCCGGCGTCGCTCGGCACCGGGCAGAGCAGCACTGGCCCGGCATGGCGGATGTTGCTCTCGACCATCGCGGCCGCCCGCTCGGCCGGGGACAGTCTGGCCGGGGCCGGCACCGCGACCTCGAGCGGTGACTTCCCGTCCTTCAGCGCCGCGGCAATGCCTGCGACACGCTCGGGCGTGAGGCGGGTGACCACCACGTCGTTGATCATCGCGGCGGGGGCCTGGTCGCACATGCCGATGCATGGCGTATAGTCGAGCGAGAACGCACCGTCCGCGGAGGTCTCGCCCATCCGGATGCCGAGTGCTGCCTCGAACGCGGCGGCTACCGCGGCCAGCCCGGCGAAGCGGTCGACGACGTCGTCGCACAGCCGGATGGTAATCCGACCCTTCGGCGTCAGCGACAGGAAGGAGTAGAAGCTCGCCACCCCTTCCACCTGCACCCGCGACAGGCCGGTGCAGGCAGCGACCGTCTCGAGGCTCTGCGCGGAGATGCAGCGGAACGCCTCCTGCACATCGCGCAGGATATCGAGCATGCGGTGACGGTCATTGCCGTAAGCGGCGCAGATCGCGACGATCCGGGAAGCCACCGCGTCGCCGTCGTTCCGCTCCGAACTGGGATCCACGTCCATCCGCCCCTCCTCGGGACATGATGGCCTGTCGTCGCGCGAATCGCCAGCCCGTTCCGCGCAACGCGGACGAGCCGGCGGCGCCTCGAGACGGTTTCTTCCTCATGGCCCGGGCGCAGGCCCGTCGAAAGCGAGTGAGAGCTGCTCCGCCGGAGCCCCGACATGCGCCAGGACGGCCGCTCGAAGTTGCGCGAGGTCTTCCGGGCGGCTCAGCCGATGGTCGCCGTCGGGCACCAGCGTGAAGGTCACCGGGTCGCTCAGCAGGTGTTGGAGCAGACGCAGCGCGTGGGCACGCGGCACGTCGGGGTCGCTGCCGCCCTGCAGGATGGTCACCGGGCACCCGGTTCGAATTCCGTGGCCGAACAGCAGGTGTCGCCGGCCATCCTCGATCAGCTCACGGGTGATCGGATAGGGCGCGTCGGAATAGGCCGAGGGCTGCTCCACGAGGCCGGTCGCTGCCAGCGTCCGGCGCTCCTTGCGGGTGAACCCCTTGAGCATCAGCTCCTCGGTCATGTCCACCGCCGGCGCGACCAGCACCAGGGCCTTGATCCGGCCGCTGCCGCCCAGCACCCGCGCCAGGAGGAGCGCGATCCATCCACCCATCGATGAGCCGACCACGATCTGTGGTCCGCTGGTCGTCGCGAACACGGCGATGGCTTCCTCCAGCCAGCGCGTGATCGTGCCATGCCGGAATTCTCCGCCCGACCGTCCATGCCCGGAATAGTCGAAACGCGTCACCGCAAGGCCGTACTCGGCCCCCAGTGCATCGAGCGTCGCGGCCTTCGAGCCGGTCATCTCGGAGCGGTAGCCGCCGAGCCAGAACAGGCCCGGAACACGCCCGCCGCGGCGCAGCACGGCGATCGCGCGCGCGTCGGCGCCAGCGCCGGCGACCAGGGTCTCGAGCGGAGGGTCTTGCTGGGCGTCGCGCATGTCCGAACCTGTCGTCTGGGTGGCGTCGATACGACGGTCTGCCCGTCGGAGCTGTTCACGGCAACAGTTTGTCGCCAATTGCGGAAGATCGCACGTTTCTTGGTCGTGCTGCTGTTGACTTATGTCCCCGGCGGCACGATTTTAGCGCCGATTTTCCCGCCGCTCCGGTAACAGCCGAAGGATCGCCTGCCATTCGTCGTCCCATGAGACCCGTTGCGCCCCAGAAGGATGGGCCGCAATCCAACGAAGACATCTCTTCCTCCGAAGTCCAGCTGATCGATGGGGAAGGCGCCAATCGTGGCGTCGTGCGAACCCGCGAAGCGCTCGCAGAGGCGCAGGAGCAGGGACTGGATCTGGTGATCATCTCGCCCAACTCCACGCCGCCCGTCGCCAAGATGCTCGATCTGGGGCGCTTCAAGTACGCGGCCCAGAAGAAGGCGGCCGAGGCGCGCAAGAAGCAGAAGGTCATCGAGGTCAAGGAAATCCAGCTGCGGCCGAATATCGACGACCATGATTACCAGACCAAGATGAAGGCGGTGAACCGCTTCCTCGACGAGGGCGATCGCGTCAAGGTCACCCTGCGCTTCCGCGGTCGCGAGATGGCGCACCAGGATCTGGGCATGCAGTTGCTTGTCAAGGTGCAGGCCGAACTCGAGGCCAAGGCCAAGGTGGAGTCGTCCCCGCGTTCGGAAGGACGGCAGATGGTCATGGTGCTGGCGCCCAAGTGAGGGTCGCCAGGTCCGGTGATTTCAAGGGCGGCTTCGGCCGCCCTTTGCTTTTCCGGTCGCCGCCCGGGTTAACTTTAACGCCTAACCAAAGGACTGTTTTCGCCAGCCGGCAGGTGGCATGGGTGGGTGCACTTTAGTAAAACTCGCGCTGGTTTTCAGGGTGGGGTTTCTTTGTCGCCGTCGGACTATCTGCGCGCCATCTTGCATCGCGAGGCGGTCGATAGCGGGGTCGAAGCGCCGTTGCGGCGGCTCGAGCCGCGCGTCGAACAGCTCTGCGCGACCTGGGCGGGGCGGCATCTGCTCGAGATCTATCCGATCGGCGCGTTCGAAAAGGGCATGGCCAACCGCTCCGGCGTCGGCATCGACTTCGTCTTGTCGCTGAGCCCGCAGGTCCCCTTCACGCTGCACGAGATCTACGAGTCGCTGTTCCTCGCCCTCGAGCGGCAGAATCTGTCGCCCGTGCGCCGTCCCGTCGCCGTCGGCGTCCGGGTCGAGGACGTGCTTGTCGACATCATTCCGGCCAAGCGGGAATCGATCAGCAACGACATCCACGAGATTTATTCCTCGCGCCGCGCCGCGCCGATGAAGACCAACCTCACTCACCACGTGCTCGATGCCGTCGAGGCCGGCCGGCAGGAGGAGGTTCGCATCATGAAGCTCTGGCGTGACCAGCAGGGACTCGATTTCCCGTCCTTCTACCTCGAGTTGAGCGTCGTCGCCGCGCTACGCCGCAGGCCGCCGGGGGAACTGGCCGACAATGTCTGGCAGGTACTGGGCTATCTGGCCCAGCTCTTCGTGGCGCGCGGGCTGCTCGATCCGGCCAACGCCAACAATGTGATCTCCGACGAGATGACCGCTGCCCAGAAGATGGCCGTGGCGCGGGCCGCCGCCGACACCCGCAGCGGCATCCGCCCCTGGTCGGAGATCGTCACGTGACCGCGGGCGGCGAGGCAACCTGTGCTTAAGCCGACGGTCCTATGATGCTCCGTCTCTCAGGGGGGAGGGCCATGTTCGACCACAAGGACACGCTGTTTCACGTCACGAGCCTGCTGACCCGCCGGCTCGCCAACCAGATGCGCCTGGCCCTGGCGCCGCACGGGCTGCACCCGGCGCAGTTCACCGCATTGGCCGAGATCGGTGAACGCGAAGGGCTGACGCAGGCGGAACTGGTCACCCGGCTCGATCTCGAGCAGCCCGGCGTCGCCCGCACCCTCGCCGGGCTCGAGGCCGAGGGCTGGATCGAGAAATCCTCGCTCGGCAAGGGGCGGGCGCAGGGCCTGTACCTGTCGGACAGGGCACGCGCCGCGCTGCCCGCCGCGGCCGGTGCCGTCGCCGCCGCCGATCGCCGGTCGCTCGCCGGCCTCAGCCGCACCGAGGCGGCACAACTGCTCGACGAACTCGGTGACCTGGCGAGCGCCAACCGCTGAACGCCCGGCCCGACTCCCCTTGCGCGGCCGGCGCTTTCCTCCTATACAGCCGCCTTCTCGACGGGTCGCCCGGCCAAAAGGCATGCCGTGGCGGTCCCGAATGCTGGCTTTCGAGCCGCCTCTAACAGGACAAGCAAAATGCCAAAGATGAAGACCAAATCGGGCGCCAAGAAGCGCTTCAAGATGACTGCGACCGGCCGCGTCAAGGCGGGCGTCGCGGGCAAGCGCCACCGTCTCCTCAGCCACGACGCCGACTACATCCGCTCTCACCGGGGGACCAAAATCCTCAAGAAGGGCGATGAAAGCCTAGTCAAGTGGTACATGCCGTACAATCGCTAAGGAGCCGCTGAGATGTCCCGCGTCAAGAGAGGCGTTACCGCCCACGCCCGCCACAAGAAGGTTCTGAAGGCCGCTTCCGGTTTCTACGGCCGCCGCAAGAACACCATCCGCACCGCCAAGGCCGCCGTCGACAAGGCCGGCCAGTACGCGTATCGCGATCGCCGCGCCAAGAAGCGCAATTTCCGCGCCCTGTGGATCCAGCGCATCAACGCCGCCGTGCGCGACCACGGTCTGACCTACGGTCGATTTATCGACGGCCTCAGCAAGGCCGAGATTGCCGTCGACCGCAAGGTGCTCTCCGATCTCGCGATCACCGAGCCCTCAGCGTTCGCCGCCCTGGTCGCCCAGGCCAAGCAGGCCCTGGGATATCTCGAGAAGATCGAGACGGCCACGCACCAGCGCGTCAGCGCCTGACACTCGCCTTTCTGAGGCCCTGAGTTGAGCCTTGCGCCGCCCCGAACGGGGATGGCGCGGGGCTTTTGTGTTTCTGCCGTGACGTTGCAACACCCACGGCGTCACCCCGGCGCAGGCCGGGGCCCAACCTGAGCGCTCAGGATGGATGCCGGCCTCCGCCGGCATGACGGCAGTGGGTGCGGCGCCCCCGAAGCAAACGACGACAACCGGAATAGAACGATGTTCCTCGACGCCCAGATCGAAACCCTCCGCGCCGACATTGCCGCTGCGGTATCCGCCGCCGGCGATGAAGCTGCCATCGAAGCGGTGCGCGTCTCCGCCCTCGGCAAGAAGGGCTCGGTCTCGGCCCTGCTGGCGACGCTCGGCGCCATCGCGCCCGAAGAGCGAAAGAGCGCCGGCGCCGCCATCAACGGGCTGAAGACCGAAGTCACCGCGCTCATCGAATTGAAGGCCACCGAGCTGGCGCAGCTCGCCCTCGATGCCCGTCTCGCCGCCGAGCGCGTCGACGTCACCCTACCGGTGCGGCCGGTCCCGACGGCCGAGGGCCGCATCCACCCGATCAGCCAGGTGATCGACGAGATCACTGCGATCTTTTCCGACATGGGCTTCTCGATCGCCGAGGGTCCCGACATCGAGTCCGACTGGTACAACTTCACCGCGCTCAACTTCCCCGAGGGCCATCCGGCGCGCGAGATGCATGATACCTTCTTCATGGCGCCCTCGCCGGACGGGGTGAAGCGCGTGCTCCGCACCCACACTTCGCCGGTGCAGATCCGCACCATGCTGAAGACCAACGAGAAGCCCGCCGCGCCCTACCTCACCCCCGCTATCGATCCGCCGATCCGGGTGGTGATGCCGGGCCGTACCTATCGGCATGACAGCGACCAGACCCACACCCCGATGTTCCATCAGGTCGAGGGGCTGGTGATCGACAAGTCGAGCCACATCGGCCAGTTGCGCTGGGTGCTCGAGGAGTTCCTCAAGGCCTTCTTCGAGGTCGACAACGTCACGCTGCGCTTCCGCCCCAGCTTCTTCCCCTTCACCGAGCCGTCGATGGAGGTCGACGTTCAGTGCGACCGCTCGGGCAGCGAGGTCAGGATCGGCGAGGGTCGCGACTGGCTCGAGATCCTTGGCTGCGGCATGGTGCATCCCAACGTGCTGCGCAATTGCGGCCTCGATCCCGATGTCTACCAGGGCTTCGCCTGGGGCATGGGGATCGACCGGCTCGCCATGCTGAAATACGGCATGAACGACCTGCGCGCCTTCTTTGATGCCGACAAGCGCTGGCTCGACCACTACGGCTTCCGCCCCCTCGATCTGCCCACCCTGTTTGGCGGCCTCTCAAGCTGATGTCTGGCTTCCTCCAAAGACTCGGAGTCATTCCCGCGCAGGCGGGAATCTCCGTTTGCCATGCCGACACCAAAGCCGGGAGTCCCGCCTTCGCGGGAATGACCCGGTACCTACAACTGCGAGTATCCCGATGAAATTCACCCTCGACTGGCTCAAGGAGCATCTCGACACCACCGCCTCGGCCGAGGAGGTCGGCAAGGCGCTGACCATGATCGGCCTCGAGGTGGAGGAGATCGTCGACCCGGCCGAAAAGCTCCGTCCGTTCGTCGTCGCCCACGTGGCGGAGGCGAAGCCGCATCCGAACTCGGACCATCTCAACGTCTGCAAGGTGGATGCCGGCACCGGCACGCTGATCGACGTCGTCTGCGGCGCGCCCAATGCCCGCACCGGCATGAAGTCGGTCTTCGCCGCCCCCGGCACCTACATCCCGGGCAAGGACTTCACTCTGAAGGCCGGCGTCGTCATCCGCGGCGAGAAGTCGGACGGCATGCTCTGCTCGGCCGCCGAACTCGAACTCAGCAACGACCACGAGGGCATCATCGAGCTCCCCGCCGATGCGCCCATCGGCGTGCCCTATGTCGAATACGCCAAGCTCGGCGGCGCCGTGATCGATATCTCGATCACTCCGAACCGGGGCGATGCGACGGGTGTGTACGGCGTGGCGCGCGACCTCGCTGCCTTTGGGCTGGGCACGCTCAAGGCCACCGACATGTCGCCGGTGCCGAGCAAGGGCCCGTCGCCGATCCCTGCCCTCCCACACAATTTCTCGGCGGGCGAGCCCAAGGCCATCCGCAAGTTCGCGGGCCGCGTGTTCAAGGGCATCAAGAATGGCCCGTCGCCGGACTGGCTGCAGCAGCGGCTGCGGGCCGTCGGCCTCCGCCCGATCAACGCGGTGGTTGATATCACCAACCTCGTGTCGCTCGGCTGGGGCCGGCCGCTCCACGCTTATGACGCCGACAAGATCGTTGGGCAGGCCGTGCTGCGCAATGCCAGGTCGGGCGAAGAGTTCGACGCGCTCGACAACAAGGTCTACCGCCTCGACGAGACGATGACCGTCATCGCCGACGACCTCGGCCCGCTCTGCCTCGGCGGCATCATGGGCGGCATCCGCTCCGGCGTCACGGACGGCACCGTCAACGTGCTGATGGAATGCGCCAGCTGGGACCCCGACCTCATCGCCCAGTCGGGCCGCAAGACCGGCATCGTGTCCGATGCGCGCTACCGGCTCGAGCGCAGCGTCGATCCGGCGCTCACCGAGCCCGGCCTCGAGCTTGCCACCCGCCTCGTGCTTGACGTGTGCGGCGGCACCCCGATGCAGCCGGTGATCTCGGGGGAGGATGTCTTTCCCGGCACGGTCATCGACTTCCCGCTCTCCGAGGTCGAACGCCTTACCGGGCTGCGCTCCACCCCCGACGAGATCGAGGCGATCCTGTCCCGCCTCGGCTTCCGCTTGGATGGCGCCGGCAACCGGCGTCGCGTGTCGGTGCCGTCCTGGCGTCCCGACATCACCATGAAGGCCGACCTCGCAGAGGAGGTCATGCGAATGGTCGGAGTTGACAATGTGCCGGTGGAACCTCTGCCGCGGCTCGCCAATGTTGCGCCGCGCATCCTGACCACGCTGCAGAACCGTCGTCGTATCTCCCGCCGCGTTCTCGCCGCGCGTGGCCTGGACGAAGCCGTCACCTGGAGCTTCATCCATGCCGACGAGGCCGTCCGCTTCGGCGGCGGCGCCCCCGAACTCAAGCTCGCCAACCCCATCGCGTCCGAACTCACCGACATGCGACCCTCGCTGCTGCCCGGCCTGCTGGGCGCCGTGCAGCGCAACGCCAATCGCGGCTTCCCCGATCTCAGGCTTTTCGAGGTGGGCCAGGTGTTCCTCTCCGTCGACCCGGACGGCCAGCGCACCTATGCCTCCGGGCTGCGTCTGGGTGGGACCCGCCACTGGCAGGGTGCCGGCAAGGTCTCGGTGTTCGACGCCAAGGCCGACCTTGCCGCGTTACTCGACGCCATGGGCCATGACATCGACAAGCTGCAACTCGTCGCCGAGCCGGCCGCATGGAGCCATCCGGGCCGCGGCGGCCGCGTGCAACTGGGCCCCAAGCTGACCATCGGGTGGTTCGGCGAGGTGCACCCCAGCCTGTTGCGGACATACGACCTCACCGGTCCGGTCGCCGCGTTCGAACTCGACCTCGACGTCATCCCCGAACCGCGCCGCAAGCCGACCCGCTCCAAGCCAGCCCTGAAGCTCTCCGACCTGATGCCGCTCAGCCGCGACTTCGCCTTCGTCGTCGATCGCGACGTCGCTGCTGCCACGATCATCAAGGCGGCGCGCGGTGCCGACAAGGCGCTGATCACCGGGGTCGAGGTCTTCGATCTGTTCGAGGGCAAGGGGGTCGGAGACGGGCGCAAGTCCGTGGCCATCGCCGTCACGCTGCAGCCGACTGAACGGACACTCACCGACGAGGAGATCGACAAGGTGTCGGCAGCGGTTGTTGCGGCGGTGAGCAAGGCGACCGGCGGCACGCTGCGGGGCTGATCCCGGTGGCGCCCACTATGCCTGCCCCCGGCCGTCAGGGCGATCCCGCGACGGCGCAACTGTCGGTGGAGACGCTGCTGCGCCGTTCTGTCCTGGTCGCGGCGGTGGGCCTCAGCTGCCTGCTGGGCTATTTCACCACCTATGTGGTGCAACTGCTGCTCGTCCTTCTCGCCGGCTGGGTCGCGCTGCGCCGCTGGCCGCTGTCGGCCGGCCTCGATCGTGCCGCGTGGCTGTTCTTGCTCAGCTTCCTGCTCCTAGGGGTGGGTGAAGCCGTTACCCTGCGCGAGCCGGCGGACCTGGTCCCGCTGCTCAACTTCGCCACCATGCTGCTCTACGTGCCGCTGGCGGTGCTGTTCCGGCGCGGCGCCCGGCCCGCCAACAGCCGCAAGGCGGCTGACTTCGCACTGGCCGGGGCGGCTGTCGGGCTGCTGGTATCGCTCTTCTTCACCTATGTGCTGCATGAGCCGAGGGCCGGCGGCAACACCTTTTTCACCGATCCGATCCGCCTCGCCAACACCGCGCTGCTGGCCGGCTTCTTCGCCATGATCGGGGCCGCCGCCAATGGCGGCCAGCATCGCTACGTCTACTTTCTCGGACCCCTGATGGGGCTGGTGGTGATCTTCTCGACCGGGACCCGCACCGGTCTCATCGCCTTTGCGGTGCTGCTCCTCGTCGCTGCCTTCATGCTGGTCCGCCACAAGCTGCTGGCGCTGTCGATCAGCCTGGGGCTTGCCGTGTTGTTCGGTGCCGTCGCATGGCTGGCCGATATCGCCGGAGCGCGTTCGATAACGCTTTTCGACATTGCCGGCCGTCTCGCCTCCGGCGATCACCCGGCGGACTTGGGGACGACCATCCGCTTCATTCTCTACCGTGCCGGGGGTCAGGCCTTTCTCGACGCTCCGCTGTTCGGGCACGGCTGGAGCCGCCTGATGAGTTCGATCGTGCCCTATCTCGATGCCTTCGAGCAGGCGCACGCGAGCCTACCGCATCTGCACGACGATGCCCTCAACTTTGCCGTCGCCAACGGAGTGTTCGGCCTCGGCGCCTACCTGCTGCTGCTGGCGACGCCACTCTCCGCCTGCCTCGCGAGCCCGAGGGACAGCCAGTTCCACACCCGGCTCTATGGCTGCGGCATGCTCACCGTTAGCTACTTCGTTCTCGGCCTGCCCGACACGATGCTCAGCTTCCCCCTGCACAACACGCTCTACGTCGTGCTGACGGCGCTGCTGCTCAACTATTGCCGCGACGCTGACGCCTGACGCGGGCTACGTGCGTCCCTGCTGCTGCTTCTGCCAGCCCACACCGAGTTCGGGGCGCACCTCGACCGTGCCGAAATCCGCCATCGGGCCATCCTGGGCGATCTGCAGCGCCTCGGCCATGTCAGCCGCCTCGATGATCAGGATGCCGCCCAGCTGCTCCTTGGTCTCGGCGTAGGGGCCATCGGTCAGCGAGACCTGGCCGGCCCGGCGCCGGACCGTTGCCGACTGCCCGGCAAGCGCCAGGGCGCTGACATAGTGCCCGCTCTCGATCAGCCGGGCGTCGGCGTCGCGATTGTCGAGATCGAACCGCGCAAGCTCCTCCGATGTCAGCCGGCCGAGCTGCTCTGCATCGATATGGAAAAGACAGACAAAGCGCATCACCTCCTGCTGTCCCTTGTCGAGCGGCGGGCCACGAGATCGACATCGATCGACCGAGATCGTGCGCGGGTCACTCGGTTCCGGCCCGCCGCTCCCGCGCGGACATCGAACGAAAACGCCGCCGGCGGAGCCAGCGGCGTTTGGCGAACTGCGAATCTGCGCCCGATCAGGCGGCGTGGCTCTCCAGCCACTTGGCGAGGCCGGCCTTCGGGGTACCGGCGCCGATCTTCATGTCTGCGGCCTCGCCGCCCTTGAACAGGATCATCGTCGGAATCGAGCGAACGCCGTACTTGACGGTGGTGTTCGGGTTCTCGTCGACGTTCAGCTTGACGATCTTCACCTTGCCCTTGAGCTCGGTCGACAGTTCCTCGAGCACCGGCGAGATGGCGCGACAGGGGCCACACCACTCGGCCCAGAAGTCGACGAGCACGGGCTCTTTGGAGGACAGGACTTCCTCGCCAAAATTGGCGTCGGAAACGTGGGTTGTCATTGAGATTGCCTTTTGGGTTGAAAGCGGCGGTCTGTTTGATCCAAAAGCTAGGCAGAGTCCAGAGTGAGTGCAATGCGCGTCACCGGATGGTGAACCCCCGCGCCGCTTCCGCCAAAGCAGCGTCAGGCAATTTTAGCAGCGATTCCAGACTAGTCCACAAGATTGCGGTTTCGATCCGCTGGCCCGGGAAAAGCTGCCGTGCAGCCAGCGCATAGAGTGCGAGCTGCGCCAGATAGGCCGGTTTCACCCGCTCGGGCAGCATTTCGGGCGCTGCGTCGGACTTGAAGTCGACGATCAGGATGCCATCCGGGCCCGCGACGACGCGGTCGAGGCGGCCCGCCAGCGTCACCGGCTCGCCATTGTGCCATGCGTCGACGAGGAACGGCACCTCGGCCCGGCTCTGCGGTCCGAACAGCGGGGCCAGTTCGGGTCTCGAGAGGATCGCAAGCGCCTTGCCGGCCAGCATCGGGTGCTGGTCCGGCGCATCGGGGAGCAGCACCTCGAGCGCCCGTGCCGCGACCTGCCCCCGATTGCCTTCGGCGACGCGGCCCAGATGCTGGAGCAGCGCGTGCAGGGCCGTACCCGCCTGCCGTGCGGTCTCCGGATCAAGGCTCAGTTCGGCGCGGCTTGCCAGGGCCCGCTCCGGGTCCGGGTCGTGGTGCCATGCCGAAGGCCGGATGATCTGGCGCGATCTATGCGGCGGCAGCGGCGGCAGGGCGAGGTGCGCGTCCACAAGGGGCGGGCCGGACGTTGTCTCCTGCAGCGGCGCGGGCACCGGGCGCGTCGCCGGGTAGCAGATCGCCGTGATCTCGCCGTCGGCGTCGGTCAGCGTCTCGCTGGCGGGGACGAGGCGTTCGGCGACCGCCTCGTACCAGGAGCCGTCGAGTCTGCCCTGCGAGGTCAGGAACCCGGTGACGTAGAGCTCGTCCTCGGCCCGCGTCATCGCCACATAGAGCTTGCGCCAGTACTCTGCCTGCTGCGCCGCTTCCGCCGCCTCCTTGTGCTGCAGCGTCTCGGGCACATGCGTCGCCTGCGAAGAGGCGTGGATGAACAGCGGCGGCGCCGCGCGCAGATAGATCGAGCGCCGGTCGCGCCCCCGTTCGGTGCTCGCCGCGTCGGCGAGGATGACGATCGGTGCCTCCAGCCCCTTGGCGCCGTGCACCGTCATCACCCGCACCCCCGAACCACCCTCGGCCAGTTCGCGCTTGATCGTCACTTCGCGCGAGCGCAGCTCGGAGAGAAAGCCCAGCAGCGAGGGTTGTTCATTCTGCTCGCTGAGCAGCGCCAGGTCGAGGAACTCGGCCATAACGTCATCGATCTCGCTGCCGAAGCGGGCCCGCATCCGCCTGAGCCCGCCGCCGGCATAGAGCACGTCGGCAAAGAAGTTGAACGGCCGGTCGAAATCCAGCCGGTTGCGCCAGGCGGCCAGCTGCGCGTAGGCCTCGCGCACCGACGCGATGGGGCTGTCCTGCATCGCCCGGAAGAGCCGCTGCTCGCCCCGCTGCTGCGCCACGGCCATCAGGTCGTCTTCGTTCACCTCGAACAGCGGCGAGCGCAGCAGCGCCGCCAGCTGCAGGTCGTCCGCCGGGTTGCTCAGCACGTCGCCCAGCGCCATCAGGTCGAGCACCGCGATATGGCCGGTCACCGCCAGCCGGTCCGCCCCCGGCGTCGGGATGCCGGCGCGGATCAGCGCCCGGATGATCTCGTGGAACAGGATGCTGCGCACCTGGACCAGGATCAGCACATCGTCAGCGCGCACCGCCCGGCCGCGCGGTCCCAACGGCCGCCGGCTCTCGATCCAGCCCTTGATCTCGCGGGCGATCCGTTCGGCCACCTGCCGCTGCGCGCTCGGGGTGGCGCCCGGCGGCTCGGTCGGCCAGTTGTCCGGATCGGTGGGGTCGGTCACATCCCGGATCGGCGGCCACAGCGTCACCGTGCCGCCGCCCT
>NZ_JAYRYM010000015.1:0-34983 GCF_041917035.1 Devosia sp. | reverse complement strand
GAGACTGACCCCCGCTAGATGGGCATCCGCATGATCTCTTCGTACGCCGAGATCACCCGGTCCCGGACGGCCACCATGGTGTCCATCGCCAGTTCGGTCTGGCTGAGAGCCGTGACCACGTCGACCATGTCGCCCTTGCCATTGACCATGTCCATCGCCTTTGCGTCGGCGACCTTGCCGGTTTCGACCACGCCCTGCACCGCCTGTCCCAGCAGCTTGGCGAACTCCTGACCGCCGCCGAGATCGGCGACCTGATGGAGCAGCGGCTGCTTCTGGGCCTGGCCCAGGAGCTTGGACGCATTGGAGTAGGCGGCGGTCGCGGCGTTGATTGGAATGGCCATGGCTCAGCCCTCAGCCCTTGATGATGTCGAGTGTGGATCCCAGCATCTGCCGGGTGACGGAGACCACGTTGAGATTGGCCTCGTAGCTGCGCTGCGCCTGTCGCATATCCATCGCTTCGATCAGCGAGTTGACGTTGGGATAGCGCACGTAGCCGCTGGCATCGGCGGCAGGATGACCCGGCTCGTAACGTGACTGGAACTCGGATTGATCCAGCGCAACCCGACCGATCTTCACCGTCGTCGCGTCGAGTTCGCGATCCATGACTGCGCGGAATGTCGGGATCTTCCGGCGGTACGGGTCCTCGCCGGGGGTCTTTCCGGCCGAGTCCGCGTTGGCAAGGTTCTCCGCGATGATGCGCATGCGGGCCGTCTGGGCATGCAGCCCGGTTGCAGCGATCTTGAGTGAGGCAAGAAAGTCGCTCATCGCTATGCCTGCCTGCCGAGCGCGGTCTTGAGGATCTTGACGGAGCGCTGGTAGATTGCCGTGATGGTCTGGTAGTCGAGTTGGTTGCTCGTCACCTTCATCATCTCATCTTCAAGCGAGACCGCGTTGCCTTCCGGCGTCACCTCGAAACCGTTCGAGCTGCGAGGTCCGAATCCATCGGATTCTGTGCCCATAACCCGGAAATGTGCAGTCTGGGTCGCCGCCGTCTCGAGCTTGGCGGTCGAAAGCGAGCGCATGTGCTCCTCGAACCCATAGGCCTTCAGGTCTCGACCCCGATATCCCGGCGTCTCGGCGTTGGCGACGTTCTCGGCGAGCAGGCCCTGGCGAGCCTGATGCCATTTCATCTTTTCGGTGAGCGCGTTCAGCAGGGACAGCGACATGGCGAACCGGTGGACTCGACTGCAACTGGGCAAATCCTGCCGGGCAGAGGTTAACCGAACGTTAACCATGCCGTGCGACGCGCCCCATCGCCTCGCATTTTACACATTGCGAGGTCTATACTGGGCAAGTTTTACCGCGGCGCTCGCGGTGTCGCGGACGGGAGACAGGAATGCAGTTTCTGACCAGCCTTCTCGGTGGCTCCGGCGACACCTTGGTGACCTCCGCCCTCGCGCTCGGTATCGTGCTGGTACTGATCGTTCTTGGCCTCTGGGTCCTCAAGCTGATCATGAACAGTGCCCCGACGATCCGGGGTCGAGGCCGGCGCATTGGTGTCATCGAACAGGTCCAGGTCGACTCGCGACGCCAGCTACTGATCGTGCGCCGTGACAACGTCGAGCATCTCATCCTAACCGGCGGACCGCAGGATCTGCTGGTCGAGGCCGGCATTACCGTCGACAAACCCCAGCCATTGCGACGTCCCCTCGGCACCGCCGCCGAGGAAGATACCGCCCCTCCGCCCGCTGCCGAGGCCGAGAGCGCGCCTCGACCGAAGTCGCTGCGCCCGCATATCGAGAGGCTCAAGGAGTACACGCGGCCTGCCGCCGGCAAGCCGCGGAGCCTGCGTCACACCGGTCTTCTCCGGCCGGTGAGCGTCATGGAGCCAGCCATCATCCCGATGCCGCCGATGACTGGGGATAACTCCGGCCGCGCCAAAGCCGACTCAGCTACAACGCCATCTGGAATCGACGGCAACGGACGGACCGGGTTTGGCCCTCAACGCACCTTCGGCGATACGGGAACGGGCGAGCATTGACCGTCCGGCCGCTCGCAGGGTTCTCGCCAGCCTTGGCCTACTTGCGGCGATAGCGTTGCCGACCCTGGCCTTTGGCCAGGACATCACCATCGGCTTCGGCGACGATGCAACCGTGACCGAGCGCGCGGTGCAGCTGGTAGGCCTGATCACCCTGCTGTCGCTTGCACCCTCAATCCTCGTGATGGTGACGAGTTTCACCCGCATCGTGGTCGTGCTGTCCCTTCTGCGGACTGCCCTTGGCACCCAATCGGCACCGCCAAACTCCGTGATGGTGAGCCTGGCGCTGTTTCTGACACTGTTCATCATGGGGCCCACCCTGCAGCAGAGCTACGACAACGGCATCGCGCCGCTGATCTCCGGCACCATCCAGGTGGAGGAGGCATTCGAACGTGCCTCCGCGCCTGTCCGCGACTTCATGGCGGCCAACGTGCGCCAGCAGGATCTTCAGCTGTTCTACGACCTGTCGCAGAGCGAGGCACCGGCCGACTCGACGGCCATACCTCTGCAGATATTGACCCCTGCCTTCATGATCTCGGAACTCCGCCGCGCCTTCGAAATCGGCTTCCTGCTGTTCCTGCCCTTCGTGATCATCGACATGGTGGTGGCATCGGTGCTGATGTCGATGGGCATGATGATGCTCCCGCCTGTCGTCATCTCGCTGCCGTTCAAGCTGATCTTTTTCGTTCTTGTCGACGGCTGGCACCTGGTGGCCGGCTCGCTGATCCGCAGCTTCGTGAGCGGATAAGCTCGTTTCACGCTAGGCGGCGCCCTGCGGCTTGGCCTTCTGGGGGAGCACGGCATCTGCTCCCGCGTACAGCTCTCGATAGGAGGAGAGGAAGGCGTCAAGCGAGTCGAGACCGGCGATCTCCTTGGCAACCTTCTTGAACTCGAGACTCTGCGGTGCCACGTCACGGGTGACGAACTCGAACAGCGGCCACTCCGCCGATTGAGACATCGCGTCGGAGAACTTCGAGCGCAGCCGCGACAACCCGATGGCATCGTTGGCCAGCACGTAGCCGACGGCAGCGCGCACCGCACCCATCCGCGCCTGCTGGGTCATCGGCGGGGAGCCGCTGGCGGGGCTGTAGATGGTTTCGAGCAGGCTGGCCGCCGTGTCGTAGTTCTTCGACTTCCAGTAGCCGTCGACCCTCAGCATGTCGGCGTCGCGTCCCGTAAGGCGCGAGATCAGGTCGATGGCGAGGTCTTGCCGGCCTGCGTCGATCAACGCCCGTGCCTCGAGGAGGCGCCGCTGTCGGTCGAGCACAGGAGAGAGATCCGCCAACCGCGTACGATTGAGCACTCGAAGCGCCGCCTCAGGGTCCCTGTCCGCGATACGGATGACCGCAAGGTCGGCAGCCACCTGTGCCTTGGCCACCCCTTCGAGCCGGCTATCGATCTGATACTCGAGCAGGTCGGCGGCCTGGCTGAGCAGGTCGACTTTTACCAGTCGGCGAACCAGATTGCGGATCATCTCGTCGCCGCGCGCGCCGGGCGGCGTCAACTGCCGGAAGTCGTAGTAGAGCGACAACGCCTCGACGTCGCCCATCCGGTCGGCCTCACCGTTCAGATAGAGGTTCTCGAACTGCGTCTGGGCCTTGTTGAGCAGATCATTGATCGAACTGTTCTCCGGGAACGAGGACGCAGCCTGCCGAACAATCTCGAAACCCTGCTTGTAGTCCTTGTTCTCGAAGTACAGCTCCGCCAGGAGCTTCTGCATGTCGGCTTCGAGCGTGCCGCCGCGCCACATCAGGGCTTCCGCCGAGAGGGTGTCGGTCGCCTTGGCCAGATCGATCTTGCCGCTGCGCTCGAGCAGCAGCAGCGTCCGGTACACCGCTTCGGCACGCGTCGGACGCACGTCGGCCGTGATGACCTGACCATAGGCGTCGAGTGCGTCCTGTTCCTTTTCCTCCAGTTCGGCAATGCGCCCCTGCATCAACTGGAACAGACTGATCTCCTCGGGGCTCAGCTTGGCAAATTCGAGTTTGCCGATCATCTGTAGCGCCAATGGCTCGTCGCTGGTCTCGACGGCAGCGCGAATGGCGGAGAATAGGAACCTGTTTCGAACCCAAAGCGGATACGAGGAAAACACCGGTTCGGCAGCAATCGCGTCGAGCCGGGCGCCGCGGAAGTCGCCAGCGTCGGTGCGTGCCATGGAACGCCAGAGCAGTGCATCGGTCTCTTCCGGGAAGCTTCCCGAATTCAGGATCGGAAGAGCATCCATCGGCCGGCCCGCGGCGACATCGGCGATGGCGTTGAGCAGGCGCAGCTTCTTGCGCAGGTCTTCGCTCGTCAGCTCTGACTCGAGCACGCTGAGTACCCCGATCGCCTCGTAGGAAAACTCGTTGGCCAGGAGGAACTGACCGAGATCGAGGCGGGCCATGTCGCGAACCCGGCCTTCCGCATCCGCGGCCTGGCCGATCAACTCCTCCTTGCGCGTCTGAAAGCGGCCGGGATCGTCCTCGCGCCAGACAGCCAGATCGATGTAGCTCTGGCGGAACTGCGGCGCATTGCCGGCATCGAGCGAGCGGAGGGACTCGACAGCAGAGAGCGTCAACCCTTCGCTGGCGGAGATCTCCGCCGTTTTTTCGAGGAGCGAGACATCCAGGTTCTCGCTGTTCGGCTTCACCACGAGGCCGTGCGCCGACTTCAGCACGCTGAAGTCGACGAAAGCGAGGTCGCGGGTAACGCCTCGTGCCGGCGGCAACACCGTCACGACCCGGAGGGCGTCACCGACGACCGGGTCGCGCAACACATGCACCGTGCCAGGCCGCATGACATCTGCCGAGATCTCGAAGAGCCCCTGCTCGTCACGCTGCCGGGTCAGCGTCATTGGCTCAGTCGCATTGAGCAGCACATCGCCCAGCGACAGCACCCAGGACCGCCCTTCCGAGCCCAGAGTCGCGAGACGATCCTCGGCGAGATCCAGACGGACGACCTGAGTGTCGCCCGCCGGAACCACTTCGACATTGCTCACCACCTGCGCGAGGGGTTCCGCCGGAGTGGGCTTGAGTATGGTCTGCGAGGTATCAAAGACCATCCAGACGGTGTCGCCGCGCCGGAATACCGCCGACGCGGTATCGGCCTCGAAGGGGAAGCCTATGCGAATCGTGCCGCCGACGGTCGTCACCAGCGGAGCGACGACGCCACGCGTGGTAGGATAGAGTTCCGCCGTACCTTCCTCGCCCTCCAGCCCTAGGCGAGCGTCACGGCGCTCCTCTCCCTCGGCGGCCACCCGCGCAAGCTCGTCCCGCGCCTTCTTGGCCGCCTCCTCGTTCTTGAGCGCAACCTCCAGTCCTGCCTCGGGCGAAATGTCGATGTCGACCACGAACTGGCGGGGCGACAACTGGTAGAAGCGCGGCTCCACCCCCTCGGCGACCTTGAGGGTCACCAGCGAAGACGTAGGCGTCACGGTGTTGGTCGCGCCCTTGAACTCGGCCGGCAGGTCCGCCTTGAGCGCATACAGATCGACGGGCACCGGCCAGCCGAAGTCGATCGTACCGGTGCCATCCTTGAGCGAGAATTTGGCCTCGGTGTCGACGCTCCAGTCAACCTGCAGGCGCAGGAAGGTCGGGTTCCGCCCCAGTCGCACTGTGGCCGTAGGATTGAGCGTCTTCGCCAGTTCTGCACGCCGGCGCTGCTCGGCGAGCTCGGCCGCCTGCTTGGCACGAACGCTCAGTTCGGCCACTACCTCCGCCGGAAGCGCAGGAGGCAGTCCCTGCCAGGTTGGCGGCAGCAGGTCGATGAAGAGCTTCTCCCCCGCTTCCAGTCGGTTCAGAACCACAGCGGTCCGCAGTCCAATTCGAACGCCCTTGCCGTCGGGATCCGTCCGCGCGATCGTGGCGTAGTCGGGGATGGCAAGGGCGATGTCGGGGAGCAGCGCGTTGACGGCTGCCTCGAATTCGATCGCAAGCACGCCGTTCTCGTACCTGACTCGATAGGACGGCAGGTCGAACCGATCCGCAAAGGTCAGGATGATGCGGCCGTAGCCGTCTTCCTGAGTGGCGAGAACGTTGACCTTGTCTTGAGCCGCCGCCGGCAGAGCAGTCAGCAGCAGCACGAGCAGCGCCATGATGCGCCACGAGCGCCAAACGGCGCCCTGCCCTGATCGTCTGCCCACGTCCATGCCGGCTTCTGCCTGACCCGCTCTGTTCTAGAACCCCCAGAGTATGAGTAACGGGCTTAACGTCGGCCTAATCCGTTCCCACGCAAACTCAGGCAAAACCAGCACAAAGGCTACTGACCCACGATCTGCGGGAGGCTCGCGAGATCCTCCGGGGTCAGGTCGGCGGTGCTGGTCTGCTGGACCTCCTCCAGGGCCAGGCCGGAGGTGAGGTTCTTGGCCTTTTCGGGATCCATCTTGGCCATGATGGGGGCCATCTTGCGCGGATTCATCGCCCGGGCGATCTGCATCAATACGCCCAGATCCATCTGGTTGAAGATCAGCGCCGCTTCCTTGGGCTTCATGGTCTCGTACATCGCGACGAGCGCCACGAACTGCTGCTTCTCGGCCGATTTCTTCTCGTCAACGAGCGCATTGATCTTGGCCTCGAGGGCCGACAGAGCAGCCGTTCGCTCATCGAGCCGCTTCTCCGCCGCCTCGATCAGGGCGGTGCGCATTTCAAGCTCTTTCTCGAGCCGATCGAGCTCATCGCGACGCTCTCCCAGCCTTTCGAGCAGGGCCTTTTCGCTCGACGCGTTCGGGCTCACTTCAGCAAGCGGCACCAACTGGCCCGAACCATTCTGAATCAGCGGCAGGGCATCGCCCTCTGCCGTCACGCCGGGATCGGGTACGCAGTCGACGGGGGTCGGGGCGAGGTTGGAGAATCCCTGAAAGTCGCCGGCGGCGGCCGGTGCCTCGCCCTCGACAGGCGCCCCATCCTCAGGTGGGCAGACCACGTTGCCGATCACGACACTGTCCGCAGCGGCATCTCCGCCATCCGGCGAATGCGCGGAGTCGGTCGCGGCGGCCTCCTCGCCGTGGCCACCCGCTGCAGCCTCGGACGCGCCGTGCCCCCCGGCCCCGGCCTCCTCCCCGCCCAGCGAGAGAGTGTCGGCCGTATCGTCCAGGGTCGGGCTGGCATCGGTCATCGTATGGTCGAGCGGCAGGTCGATTGTCGGGTTGCCGGTGGCGTCCGCCGCCCCGCCGCCGTGACCACCGCTGCTTCCTGCCGCCAGCGCGGTTTCCGCTCCGGTCAGCACGTAGCCGCCACTGGTCAGTAGACCGATGCCCTTCAACAGCAGCAGGGCCGCGCTCGCGGCAATGACAATCGGCAGCAGTCGGACGGTCTTCAAGCCGCGTCTCCCCGGATGCGCGGGCGCATCGACAGCTGCTGCAGCGCTGTCTGGACGCGGTTGGGTTCCTCCACCCGATCCCCCGGCTGACGCGCCGCTGTGGTGATCCGCGCGATCCTGTCCATGACCTGACGACCGGCGCTGACATGGTTTGCCAGTTCGACGCCGAAGCGCTCTGCCTCGTCGAGCTTGGCCTCCAGACCCGACTCGGCCTCCTGTGCACTCGTCTTCAACTCGCAGATTGCCGCGTTGGCGAGGTTGGTGGCGGCAACCAGATCGGCCACCATCTGCCGCAACTCGCCGCGATCGGCGTGAAGGCGCTTCAGCCGCCGGTTGAGCACGACCGAGTAGCCGATTGTGGTCGCGAGCAGTATCGCGACCAGAAACTCGACCACAAAGCCCAGCGGCATGCCGAACATCAACGGCTCTCCCTTGTTTCGTCGATGGCCTCGAAGGCGGCCATCGTCACCTTCGGGGCATTGAGAGGGCGCGAGACGCGCACCGAGACGTGGTTGCCGATGTGCCCCATGATCGCCTCGGTCAACGTCACGTCCCCACATCGGAGTGTGATCGGGTCGGAGGGAGCGCGATCGAACATCACGGTGTCGCCGGGCTGCATGGTCAGGACGCGGTTCAGCGGCAGGTCCAGCTCGTGCAGGATCGCGTCGATTTCGACGTCGGCGGCATAGATCTCCGTGGCAAGATGGCCTTCCCAGATCGGGTCGCGACCGAACTTCTCGCCCATGTACATCTGCAGCAGCTGCTCACGGATCGGCTCGATCGTCGCATAGGGCAGCAGAATCTCGATCTTGCCGCCGCGATCGTCCATCTCGATCCTCAGCTCGATGAGGATCGCGGCATTGGCAGGACGCGAGATGGCAGCAAAGCGCGGATTTGTTTCGAGGCGCTCCACCTTGAAGTTGATCTCGGTGACCGGTTCGAAGGCCTTGTGGGTGTCTTCGAGAATGACCTCGATCATGCGGCGCGCCAGCGCCATTTCGATCGTGGTGTAGGGACGGCCCTCGACGCGGATCGTGCCGCCGACGCGTCGGCCGCCCAGGAGAACATCGATCATCGAGTAGATCAGCGCAGAGTCGACCGTCAGCAGGCCGTAATTGTCCCATTCCTCCGCCCGGATGACGGACAGGATGGCCGGCAGTGGTATGGAGTTCAGATAGTCGCCAAAGCGCACCGAGGAAATCGAGTCGAGCGCCACTTCGACATTGTCGGAGGTGAAGTTGCGCAGAGACGTCGTCGCCAGCCTGACCAGCCGGTCAAACACGATCTCGAGCATCGGCAGGCGTTCGTAGCTGACCAACGCCGAGTTGATCAGGGCCTGGACGCCAGAAAGCTCGGCGACGCCACCGGCATTCGGGTCGAAACCGAGCAGGCTGTCGATCTCGTCCTGGTTGAGCACGCGGTCGGACGACTCTGCATCGGCGCTATCGCCGGCGAGCATGGCCGCCCATTCGGCGCTCATTTCCTCCTCGGCGCCTTCGCCGGCCTCGACCTTGATGTCCTCGCCGACGCCCCACTCTTCGCTGAGCTTGTCCTGTTCGCCGGGTCCGGCCATCACTGCACCAGGATTTCCTTGAACAGGATGCTGTCGACCTGCTGGGGGAAGATGGCCACGTTGACACGCCGCCGCAGTTCCTCCTTCAGCCGGTAGATGCCTGCCGAGCCCTCGAGGTCACTCTTTCGCAGTTCGCGCAGGTACACCTGGAACGCATCGACTACCTTCGCCATCCGCGGCTGGATCTCGAGCATGACCTCTTCGCTGGCCACCTCGAGCGCAACGGTCAGCTTCATGAAGGCTTGCGCGCCACCCTCGGAATTGAGGTTCACCGTCATCGTGGGGAGGTTGAAGATGAATCCCTGGTGTGCGTCACCTGCAGCGCCGCCATGCGCGTCGGCCCCGTGCGCCTCTTCCTTGGGAGCGGAGAACAGCAGGAAGTAAGCCGCTGCACCGCCCCCGAGCAGCACGACTGCCGCCACCACCATGGCAATGAGCATGATCGGTGGCTTCTTCTTGGCCGGCTTGGCTGCACCGGCTTCGGCATCCGCTTCGGCTGCTGCCGCCATTGCACGAGACTCCTGATTGGGCCGACGATTCCGCCGTCTGAAAAGGAGCTAAGCGCCCGAGAGTTAACGATTGGTTACGAACTGGGCCATGGCGGCACATTCTGCCCGGCAGTTTCTGCCCATCGCCCCGCTTCGGCATCCCACCGAGGTCCATGCCCAGAGATAACCCGCTGAATCTACGTCATTCTTCGACTTGGCACGGTTTCTGCTCGGTAAACGACGAGCCCGATGGCCTGGGGAGGTCGAACGGTTCGGGGAAGACAACGGGGACCTGCGCCATGGAAAATGCGCAACTTGTCGGCCTGTCGCGCCAGATCGCCTTGCGGCGACAGATGGACGTGGTGGCCAACAACATCGCCAATCTCAACACGACCGGCTTCAAGGCCGAACAGCTGCTGTTCGAGGAGTACCTCGACCCGGTTGCGCGTGACCGCGATTTCCTCCTCCCCGACCAGCGCCTCAGCTTCACCGAGGACTGGACCACCATTCACGACATGTCCGTGGGCGCCATCGTGCAGACCGGCAATCCTCTGGATGTGGCCCTGCAGGGCGAGGGTTTCCTCGTTGTCCAGACCCCCCAGGGCGAGCGCTGGACCCGCGCGGGCTCGCTTCAGCTCGATGCGTCCGGCGTGCTGGTCGACCTCGACGGCAACCCGGTAATGGGCGAAGGCGGCCCGATTCAGTTCGGTGGCGCTGAAACCGACGTGGCCATCGCCGAGGACGGTACGGTGAGCTCCAGCGCCGGAATCAAAGGGCGGTTGCGGATAGTCGAATTCGCCGATCCCCAGGAAACAGCCCGCGACGGCAACAACCTGTTTTCCGGCGGCACCCCGATCCAGGCGACAGCCACCCGACTGATGCAGGGTGCGCTGGAGAAGTCCAACGTCTCCGGTGTCGGCGAGATGACCGAGATGATCCGGGTGCAGCGCTCCTATGAGAGCCTCGCCTCGATCATGCAGCAGCAGGACGAGATGCGCCGCTCCGCCATCCAGCGTCTCGGCAACCTCAGCGCCTGATCGGGAGAACCAGATGAAGGCCCTCTACATCGCTTCGACCGGCATGGCTGCACAAGAGCGGAACGTCGAAGTCATTTCCAACAACATCGCCAACATGCGGACCACCGGGTACAAGCGGCAGCGCGCCGAGTTCCAGGACCTGCTCTACCAGTCCTACCGTCGGGCCGGTGCGACCACCTCGAACGCCGGCACGCTGGTGCCGGTTGGCATCGAGGTTGGATCGGGCGTGAAGACGGCGGCGACACCGCGCGTCATGGGTCAGGGCGTGGTGGCGCCCACCGAGAAGGAACTCGATATCGCCATCCGCGGCGAGGGCTTCTTTATCGTGCAAATGCCCGATGGCCGCACAGGCTACACCCGCGACGGTTCGTTCGAGCGCGGTCCGGACGGGCAGTTGGTGACGATCGACGGCTACGAGGTGCAGCCCGGCATCACCATTCCGGAGAACGCCAACCAGGTGTCGATCAGCCCTGACGGAACCGTCGAGGCCTTCATCGGGACGGATGCGGCCCCGACGCAACTGGGTCAGTTGCAGCTGGCACGGTTCGTCAACAAGGCCGGGCTTGAATCCGCTGGCAACAACCTGTTCGTCGAGACCGCATCGAGCGGTCCTGCCCAGACCGGAACGCCGAACAGCGACGGCGTCGGCGACCTGCTGCAGGCCTACCTCGAAAGCTCGAACGTCAACTCCGTAACCGAGATTGCCGACCTGATCGCCGCCCAGCGCGCCTACGAGATGAACGCCCGCGTCATCTCCGGTGCCGACGAGATGATGCAGGCGACGAGCCAGTTGCGCTGACCGGGAGAAGATAGATGCGTTTCACTTTCCTCACGCTGCCCCTCGTCGCGACGCTGCTGCTCACATCTATCGCGACCGCTGCGCCGATGCTCCGCGCGGAAGTCTCTGTGGTTGGCGAGGTCGTCACGGTGGGCGACATGTTCGACGGGGCGGGACTGCTGGCCGAGCGCGCCCTGTTCCGGGCGCCGGCCCCGGGTACGAGCGGGCTCGTCGGTCTCGACGCCATTCGACGCGCAGCAGCCAGGGCCGGCCTGGCGGAGTATTCCGAAGAGGGCGTCATGGCCGTACGGGTGGAACGGCAGGTCTCCGTCGTCGTGGATGGCGACCTGAGCGCTCTGATCGCTGCGGATCTGCACGCCAACGGCCTCGTCCCGGTGGGAGCAACGGTCAGTGCTCGCTTCGACGCCGGCGCCATCAGCCTGAACGCCGAGGCGGTCGAGACCCCGGCCCGCCTCGTCACCCTCCGCTATCGTCCTGGAGCGGCAGGCTTTGCCGCCCGCTTCCAGATCGCGGGCCTCGCCGCACCGCTTGACCTCACCGGCACGCTGTCCATGCTGGTCGAGACTCCACATCTGGCCGCCAGCCTCAAGGCAGGTACCGTGCTGACCCCATCCGACATCGAGCTCAGGCGGGTGCCGTTCGACTTCGCCGATCAGTCCGGGGTCGAGACCATCGCCGACTTGGTCGGCAAGGAGCTCAAGCGCAACACCCGGGCCGGTGTGATGCTGAAACTCTCCGACGTTGGCGAACCCCTGGCCGTTCGGCGCAACACCGAGGTCACCGTGCTGCTCCGCTCGGGACCGATGACGCTCACCGTCGTCGGACAGGCGCTGGGCGACGCCGAGATCGGCGAACCGGTGCAGGTGATGAACACGGTTACCCGCAAGATCCTCAATGGCGTCGCCGTGAGTGCCGGCACGGTGGAGATCGCTACCGCTGCCACCAAGCTAACAGTCGCCGGCCTGTGACGCGCGAAAGGAAGACTACCATGAAGACCATCAAACTCGCAGCGCTCACGCTCCTTGCTTTCGGCCTGGCCGGCTGCTCCACGCTCGATCAACTGGGTTCGGTCGGGCAGCAGCCCAAGCTGACGGCCATTGCCGACCCGACCG
The DNA here is from genome assembly GCF_041917035.1 of Devosia sp. Taxonomy (GTDB): domain Bacteria; phylum Pseudomonadota; class Alphaproteobacteria; order Rhizobiales; family Devosiaceae; genus Devosia_A. Next base: position 22,701 of record NZ_JAYRYM010000015.1, on the reverse strand, counting down.
CGCAGGCAGGCTACCGGCCGGTGCAGATGCCGATGCCGGACGTCGTCGCCGCGTCGTACCAGCCCAACTCGCTGTTTTCCAACGAGGCCCGCGGGTTCTTCAAGGACCAGCGTGCGCACAAGATTGGCGATATTCTCACCGTACTGGTGACGATCGACGACAGCGCATCGATCTCGAACTCGACCGACCGTACTCGCAGTTCATCGTCCGAAGGCAGCGTTGGTGGCGTGCTCGGCTCGATCTTCGGCGGCAAGGTGCCGCTGGCCGATGTCGAGGCGTCCGGCAAACTGACCACCGCCGGCGGCCTGTCCGATGGCGGCTCGGGAACGGTGGACCGTAAGGAAAGCCTCGAGACGCAAGTCGCCGCGGTTGTCGTGCAGGTGCTGTCCAACGGCAACCTCGTGATCGAAGGGCACCAGGAGGTCCGGGTCAACTTCGAGGTCCGGGACCTGATCGTGGCAGGCATCGTGCGGCCGGAGGACATTCACTCGGACAACACCATCCCCTCGACCAAGATCGCCGAAGCCCGCATCTCCTACGGCGGTCGCGGCCAGATCACTGCCGTCCAGCAACCTCGCTACGGCCAGCAGATCGCCGACGCCATCCTGCCATTCTAGTCGCTTCCCCGCTTCTCCCCGTCACATTCCCCCATTGGTGACGGCGGGCCCGGCCGGTTCCAGAACAGAACCCGCCGCCAGAGGGCGCAGTCTCCCCGGCTGCGCCCTTCCCCATTTGGGAACCCCAGGCACATTCCGAGGGTTGGACAGCCGAAAGGGGCACAACCATGGAATCAATACCGGGCATCGTCTGGGGTATCGTGATCGGCGTCATAGTCGGAGCGGCCCTCGGGACCATTCTGGGCAATGCCGCGATCGGGATCGCCATCGGCATCGCGGCAGGTGCCGTCGCTGCAGGGGTCTTCCACATCTGGCGCCAGCGACGGCCCCCCGGACGGTGATCTTGCACCCCTCGAGGGATGACAGACTCTCCCGTTGACGCTAGGCAAGGCGGACTTCAACCACGGAAGATCGCCGATGTCCGCAAACTCCGCCTTCTCCAAGCTCGATGCCCTCAGCCGCAGGCTGGAGGCGATCGAGCACGCCCAATCCATGCTGGGTGTCGACGAGGCCGTGATGATGCCCGTCGGAGGCGGCGAGAAGCGCGCCGAGGCGATGGCGACGCTCGCCGGCCTGTATCACGAGATGGCGACGGCGCCGCAGGTCGGCGACTGGCTGGCCGATGCCGAGGCCGAAACGCTCGACGAGATGCAGGCACTGGCGCTCGGAGAGTTCCGCCGCGTCTACACCAACATGACCTGCCTCTCGTCCGAGTTCGTCTCCCGGCAGGTGAATGCCCGCATCCGCAGCGAGCAACTGTGGCGCGAGCTGAGGCCGACGGGGGACTGGAAGACCTTTCTGCCGGCCTTCGAGGGAGTCGTTGCCACGGCCCGAGAGGAAGCCCAGTTGCGTGCCGACGTGCTCGGCCTCACGCCCTATGACGCCATGATGGAGCAGTACGACCCCGGCAACCGTGCCGTCGACATCGATCCTGTCTTTGCCGGACTCAAGGCCTTCCTGAAGGACTTCGTGCCCGAGGCCTTGGCGCATCAGGAGGACAAGCTCGCCCGTCGGCCCCTGAAGCCGCTCAACGCGCCGTTCCCGATCGACAGGCAGAAGGCGCTCGGCCTTGTCATGATGGAGGCCATCGGTTTCGACTTCGATCACGGCCGGCTAGATGTCTCGCACCACCCCTTCTGCGGTGGCGTGCCGACCGATATCCGCATGACAACCCGCCACACCGAGGCGGAGTTCCTAACCTCGCTGATGGGCACCCTGCACGAGACCGGCCACGGCCTTTACGAGCAGAACCTGCCGCACGAGTGGACGCACTGGCCTGTCGGCCGAGCCCGCGGCATGGCGATACACGAGAGCCAGAGTCTGTTCGTCGAAAAGCAGATTGCCCGCTCGCCGGAGTTCTGGGAGTGGGCGATGCCACATGTGCGTGAGACGCTGGGAGAGGAGGCGGTCGCCGGCTGGGAGCTCGAGGACGTCCTCGCCCATGTACACATGATCGAACGCCGGCTGATCCGGGTCGACGCCGACGAGGCGACCTACCCGCTGCACGTCATTCTGCGCTACGAGATCGAGAAGGACCTGATCGAGGGCAGGCTGGCCGCACGGGACGTGCCGGAGGCCTGGGACGCCAAGATGCGGGAGTATCTCGGCCTCTCCACCATCGACAACATGAAGGACGGCCCGATGCAGGACGTGCACTGGCCGTCGGGAGCACTGGGTTACTTCCCGAGCTACACCCTGGGCGCGATCATAGCGGCCCAACTGTGGGCCGCCATCGAGCGCGACCACCCGTCCGCGCGCGAGGACATGCGGCACGGCCGCTTCGTCGCTCTCAACGACTGGCGGCGCGACAGGATCTGGCGGGAGGCGAGCAGGTACTCCACGCCCGATCTCCTCAAGCGGGCGACGGGGGAGCCACTCAGTGCCCGTCACTTCGAGGAGCATCTGCGCCGTCGCTATCTCGCCTGACAAGTCGTTCGCCACGGCTGGACAAGTGCATCGCAGATGGCAAAGTGTCGTTCGCAATAGGGAGTCAGGAATGCGCTTTTTGGCGATAGCAATTGTGCTGGCGGGAGCGACGCCCAGTCTGGCCCAGGAGACGGTCGGCGCGGCTCAGTTCGTGGCAGACCCGCAGGCCTATGCAGGCAAGACAGTGACGCTTGGCCCGTGCTCGCTGTTTTCGGCAGAGTATGACGGCCAGTACACCTGTCGGCTGGTCAACCCCGACGGCAGCGACTTCAAGGATGCGAGCGACCTGCCGGTGGACCTGTTCATCGTGGTGGCCGGCATGGACCCCAGCGTCGGCGACTACGTCAAGGCCAGGTGCGACTCCTACGGACTTTGCCAAGGCACGGTGACAGTCACGGGGCCGGTCGATGTTGGCATCCTTGGAGGAGCGACCTTCAGGAGCTCCCGAATCGACCCGGTGAACTGACCGATGGAAGGAAATGCCTCCCAGGCGCTGATCATCGGCCTGCTGATCCCGATCGGTTTTCCGTTCGCATTGCTGCTGGTCTGGAGCCTCGTGCTGACCATCCTATCCGCGGTCAGCGGTTGGTCGTCGCTGGCAGGTCGCTACCGTACGGCCGCCAATCCGGTGCTGCGCGGTCTTTCGTCCCAGAGCGGCTGGGTCGGACCCGTGCACTACAGCCGGACGCTCAACCTCAGCAGCGGACCGGACGGACTGCGACTGTCGATCATGCCACTCTTCGGGTTTCGCCACCCGCCGCTGCTGATTCCCTGGAGCGACATCGGCACCGTGACACCGAGGCAGGGACTGGGAGGGAGACTCGTTGAGCTTGCCGTAGGCTCCGAAGGCGGCGTCACCCTGCGCCTGCCGGAAGCTGCACTCGCCGGGCGACCGGAGCCGACGAGCGGTTGACTTGGGGCAGCCGATGCCTATGTATCCCCGGTCGCCAACGCCGACAGGATGTGGACGCAATGAAGTACCCGATGATCGCCAACGCCGCCCCAGAACGTCATCAGGTCCTGTTCCATGCCCGCCCTGCTCTCCCTGCGCTCCGTCGGCTTTCGCCTGCCTGACGGCACGCCGCTCCTCGACAACCTCGATCTCAGCTTCGGTCCGGTTCGCACCGGAATAGTCGGACGCAACGGCAGCGGCAAGACGACGCTCCTGCGCCTCCTGGCGGGCGAACTGCAGCCCGGCGCTGGTACCGTCGCGGTCGAGGGACATATCGGCCAGATGCGCCAGATTCCCGAGCGGGAATCAGGAACCGTAGCGGATATCCTCGGGGTTGCTGCCGCGCTCGAGCGACTGCGCCGGCTGGAACGTGGCGCCGGTTCCGCCGAGGATGCCGCCGAAGCCGATTGGTCTCTGCCGGCGCAAATCGAGATGGCCCTCGGCGCCCTGGGCCTGCCCGCCCTTGCACCGGACCGACTGGCCTCGACCTTGAGCGGGGGACAGCTCACACGACTGGAACTCGCCCGATTGGCTCTGGCGGAGCCGGACTTCATCCTGCTGGACGAACCCACCAACAACCTGGACGAGGACGGGCGGGATGCGGTGCTTGACCTGCTGAGGGGCTGGAGGACCGGCGCAATCGTGGTCAGCCACGACCGGAAGGTGCTGGCCGAGATGGATGCGATCGTGGAACTGACCAGCGCCGGGGCTAGCCTTTTTGGGGGCAACTGGGAGTACTACGCCGAACGCAAGGCCGTGGAGCTGGAGGCCGCGCGCCACGCTCTGGCAAATGCCGAGCGGCAGTTGGAGGAACTGGACCGCCGCACCCAGCAGGCCCGCGAACGCAAGGCACGGCGGGACGCAAGGGGCGCCCGGTTGGCCGCCAGGGGCGGCGTGCCGAAGATACTCCTAGGCGGCATGAAGTCGAACGCCGAGGCCACCAGCGGCGAGCTGTCCCGGCTAGCCGAGCGGCGGCGGGCGGGCGCCCTCGATGAACTCTCTGCAGCACGCTCGGACGTCGATATCCTGACCCCGATGTCGGTTGTCCTGCAGCCGAGCGGGCTGCCGGCTGGCCGCATCGTCCTGCAACTGACCGGAGCCAGCGCCGGCTATGACGGCGACCCTGTGTTGGTCGAACTGGACGTCACTATTGCCGGCCCCGAGCGGGTCGCCATCACCGGGGCCAACGGCAGCGGCAAGTCGACACTGCTGAAGCTCGCCACCGGCGCCCTTCCCCCGCTCAGTGGCACGGTCCGCATCACGCCACGCCACGCCATGCTCGACCAGCAGGTTGCGATACTCGACCCGGACCGGACCATCCGCGCGAACTACCTGAGGCTCAACCCCGAGGATGGAGAGAATGCCTGCCGCGCCGCCCTTGCACGCTTCATGTTCAGGGCCGAGGCGGCCTTGCAGCCGGTTGGAACGCTCAGCGGGGGCGAAAGGCTGCGTGCCGGACTGGCCGTCACCATCGGCAGCGGCAACCCGCCTGAGCTCCTGATCCTCGACGAGCCGACCAACCACCTCGACCTGCACGCCGTCGCCGCCATCGAGGCCGGCCTCAGGGCGTTTGACGGCGCCCTTCTCGTCGTCAGCCATGACCGCGCCTTTCTCGACGCGATCAGGATCACACGGCAGATCGAACTCAGCAGGATTTGACCTTGAGGCGGTAGACGATGGCGGCCTTGACGTCCTGCGACCGGACGCTGGCCGAAGCCGCCTTGCCCCCGGACGTCTTCACGATGAGGCTGGTGTTGGTCCGCAGCGTCACGCCACCACCGCAGCCGGACCAGCTGAGGGCCGCGTCACTGGACACGGCGAACTTGCCCTTGGACGGCCCGGAGACCGTCTTGGTGAATACCGGCCCCTTGCCGCCGGCGAGGAACTGCTCGACCTTGAAGGTCGAACTGGCCCCGGCGGGCAAGTTGTTGTAGCCGGCATAGTCGATGCCCACCACCGCAATCGCCTGCCCCGCAGGAACGGTCACCGGGATGGAGACGCTGCACGCCTTGCGATCGAACGACTTGCCGGTCGAGCCGCCGGCGGCGACCTGGTAGCGATCGAAGCGCAGCGTGATGGAATTGCCGCTCATTGCAACCGACGCGCTGCCCGCAGGACATCCCGGTCCACCATAGGCCGGCCTGCCGAGCTTGAGCGAGGCTGCGTCGACGGTCCCAGTCGACAGAACCAGTGCCGCAAGGATCGGAGCCATCATCCAGGTCTTCATCTTTTGCCCTTTCGCGGCCGTTGCCGCGCGTTCAGAACTTCATGGAGGCGCCCGCGCCGGCCTGCAGGTGCGTCCCGCTCTCCGACCCGGTCGAGCCGAGCGCGAAGACGCTGACGGTCGTCGCGGGGCTGAGGGCCCAGCCGAGACGGGCGCCGTATTCGGCGAAGAACTCGCTGACCGCGCCCGCCTGTACGTCACCGACAAAGGCGACGTTTGCCGTCAGGGCGTCGTGGGCGACGCTCTGCCCCACTGCCCCGTGCAGGGTAAGGTCCAGATCCTCGACCAGTTCGGCGGTCCAGGCCGCGCGCAGCCTGACGGCGTCGAAGGTTCCGGTCGCCGTTGCCGTCGCGATCGGGAACAGGTTCGATCCCCCGATCGTCTCCTCATACCCGTCCACGCCCAGCCAGGTGCGCGATACCGCGACGGCGAACACGAGTTCGCTGGTAGGAGCCGGCCTGACCAGTACACCGGCCTCTGCCTCGAACCCGAACAAATGGCCCGCCGTGCCAACGAGGACGGTCGCTCCCTCCGGGGAGCCGTCCGAATAGTGCCGAGTGAACGTCAGGTTCATGCCCGGCGCGAGTCTCAGGCCGGCAGACCCGATGATCCGGAAACTGGCGCCATCGTCCGGCTGCAGGTAGCTGGCCTTGAGCCCCAGCAGGGCGCCATTGCTGGCCACGCCACCCACGGACTGGTCAAAGAGTGCCGCGCCGCCATCAAGAAGGAAGCCGCCGCCGAGATCGAAGTGGGCGGTGCCGCCGACGATATGCGATCCGACGGCCCCGAACACGCCGACGCTGTCCTCGCGCTCCATCGCCTGGTTGTCGCCGATGAGCAGGCCACCCGTGGCGCTGAGGTGGGTGACCAGTGCGGTGCGACCGAGGGACAGTTCAGTAACCGACGCCACTTGCGCATCCCACGTGGTGAATCCGGCCAGCACGTCGATGCTATCGAGTTCGGCGCCTGCTGCGCCATCGCCGACGACCGCGAGACCGAATTCCGCGTCGAAGCTGGCGATCGGCCCCAGACCAGTACCGAAATAGTGGGTGTAGAAGGCGTCCTCGAGATACTCCCCATCCACGACCTGGGACTGGGTATCTCCGTCATAGGTCACGCTGTAGGTGGCACTCTCGCCGGTTGCGAGCGCCACAAAGCCGCGTGAGTCGATCTTGTAGACGCCGAAGTAGCCATCCGGGATCGGGACCGCGACGTTCACGGCGCAGGTCGAGGCATCGCCGCCGAAGACGATGAAGCCGTCCGGAAAGACGGTCGCCGACCGGTCGTCAGGAGCGATCACCACGTCGGGCGGTGCGTTGCTGGCAGCGCAGTCGGCGGCCGCGGCGGCGCCGGTGCCGATCAAGAGAACCAATCCAGTCGCAACAACCCGCATCCAGCTACTCCAGCCTCGGCGGGACGGCCTCCGTTCGGCCGTCCCGATCGATCAACTGGTACACTCTAGCACTGCTTCCACTGCAGCTGGTAAATGATTGCCGCGCTGACGTCTTCGGAGTCGACCGTCGCCAGCGCCTGCTGGTTGTTCTTGGTGGTGACGCGGATCGACGAGTTGGTGCGCAGGTTGACGTCCGCGCCGCAGGCCGACCACACGATCGACTGCGCCGTCAGCTTGTTCTGGATCAGGTAGTCCTCGTCCTTGGGACCGTTGAACTGCTTGGTGAAGGTCGGGCCACGGGCGCCGGCGAAGAAGTACTCGACGTTGAACTGCGAGTTCGCGCCAGCCGGGAAGTTGTTGTAGCCACGGTAGTCAATGGCCAGCACCGCGATGGAGATGCCCTGCGGCACATGCACCGGTATCGCGACGTTGCAGCTCTTTCGGTCGAACTTTTTGCCGGTGTCGCCGCCGGCCTCAACGACATAGGAGTCGAACAGCAGGCTGAGTGAAGTCGCATCGGGGCTCAACGTCGCGGAAACACTGCCGCCGGGGCAGCCGGTGCCGCCATAGCCGGGCTCGCCGAGCGTAATCTGGTCGGCCTGCGCCAGGGTCGCGACCGAGGCGGTGGTCAGAAAGGCAGCAATGGCGAGCAGGTTCTTCATTTCCGGTAGTCCTTTGTTTCGTTCCACAGCGTTTCGCCGATTGAGACCAGCCTAGGCGGCCGAGCCTGACCGAGGGCTGAGTCCGCCGTTCATCGCAGGTTCAGAATCGCTTGTCGCATCAAGGCTGGGCTTGGACGCTGGCGAGATTGCGGCGAAGGGCAACAAAAAAGCCCCGCTCGATGGCGGGGCCTGAAAAGCCGCACCAGTCGCCACCTATTCGTCGCGATACACCTTCTCGCGGCGTTCGTGCATCTCCTGCGCCTCGAGCGATAGCGTGGCAATCGGTCGAGCATCGAGGCGCGCCAGCCCGATGGGCTCGCCTGTCTCCTCGCAATACCCGTATGTCCCATCGTCGATGCGCTTCAAGGCCGCGTCGATCTTGCTGATCAGCTTGCGCTGCCGATCACGGGTCCTGAGCTCCAGCGCGCGGTCACTCTCGGACGAAGCGCGGTCGGCCATGTCGGGGTGGTTCTGGCTCTCTTCCTGCAGGTTTTCCAGCGTTTCGCGACTTTCGCGGAGGATCTCCTCCTTCCAGCGCTCCAGCTTCTGCCGGAAGTACTCCCGCTGCCGCGGGCTCATGAACGGCTCATCTTCCGTGGGCCGGTATTCAAGAACTTCAGAGGTCATTCCTGACTCGCTACAAAGCGCCCTTGGCCGGCCTTATAGTGGCGCGGAGGGGGCCTCGCAAGCCTTGAGAACCTTGCTGATTAATGGCGAAGGGAAACGCCGCGAAGAACGCGTCAGGCCGGAAACAGGCCGCGCTTGGCCAGTTCCACCCGAGCCCGGAGTTCGATGTCGTCGATCAGCCCGTCGAGGCCCGGCTCGGCCCGCTCGCGCGCCTGTGACAGCACGGTCATGAGCTGACCGAGACGGCCCTCCGAAACCCTGCCGAGCAGCAGGTCGGCCCGCAACTCCTCAAGTGCATCGATGAGCTGCGAGCCACGCCGGACCAGCTTTCGACGTTTCAGAAGTGGGTCCTCGACCGATTGCAGAGCAAGCAGCGTCGCGATCGAGGCCGTGGCAGACATGGCGCTCGCAGGCCGGGCATCGACCGTCGTCGGACCGCCCTCATCCACGATGAAGGCGGACGATGCCGTGCCTCGCCCCGCTGGGCTACGCCCCGCAACAGTCACGCGCTGATTGCCGTCGATCCGCATTGGACTCACCGCTTGGCCCTGGCCGGCAAAATCTGCCGCCACCGGTTAAACATTGGTTAATCGACCCGGCACTTGTTGCCTGCCACACCTGTCTGGTGAGGTCCACGGGACAGCGTTTTCCATTCCATCTCAATAGGTTGCATCTCCCCGGGGCGAGTTGGCACGGATATCGCACTGGTACCGGCAGTACGACGCATGGGGATGCGACGTCGAGATCGGGGACTGGCAATGCTGCACACTCTTTTCAAGCGGATGCTGGCTGGCGTTCTTGCCGCCACGCTGATGCTGCAGCCGGCGGGGGTCGACGCGGCCGCTGCCCGCATCAAGGATATCGTCAACATCGAGGGCGTTCGGGACAACCAGCTTGTCGGCTACGGTCTCGTGGTCGGCCTCAACGGAACCGGCGACAGCCTGAACAACTCGCCCTTCACCAAGCAGAGTCTGCAGGCGATGCTCGAGCGGCTCGGGGTCAACACCCGCGGCGAGAACATGCGCACCGCCAACGTCGCGGCGGTGATGGTGACGGCCAACCTGCCCGCCTTCTCGACGCAGGGTTCGCGCCTCGATGTCAACGTCGCGGCCCTCGGCGATGCCTCGAGCCTGCAGGGCGGAACCCTGCTCGTCACCCCGCTGCTCGGGGCCGATGGCGAGGTCTATGCCATCGCCCAGGGGTCAGTGACGATCAACGGGTTCAAAGCCGAGGGCGACGCGGCAACGATCATCTCGGGCGTGCCGACCACCGGTCGGATATCGTCGGGCGGCCTGATCGAGCGCGAGATCGAATTCACCCTCGGCGCCCAGCGGAGCCTGCGCCTGGCGCTGCGCAATCCAGACCTGACCACCTCCCGTCGCATTGCGCTCGCCATCAACGACTTCATCGGTGTGCCCTGCGCTACCCCGGAGGATCCGGCGACTATCCGCCTCACCCTGCCCCGCAACTTCAACGGCAACATCGTCGACCTGTTGACCGACATCGAACAACTCGTGGTCGACACCGACCTCTCGGCCAAGATCATCATCGACGAGAACTCCGGCCTGATCGTCATCGGTAAGGACGTCCGGGTGTCCACCGTGGCGGTGGCGCAATCGAACCTGACCGTCACCATCGCCGAGAACCCCACCGTGGTGCAGCCGAATCCGCTGAGCCTGGGGCAGACGGCCGTCGAACCCGCCACCGACCTCACGATCCAGACCAACGACAGCAACCTCGCCATCGTCAACGAGTCCGTCAGCCTGCAGCAACTGGTCGATGGTCTCAATGCACTCGGCATCAGTCCGCGCGACTTGATCGCCATTCTGCAGGCGATCAAGGCGTCCGGCGCGCTGCAGGCGGAAATCGAGGTACTCTGATGGTCTCCTCGGCCGCCGCATCCTCCACTCTTTCCACAGCGCAGTTGGGGCAGTTGCGCCGCCATGCCGAAGATCTCGAGGGCGTGTTCCTTAACACCCTGATCAAGGAAATGTTCGCCTCGCTCGAGACCTCCCCCGACGCGATGGGCGGGGGGTTCGGCGAGGAGACCTGGCGCAGCCTGCAGGCCGAGCAGTTGGCCGACAGCGTTGCCCGCGCCGGTGGCATCGGACTGGCCGATGCGCTGCTGCCCGACCTCATCGCTGCGCAGGAGTCCGCGCAGTTCGCCGCCAATGCAGCCCCAGCAGGAGCCTATCGCCGATGAATGCCGCCGAACGCATCGCCGCCCTTGACACCCTGCCGGCCAACGAGTTGAGCAACGCGGCACTGTCCACCCTCGATCGCCTGGTCGAAATCCTCAACCAGGAGACCACCCTGCTCCGCGCCGGGCGCCTCAAGGAGGCCGGGGCGCTTTCGGCCGAAAAGACCCGGCTGGCGCAGGACTACATGGGTCTCGCCCGTTCGGTGCAGCGTCAGGCGACGCGGCTGCAGCGGGAGGCACCCGCGGCGGTCGAAGCATTGCGCAGGGGGCACGAGCGCTTCGCCACCCAGATGGCCGAGAACCTCAGAGTGATAGCAACCGCCCGCGCCGTGACCGAGGACCTGCTGACCGACGTCGCCAACGCCATGGGGGCCGGGTCCCGTCCCCGCACCTACGGAGCCAATGGCACACTCGCCACGCAACCGTCGGCCACCGCTGCCCGGGGCCTGTCGGTGAACCGCGCGCTGTAGGTTCAATTCGACACAAATCCTCGGCAGGACTGCAAACTCCTGGCAAGCCGACCGGGGCATCCTGCACCCAAACTATGGGCAACAGGGATTGCCAAGATGAGCGCCAGGATAGCGCCCGAGCCGGTCAGCGCAGCAGTCGGGTCAGCCGTGAACTTCCGTTCGCGGCCGGCCAGCAACGATTCTGCGTCCCAGCAGCAGCCAGATCACAGCGCTTCCGGCACAGCCGCCGCTCCTGCGCAGCAGACGCTGCCGATCCGCGAGGCGCCACCCCCGCCGCCAGCGCCCGGTGCGGCCTTCGCAGTCGCTCTCATTTCCGGGCAATTGCCTCCGAGGCCCACCTCGGAGCGCGAGATCATCATGCGGCTGGGCAGTGCGGACCTGCCGTCGCAGGGATCGCTGGCGCTGCACGACAGGCGAGTCTAGCCCGTTTCGATTCTGCCGCCCGTCTTCCGAGGTAACCAAACCGCCCCATACCGGGACACGGCAGAACTTGCCTATCGCCTAATTTCCCATTTCAAATCAGATGACTAACGGGAAACGAAGCCGTCACACAAAGGATAAATTAACCGTCCTCGGCAGCGTCTCGTTAACCATTCTTAAGACTCCCCCCGGTAGGATGACCACAAGCCTCAGAATGAGGTTTTTTCAGTCAGCGCCAGAAGGGAACTTCAATGTCGGATGTTAACCTCTCAAAAGCGGTTCGATCGAACCTACTGAGCCTGCAGTCCACCGCGACCGCCATGGCGAAGACGCAGGAGCGTCTCGCCACCGGCCTCAAGGTGAATACGGCGCTCGACAATCCCACCAACTTTTTTACCGCCGCGTCGCTGAATAGTCGTGCGTCCGACATGGCCAACCTGCTGGACTCGATGTCCTCGGGCATCAAGACGATCGAAGCGGCCGACAACGGCCTCAAGTCGATCACCAAGACCGTCGAGACAATGCAGTCCACGCTCCGCCAGGCGCGCCAGGACAAGTCGTTCAAGACCGAGTCCTACACGATCGACCTGGGTTCGTCCCCGGCCGGCACCGAGCAGATCACCTTCGAGGACGGCTCGGTGGGCACTACGCCGGTGGCGATCGACCTCACGAAGAACACCGCTGCGGTGGCGTCGGACGTGTCGACGGCGACCGGCCTCACCGGGGCTACCCAGCTCGACGACGTTGCCCTCGGTCTTGCCGATACCGAAACCTTCTCGGTCAGCGACGGCACGACGACCTATACCTTCACCGCCGCCTCGGGCGACGACGTCTCCGACCTGATCGCCGGCATCAACGGCGCCTCGGGCCTGAACGTCACCGCCAGCCTCGATGACAACGGTTCGCTGAAGCTGGAAGCCGATACCAACGACATCGGCATCACCATCGCCGGCACCGGCGCCATCATCGGCATCGCCACACAGTCGACGCCGACCGCCGTCAACACCGCCAAGACAGTGGATGAACTGGTCTCGGAAATCGGCGCGACCGCCAGCCTCGACGACAAGATCCGTGCCTCCAACGACAACGGCAAGCTCCGCATCGAGAACCTCTCGACCTCGGAACTGACGGTAACCGGCGTGACGACCGCCGGCGTCGTCGATGGCAGCACCTCCACTCAGGAGATCCTCGGCAACGCGGTGCGCAAGAACCTCGTCAAGCAGTTCAACGAACTGCGCGACCAGCTCGACAAGTTCGCCGATGACGCCTCGTTCAACGGCATCAACCTGCTGCGTGGCGACAAGCTGAAGCTGACCTTCAACGAGACCGGCTCGTCGACCATCGAGATCCAGGCCAAGGACGAAAGCGGTACGCCGACGTCGATCAACAACACCAACCTGGGCATTGTCGAGGTGGCAAATGCCGACTTCGACAGCGACGTGACGCTGGACGCCAAGCTCGAGACCCTTGCCGACGCCATGGGCAAGCTTCGCTCGCACGCTTCGTCCTTCGGTTCCAACCTGTCGATCGTCGAGAACCGCACCGACTTCACCAAGAACATGATCAACACCCTCGAGACCGGTGCCGCGAACCTGACGCTCGCCGACACCAACGAGGAAGCGGCGAACCTTCTCGCCCTGCAGACCCGCCAGCAGCTGTCTTCGACAGCCCTGTCGATGGCCTCGCAGGCCGACCAGGCCGTGCTCCGCCTGTTCGGCTGAAGACGTCCTCGCATCGATCCGGAAAGGCGGGCCTCGGCCCGCCTTTTTCTTTTTGTGGACATGGACTTCGCTTCATTTCCGGACAGCCTGGAAAGGCCCCGTTAACCCCGCGAAATATCTGCAATCCCGCATCGCATTTTCCGGACCCGATTAAGACTTTCTTCTGGTCTGGCCCCAATGATCGGGAGCACGTCTCAGAAAGAGGCGGATGTAAACGTGTAAGGTCCTAGAAAGGGCTATTCCAATGGATGTGAATCTCTCCAAGGCGGTTCGTTCGAACCTGCTCAGCCTGCAGTCCACCGCCGACGCCATGGCCAAGACGCAAAATCGTCTCGCTACCGGCCTCAAGGTGAACTCCGCGCTGGACAACCCGTCGAACTTCTTCACCGCCACGGCGCTCAACAGCCGCGCCTCCGACATGGCCAACCTGCTGGACTCGATGTCCTCGGGTATCAAGACGATCGAAGCGGCCGACAACGGCCTCAAGTCGATCACCAAGACCGTCGAGTCGATGCAGTCCACGCTCCGCCAGGCGCGCCAGGACAAGTCGTTCAAGACCGAGTCCTACACGATCGACCTGGGCTCGTCCCCGGCCGGCACCGAGCAGATCTCGTTCGAAGACGGCTCGATCGGCACCACCGCCGTCGATGTCGACCTCACCGAGAACACCGCTGCGGTGGCGTCGGACGTGTCGACGGCGACCGGCCTCACCGGGGCTACCCAGCTCGACGACGTTGCCCTCGGTCTTGCCGATACCGAAACCTTCTCGGTCAGCGACGGCACGACGACCTATACCTTCACCGCCGCCTCGGGCGACGACGTCTCCGACCTGATCGCCGGCATCAACGGCGCCTCGGGCCTGAACGTCACCGCCAGCCTCGATGACAACGGTTCGCTGAAGCTGGAAGCCGATACCAACGACATCGGCATCACCATCGCCGGCACCGGCGCCATCATCGGCATCGCCACGCAGTCGACGCCGACCGCCGTCAACACCGCCAAGACGGTCGACTCTCTCGTCTCCGAAATCAACGCCAACACCAGCCTCGAAGGCAAGATTCGCGCCTCCAACGACAACGGCAAGCTCCGCATCGAGAACCTCTCGACCGAAGACCTGACCGTGACCGGCGTGAACTCTGGCGGCGACGTTGACGGCAGCACCGGGACCGACAGCATCGGCGGCAACGACGTGCGCAAGAACCTGGTCAAGCAGTTCAACGACCTGCGTGACCAGCTCGACAAGTTCGCCGACGACGCCTCGTTCAACGGTATCAACCTGCTGCGCGGCGACAAGCTGAAGCTGACCTTCAACGAGACCGGTACCTCGACGATCGAGATCCAGGCCAAGGACGAAGACGGCGCAGCCACCTCGGTGAACAACACCAACCTGGGTATCGACGCCGCGGTCAACGCCGACTTCGACAGCGACACCACGCTGGACGCCAAGCTCGAGACCCTGAGCACGGCGCTCAACAGCCTGCGGTCGCAGTCGTCGACCTTCGGCTCGAACCTGTCGGTCGTCGAAAACCGTCAGGACTTCACCAAGAACATGATCAACACCCTCGAGACCGGTGCCGCGAACCTGACGCTCGCCGACACCAACGAGGAAGCGGCCAACCTTCTCGCCCTGCAGACCCGCCAGCAGCTGTCTTCGACAGCCCTGTCGATGGCCTCGCAGGCCGACCAGGCCGTGCTCCGCCTGTTCTAGGACGTCGATCCACGGATCAGGAAGAGGCGGGCCAAGGCCCGCCTCTTTCGTTTCACGGCTCAAGCGCAAACACCCGGACGGCGGTAGCGTTTTGGTGACGCGGCGGGTGCTAGTATGGCGCATCGTATCCAGCGACGAGCCGATCCATGTCCCTCAAAGTCGAGCTGAAACCCGGCGAGCGCCTGATCGTCGGCAACTGCGTGATCACCAACTCCGATCAGCGCACGCGGCTGTTCATCGACGGCAAGGCCCCGATCCTGCGCGAGAAGGACATCCTCACCTTCGACACCGCCGACAGCCCGGCCAAGCGCATCTACCTGGCCGTCCAGCTGATGTACATTCACGAGGATGTCGAGCGGATGCGTTCCGACTATTTCCAGCTCGTCAACGACATCGTCACGGCGGCGCCCTCGACTACCCGCATTGTCGACGAAATCAACAACGAGATATTAACCGGCTCCCTGTACAAAGCCCTTAAGGCTGCGAAAAAGCTGATCCAGTACGAGCAGGAACTTCTCGCAAATGCAAAATAGTGCGGCGCGGGCCTACCAGCAGGTGGGCAAGCAGACGGTCAGTCCACGTGTTCTCGAGGCCAACCTGCTGTCTCGTGCCGCCGGCCAGCTGCAGCGCGTGCGCGACGAGTGGGACTCCGCGCAGGGCGAACTGTTCACCGCCCTCACCTACAACCGCAAGCTCTGGACCGTGTTTCTCGGCTCGGTGACCGGCGAGGAGAGCCAGCTGCCCAAGGCGCTGCGCGAGAACATCGCCAATCTCGGCCTGTTCGTGATGAAGCAGACGATGTCGATGCAGGCCGAGCCCGCACCGCAGAAGCTCACCGTGCTGATCAACATCAATCGCGAGATCGCCGCGGGGCTGCGCGCCGAACGCGCCTGAACCTGCGACATGTGAGCAGACCGAATGGGCCCGCCGCGCGCGGGCCTTGCGCTTTTCCGGCCTACTTCAGGTAGTTGACCAGCGACAGCTGGCTCAGCAGGGCGGTGGTCTGGTAGCTCGCCTCGAGCCGGGTCTTGAGCGCCAGAAGTTCCATGGCAACCTCCTCCGACGGCGCCTGCTCGATGGTGTCGAGCATGTTGCCCAGTTGCGCCTTGTGATCGGTGTGACGCTCGCCGACCGCACCCGCGGTTGCCTTGGCCAGGCCCATCTCGACGGCGATGACCTCGATCGACCCCGATGCCGTCGCGCTGTCCGCGAGGCGGCTGGTGTTGCGCGACGTCATCGCGGCGTAGCGATCGGCCGAGGTCGGGTCCGACTGCGGAAAGATCTGCGCGGCCATCGCAGCGAGAGAGCGAACCAGCCCGACGAGGCCGGCCTCGTTGGCCTGAACCCCGTAGGCAACGGTCGTCCCCTGCCCGACCTTGGAGGTGACGGAGGTACGCGGGTTGGCACTGTCCTCCCCCTTGTACCAGAACACCGTGTTGGTCGGGGTGCCGGCGACCAGGCCCGTCGCCGTGTCATAGGGTGGCCCGTCGACCCGCATCGGCGTTTCGCCCTGGCCGAAGAAGAAGTTGTCGGCCGCTGCATAGGAAGAGGCCGCCACCATCTTGCCCTCGGCGAGCTTCTGCACCGAGGCCTGCAACGCCACCTGAAAATTGGCGGCGGTGGCATTGGCATCGGCCCCGATCTCGAAAGCGCCCTCCTCCGCGGCGTCGGCACTGGCCGTCATGGTGATCGACTCCTCACTGCCGTCGGGCAGCGTGAAGCTGATCGTCACCGTCTCGCCGACGATCGGCAGCGTCGCGCCGAACTGTACCGTCAGCGAAGGTGGCGCACCCGCGGCCGGGGTGGTGGCGATGTTGGCGCTGGTCGTGGAGATCTGCGCGAGCTTGAGGCCGAACGGATGCGTTCCGTCCTCGGCCAGCGTCACCGTGTCGGTGGCAGCACCGACCGTCAGGCGACCCAGATGGGAGGTTCCCAGATCGGCAAGGCGGCGCTCACCCATCACCTGCTTGAAGCCGGCGCGGGTTCCCGATCCGTTGAGCACGTCGTAGGGGTCGGCGACCGGCTTGCTCTCGGTGCGGCTGCCGCCGAACATGTAGCGGCCGGCGATATCGACGTTCATCAGCGTCAGCACCTCGTCGAAGCGGGCAGCCGCGAGGGTCGGCGTGGTTTCGAAGTTGAGGCTGTCCTGGCCGCCGGCCCCGGACATGGTCGAGGCGCGCGAATCCGCCTCGATCACGTTCAGGCGGCTGATGGTGTTGTCGAGAACGTTGAGCCTGAGGTTCACCGTCTTGATATTGCCCTGGTAGCTCTCGATGTTGGCGATGCGCTGCCGCAGCGCCAGGTCGAAGTAGCGGTCGGTGCCCATCTCGCCCAGGTTCGACGCCTTGAGACCGCTCGCCAGCTGCGTCTGCAGCTTGTCGTAGCGCTGCTTGATCCCCATGATGTTGTTGATCCCGGTGGACAGCGGGAACATCGATTTGTTGATCACGGTCATGGGATTACCTCACGATCTGCATGAGCGAGTCGATCAGCTCCTGAGCCACCGACATCACGCGTGCATTGGCTGAGAAGGCATTCTGCAGTTCCATCAGCCGCGCCATTTCCTCATCGACATCGACGCCATATTCGCCCTCGAGCCGCTCCCCCAGGGCGTTGAGCGTCAGCTCCTGCGTGTCGGCATCGGAGATCGCCGACGCGGCGGCATTGCCCTGGAAGTTGATGGCCTGGCTGATGAAGTCGCTCACCGTACCGGCAAGCCGGAAGCTGGCGTTCTGCCCGGTCGTCCCGAGGCTGCCGGCGAAGCGCATGCTGCCCAGGTTGTCGACCAGGCTGTCAACGCGCTTGGCATCACCGAGAGAAGTCGTCGCCTGGTACTGCACCAGCAGCTTGTTGTCGGCCAGAATCTCGGTGTTCACCTGGATGCGGCCGGCAAAGCCGAGCCGCTGGCCGTTGCCGTCCAGCGCGTTGGTATAGTCAGCATTGTTGAAGTCGACGAACAGGTTGATGGCAAGGTCGCCGTTCTGCAAGCCGGTCGAGGTCCAGCGACTCGACGCCGACACCATGTCGGTCGTGCCGCCGGCCCCGTCGTCGACGATGCGGATCGTGACGCTGGACGGGCTGGTGACCACCAGCCCCGCGCCGAGGCGGTTCTGCAGTTCGGTCGCAACGGCAGCCGAACCCGCAGTGAAATCGAGCCCGATCACCCTTGCGCCGTTCGCGTCAACGTAATCGAGCGGCATCTTGCTGGTGTCGTCGACATGCAGCACCCGCACGGCCTTCTCGATTCCACCCTGGGTGTAGGAGAACGTGAACTCATTGCCGTTGCGGACGTTGGAGATGTCGAGATCGAAGCCGTTGGCGAGGCCGGCAGTGACCTGGGTTCCGGCCGTGACATTGGTCGACAGCGACATCGCCAGGGCACTGGCAACCTCGTCCAGCTGATCCTGCGCCTGGACCAGCTTAGCGTCTCGAAGCTCGACGAGGCCCGCCAGTTCACCGGAGGCGAGCACATTCTGCTTCACCAGGTCGATCGGCAGGCCCGCCGATGTCATCAGCATCAGCCGGCCGACCTTGGACTTGGTGTCATCGGTGCTGAACTGCGATGTGGCGGCCAGCGCACCGGCGGACTCGAACGAGAAGATCGAAGCCCGGCCATCGAGGATTCCGACGCCGGAGCGGGTCATCAGCGCCACGGTGTCGTCGTTGCGGTAGGCCACCCGCAGGTCCATCTGCTCGGACAGCGAGGACACGAGGCGATCGCGCTGGTCGAGCAGCGTGGCGCGCGAGCCGGGATCGATGCCCTGATCGGCAAGCCGGATGTTGATCTTCTCCAGCGAGGAGAGCTGCGCGTTGATGTCGTCGACGCTGGTGGCAATCCGGCTCTCGACCTCCTGCCGGAGCGACTGGATATCTGTGGTCAACCGGTTGAGCGTGCTGGCGAGCACCTGGGCTTTCTGCACGGTATCGGCCCGCGCCGCGAAGCTGTCAGGGCTCGTCGAGAGCGAGGTCAGCGATGTCTCGAAGCTGTTGAAGGCGTCATCGAGCGAGCCGACCGTACCGGGCATGCCGAACAGGGTCTGCACGCGATCGAGATAGCTCGACTGCACGCTGGCGAAAGCGGAGTCGGAGACCGCCCGCGTGTAGTGCTGCTGCAGGCTCTGGTTGAAGGTGCGGCTGAGCGCGCCCTCGCGGGCGTAGGTCGAGTTGACACCCAGCGTCTCGATGACGCTGAGGGCCCGCTTGTGGTAGCCGGGCGTGCCGGCATTGGCGACATTGTAGGACAGAACGTCAAGGGCGTTCTGCCCGATCTTCATGCCGCTCAGCGCGTTGCTCAGCGTAACCGACAGACCCATTGCACCCTACTCCTCGTCTACTCGAATGCCCCCGGCGGCGCCCGCCGCCGGCGCACCACCCGACGCGCGGGTCCGCCTCAGCGGACCATGTTCAGGGCTTCCTGCAGCATCTGGTCGGCGGTCGACACGATCCTCGTGCCGGCCGCGTAGGCCTGCTGCGTCACGATCAGCTTGGTGAACTCCTCCGAGATATCGGTGTTGGACGCCTCCAGCGAGGAACCGATGACGCCGCCGCCATTGTCGAGGATCGGCTCACCCGAGTCGGAGGTCGCGGCGAACACGCCGCCATCCATGCGCTTGAGCTGGTTGGTGGCGTTGAAGTTGGCGGTCACCACCTGCGCGACCTCGAGCTGCTGGCCATTGTTGTACGACACCACCACCCGACCGGCATCGTTGACCGAGACCGAGACATACTCGCCCGCCGCATAGCCGTTCTGGCTGAGCGCGGTCACCTCGGCGGTGCCGTTGGGGTCGGCGAACTGGGTCAGCCCGCTGGTACCATGCTGCAGCCGCACATCGCCGATGGTGACGCCGTTGACCGTCAGCGCCGGCAGATCGGTGTACTCGATCGGCGGGTTGGGCGAACCGTCGGCTCCGAACTGGTAGTCGCCGCCGACCCGGGTCCACATCGTCTCGGTCCCGGTGGCCGCCGCATCGGTGAGGATGAACAGGTTCCACCGCTCCGCGCCGCCATTCTGCGTCGAGTTCACCTTGGCCCAGCGCATCTGCACATTGGCCGGCGCGCCGTTGCCGGCATAGACGGTGATCGCGCCGCCGGAGATCGACTGCGAGATGAAGCTGTCGACATCATCCGCGGCAACGGTCGGCACCCGCGCCGCGAGCGCAGTGGCCTGGGCCACAGTCGGATCATAGGTGCCGTTGGTCAGATTGAAACCGATGGCCGAGGTGCCCGTCGTCGCGTCGGTGATGGTGATGCTGTCGGTGATATTGCCCGCCTCGACCTCGATTTCGCCATCGCCGTTGAGCGATACCGTCGCGCCGGTGGCGCCGGCCGTCACGAGGTCCGCCTGAATGGCCGCCAGCATCTCGGCCACGGTGTCCGTCGTGGCGTCCGAAACGTCGATGGTCGGCATCGTGGTGCCGCCCGAAGCGGTGAAGGCATAGGTCCGCGTGGTCGTCCCGATCTGGATCGTGAGGCTGTCGCCAGCGGCGGCGACGGTCGAGGCCGCAGCGGTGCCGACGGCCGCCGCGCCGGTGGTGGCGGCCGCCTGGTCGGGCGTGATGCTGAGGAAATCCGTCGCTGCAAGGAGTTCCGACCCGGCCGTCTGCGAGGCCTGGTAGCGCGGCGTCTTGGGCAGCTGCGGCAGGTTGATCTCGTAGTTGACGCGCGTCGTCTGCTGCGCCGGCAGGAAGGAGTTGGAGACCTGCAGCACCTGCGGCACCGAGCCCGAGATGTTCTGCGTCGCCGGATCGATCGGAAGGCCCTTGAGATAGTAGCCGGCGCCGTTGACGAGATAGCCCGACTTGTCCATCTCGAAATCGCCGCGGCGGGTGTAGTAGTTCGCGCCGGCAAAGGTCGCCGAACCATCCGCCTGCCCCGAACGCGGCTCGACTATGAAGAAGCCGTTGCCGTTGATGGCCATGTAGGTCTCGGTCGAGGCGCCCTTGACGTCGCCCTGCACGTTGTTGGTGGAGCGCGACTGCGCCAGCACGGAGCCGGCGGTCTGGCGCTTCTGGGCCGCGTCCGGGATCAGGTCGACGAAGTCGGTATCGGTGCGCTTGAAGCCGGTGGTCTGGCTGTTGGCGATGTTGCCCGAGATGTTCTCGAGGGCAAAGGACTGGGCGCGAAGCCCGGTGACCGCGGTGGAAAGTGCGCCGTAGATACCCATCTTGACTCCATAACCCTATCGTGCGCGCCGGACGCGCTGGCTCGTGAGGGTCGATGCAAGACCGATGCCAGTTGCACCAGGGGCTGATTTCATTGAGAAATCCAGCTTGGCGCCGTTTCTTGCGGCGCCGTCGGGGAAAAAGAGTCCGAGCGCGTCGGCAACAATTGCCGCCCCACACCCGCCCCATGCCCTTGACCTTGGCCGGACATCGGCTAAACGCTTGCTCACACCCGGACCGGACCCGACCGATGCTGTTCAGAACGCCCGAGGAATTCCTCAGCGCGCCGCGCCATGCGGTGACGGTGTTCGGCATGGCCGGCGTCGGCAAGACCTGGCTCGCCTCGCTGCTGCGCCGGCACCACTGGTTCCACTATTCGGCCGACTACCGCATCGGCACGCGCTACATGGGCGAGTTCATCGTCGACAACTTCAAGGCCGAGGCCATGAAGGTGCCGTTCCTGCGCGACCTGTTGCGCACCGACTCGATCCGCATCGAGAGCAACATCACCTTCGCCAATCTCGACCCGCTCTCGACCTATCTGGGTCGACCCGGCGACGTGAAGCGCGGCGGGCTGCCGCTGGCCGAGTACCAGCGCCGCCAGGAGCAGCACCGGGTTGCCGAGATCGCCGCGCTGCAGGACGTGCCCTACTTCATCGATCGCGCCGAGCAGCTCTACGGCTATACCGACTTCATCGCCGATACGGGTGGCTCGCTGATCGAGGTCATCGACCCCGACAATGCCGACGACCCGGTGGTGAAGGCCCTCACCGGCTCGACGCTGCTGCTCTACATCCGCGGCACCGAGAAGGACGCGGCCGAACTCGTCCGGCGCTTCCGCCAGAGCCCCAAGCCGATGTACTACCAGCCCGCGTTCCTCGTGCGGAAATGGGCGGAGTTCAAGGCGATCAACCGCGTCGCCGACGATGCCGACGTCGATCCCGACGCCTTCGGCGCATGGGGTTTCGAGGCACTGCTGCACGACCGGTTGCCGCGCTACCAGAAGCTCGCCGACAATTTCGGCTACGCGGTCGATGCCGCCGACCTCGCCACCGTGCGGGACGGCGACGAGTTCCTCGACCTCGTGGCCAGCGCCATCGGACGGCGAATGCGATAGCGCCCCACAGAGGGGCGCCGCATCCGTCATCCGTTCGCGTTTCCAAGTCACGAGGCAACGATGCCCATTCGCATTCCCGACCACCTGCCCGCCCGCAAGACCCTCGAAGCCGAGGGGGTCGTCGTCATGGATTCCTCGCGCGCCGCGCGCCAGGATATCCGCCCGCTGCAGATCGGCCTGCTCAACCTGATGCCCAACAAGGAGCGGACCGAAACCCAGTTCGCCCGACTGATCGGCTCCACCCCGCTGCAGATCGACCTGACCCTGGTGCGCGTCAGCGACCACCAGTCCAAGAACACCTCCGAGGACTACCTCAGGAGCTTCTACTCGACCTGGGAAGAGGTCCGCGACCGCAAGTTCGACGGCTTTGTCGTGACCGGCGCACCGATCGCCCACATCCCGTTCGAGGAGGTCAAGTACTGGTCCGAGATGCTTGAGATCATGGACTGGACCGGCTCGAACGTGCACCAGACGATGTTCATCTGCTGGGGCGCGCAGGCGGC
>NZ_JAYRYM010000014.1:0-36996 GCF_041917035.1 Devosia sp. | reverse complement strand
CCGTCGAACCCGACAGACCGCAATGCGCCGCGATCAGGCAGTATCGACCGATCCGGCAGTTGTGGCCAATCTGCACGAGATTGTCGATCTTGGTCCCCTCGCCGATCACCGTGTCGCCCAGCGCACCCCGATCCACGGTGGTGTTGGCGCCGATCTCGACCTGGTCCTGCACGATGACGCGCCCCAACTGCGGGATCTTCCGATTTGAGCGCCCCTGTCCGAGCCAGCCGAAACCCTCGGTACCGATGCGTGCGCCGGAATGGATGACCACGCCATTGCCCAGATGCGCATACTCGATGGTGACATTGGGACCGATGACGGCGTTGCGACCGATGGTGACGCCGCGACCGATGACCGTGTTCGGGCCGATGACCGTGCTGCGGCCGATCTCCACCCCGGCGCCGATGACGACGTTGGCGCCGATCCGCACGCCCGCCTCGACCAGAGGAGCGGCCTCGTCGTCGGCCAGCTGCCAGGCAGCACTGCCATGCGTTCCCGCCGGGTAGAGCCGCTCGAGGATATCGACGAAGAGCTCGTGCGCCCGTTCGACCACGATGGGTACGGCTTGCGAAGGCACGAGGTCGCGCAAGGACGGGTGGACCACGACAATGCCCGCGGAAGTTTCGCGCAGGGCGGACCGATAGGCCGGCTGGGCGGCAAGAGCGATCTCGCCGGCGTCGGCGGTCTCGAGTTCGTCGGCGCCGGTGACCGTCAGGTGCAGCAGGCGCGGGTCTTCCACGAGCGGCGGCGCGGGCAATGCGGCAAGCAGGCTGCGCAGCAGCACCGGTCCGGCAAAGGAATGGAAGCGCGTGTCGACCATGGCATCACTACACAACAAAAAGACCGCGGGGCAACCGCTCCGCGGCCTTTTTCGAAAGAACCGGCCCGAGCCGCCGGACTGCGCCGCCTAGAGCAGTTGCTGCAGCGTCAGGGAGAATACCTGCGTCTTGTCGTCGGTCGCCTTGTTGATCACATAGGCGAAGTCGCCACGCAGCGGCCCGAACGGGCTGTCCCAGATCAGCGAGGCGCCGACCGACGACTTGAAGCTCTCGTCCACGCTGTCCGGGCTCGGAGGAAGGCTGCTGCCATTGCCGTCGATGAGGGCCGCATCTGCCCAGACCGACGCCCGGACCCCGTAGGTCTCGGGAAGGACCGGGATCGGGAACTCGATCTCGGCGGACGCAGCGATGTAGCCCGTATAGCCCAGCAACTCACCGGAGACGCCACCGCCCGTGTCGGCCTTCGGGCCCATCCCGCCGCTCTGGAAGCCACGCACGATGCTCGACGACGACCGGAAGGCCTCGAGCGGATGCACCGGTCCGCTGAGCGAGTAGATGACACCCGCCTGGCCCTTGACGCTGCCGATCACGCCATAGTCGGCCATCAGCGGCATGAAGTACCTGGCCTTGGCCTCGGTCTTGATCAGGTTGTGGTCGAGGCCGATGTACTGCTGCGTCAGCGTTGCGTAGAGCCCCTCGGTCGGACGCTTGCTGTCGTCCAGCCCATTGTAGGTCAGCGAGTAGCCGATCCAGGCCTTGTTCAGCGTCTCCCCGTCCGTGACGACCAGCGAAGTGTCGCCGTCGACATCCTCGATCACCTTGGTTTCGGCGCCGACGAACAGGCTGGCGTTGATGTCGCGCGTCACCGGCAAACCGAAGCGCAGCTGGCCACCCGAGGAGGTCGTGCCGTAGATGTTGCTGTCGGTCTCGGCCACGATGCGATGGTACACATCGATGCCCGACGACATCTTGAGACCCATGAAGCGCGGCTCGGTGAAGGAGAAGTCGAAGCTCTGCCCGCTCTCCGAGGCGCCCACCGAGACACGGACATACTGGCCGCGGCCGAGGAAGTTGCGCTCGGTCACCGACACTTCGCCGAGGATACCGGCGCTCGAATCATACCCGGCGGTCAGGCCGTAGTCGCCCGTCGACTGCTCCTCGACGGAGACGTTGACGACCACCTTGTCCGGCGCACTGCCGGGCTGCAGGTCGACATTGACGACCTTGAAGAAACCGAGCCGCTCGATGGAGGACTTGCCGCGCTGGACCATGGAGCGGTTGAAGGGGTCGCCTTCACCGAAATCCAGCTCGCGGCGGATGACCGCATCGCGGGTCTTGCTGTTGCCGGTGATGTTGATGCGCTCGACATACAGGCGCGCACCCTCATCCACGAGGTAGGTCACGTTGAACGTGCTGGTCGACACATCGCGATCGACACGCGGACGCACGTCGGCGAACGCGTAACCCTGCGCCGTCGCCTCGAACGCCATGTCCTCCTGCGTCCGCTGCAGGTCGGCCAGCGAGTAGGTCTCCCCCTGCCCGGTGCGAATCGTCGAGGTCAGCGCATCGGGGTTCAGACCCGGGATCGACGTCTCCACCCCGATCTGACCGAAGCGATAGCGCTCGCCCTCGGAAATCGTGAAGTTGACGAAATAGGCATTCCGCGACCCGTCGAACTCGCCGACGGCCGAGGTGACCTGGGCGTCGGGGAAGCCGTGATTCATGTAGTAGATTTCGATCAGCTGCTTGTCGATCTGCAGCTGGTCCTCGCTGTAGGCGTCATCGCGGAACAGCCAGCTGAGCAGGTGGGTCTCGCGGGTGCGGATGATGGACTTGAGCGTGCCGCCGTTGATGGCGTTGTTGCCGGTGAAGTTGATGGCCGCGATGCCGGTACGCTCGCCCTCGTTGACCACGAAGATCACACGGGTGCGCCCGTTGTCGGCGGCCTCGAGCCGCGGGGTGACGCTGACACCCATGTAGCCCTTGGCGACGTAGGCGAGACGAATGCTCTCCGCATCGGCCGCGAGGCTGCCCTCGGTGAACGACCCGCGGTCCGCAACATTGACCATGTCGAGCAACTGCGCGTCGGAGAAGCCGTTGTTGCCCTCGAACAGGACCGCGGCAACCAATCGCTGCTCCTGCGCCACGACGGCCGGAGCCCCGAGCAGCACGCCGCCGATCGGCGCAGCCAGAACAAGGGCAAGCGCCAGGAAGGCCCCGTGCGTCAGCTTGGTGAGTTTCGTCATGGTTCTTGGTGCCTCGTCCGTCACGTTCCGGGGAATCGCCATGCACAGCCCTCCCCAGCTAACTCCATTGAAAGCTTTTACTGTTTTTTTAACCACAGGCAAGCCGGCAACGCTCGCACCGTTAGCGAAAGATTGGTCCGGGTGCATTCCTGCAACACCTAGAAAACCAAGGTTATCCAAGGGTTAACAGGGCTCCGGCAAACGCGGCGGAGCTGTGCCGAACGTCTCGAAAATGCTCCCGGTTCTGGCACCGTGGCCGCGATGAGACAGACTCGCTCAGATCAGGTCGTTGATCAGCGTGAACACCATCAGGGTGAAGACGACGGCCACGCCGAAGCGGAAGCCGATCTCCTGGATGCGCTGCGTCAGAGGGCGCCCGCGGATCGCCTCGATCAGGTAATAGGCCAGATGGCCGCCATCGAGCATCGGAATCGGCAGCAGGTTGACGAGCCCGATATTGAGGCTGAGCAGCGCGATGAGGTTGACGAGCGCCAGCGGCCCGAGCGTCGACACCTGCTGGGAGACCTGGGCCACCTTGATCGGCCCACCAAGCTGCTCGACATCGCCCCGGCCGACGAAGAAGTCACCGAGGAAGGCGACCGTCCGGTCGATGATGAAACGGACTTCCTCGAGCGTCATGCCGATCGCCTCGATCGGCCCCGGGCGGTAGATCTGGTAGTCGCCGGCCGCGTAGGTGTTGAGCACCCCCATGCGACCAACCCGATGGGTATTGCCGAAGCTGTCGGTGGTCGTTTCGGAGCGGGGAACGGCCACGATGGTCCGTTCCGTTCCATCCCGCTCGAGCGTGATGGTGACCTGCCGCTCGGGAGCGGTGGCGATCAGCCGCTGGAAGTCCTCGAAGCCGCGCACGCGGAATCCGTCGACGGACAGAATGCGGTCGCCGGTTTCCAGGCCGGCCAGCTCGGCGGCCGACTCTGCCGTGATCTCCTGCAGCACCGCAGGGGCCACGAAACGCCCGTAGCCGAGCAGCAGCGCATAGAGAATCAGCAGCGTGAACAACACGTTGGCGAGCGGCCCGGCGGCCACCACGGCGATCCGCCGCCAGACGTTCTTGTTGGCGAAGAGCTGCGCGCTCAGTTCGGGGCCGGCGCGCTCGATGAACTCGGGGTCCGGCGCGCTCGCCGCGTTCATGTCGCCGACGAAGCGGACATACCCGCCGAGCGGGATGGCGGAAATCCTCCAGCGGGTCCCGTGCCGATCATTGAAGCCGACCAGTTCGGGGCCGAAGCCGATCGAGAACGTCTGGATGGCGATGCCGTTCCAGCGGGCGACCAGGTAGTGCCCCATCTCGTGGACGAACACGATGATGGTGAGTACCGCGAGGAACGGCACCACGTAGGAGAAAAGCCAGAAAACGAAATCCATGTCGACGGTCCCGCGGAGCTGCGTCTAGTTAGGCACCGATTGCGTTAACAATGCGGTGTGACGACCCCCGGCTACCACAGCAGCACGCCGGCGGCGACCGCGTCGTAGCCGGAATGCAGCAGCCCGACGGCGAACAGGAAGATGGCGCCGAAGGTCAGACTGTCCAGCCGATCCATCAGCCCGCCATGGCCGGGAATGATATCGCCCGAGTCCTTGACCCGGAAACGCCGCTTGATCGCGCTCTCCGCGAGGTCGCCGGCCTGCCCGAGTATGCTGGTGGTCGCCGCCAGCCCGAGGCCGATCCACCACGGCGAAGCCGGCACGATCAGCAGCCAGAGCACCAGCCCCGCGAGCGTGCCCAGGGCAAAGCCGCCGATGGCGCCCGACCAGGTCTTGCCGGGCGAAATGTCGGGGGCGAGCTTCTCGCCGCCGACCTGCCGACCGGTGAAATAGGCCCCCGTATCGGTGGCCCAGATCGCCGTGCCGAGGAACAGGCCGCCCCACAGGCCGGCATCGAAACTGCCCGGCACGGCCCAGCTCGCCGTGCCGCGCAGCGCCATGATCGCGACGATGACGATGCCGTAGAACAGCAGCCCGGCCAGGCGCCAGCCGCGCGGCCCGGGCACGAAGGCGGCGACGAGCATCGCCGCGGCGACGACGCCCGCCGTCCCCGGCAGACCGAGCCACGGGTAGATCAGCGCGGCAAGGCCGACAAGCCCGATGAGAGCGGCACCGAACGGGGTCAGCGGCTGGAGCGTCACCATGCGCTCCCACTCCCGGTAGCAGCCGGCGAAGGCCGCACCCACGAGCGCTGCGAAGACGAAGCCGCCGAGGTAGAGGCCGACCGCGGCAATGACCAGCAGCACGGCGGCGGACGCCAGTCGCGGCCCCAGATCGGTCCAGGAGCGCCGGGCGAGCGGGTCCAGCCGCGGGCGCGTACTGCCAGGCTCGCTCACGGGCTCCTCGATTCGATCCCACCGAAACGCCGCTTGCGGCCGGAATACTCCTCGAGCGCCCTCAGGAAGGTCTCCTCGCCGAAATCGGGCCAGTTCTCGTCGATGAACACGAGTTCGGAATAGGCACCCTGCCAGAGCAGGAAGTTGGAGAAGCGCTGCTCGCCGCTGGTGCGGATGATCAGGTCCGGGTCGGGTACCCCCGAGGTGTAGAGGGCCCGCTCGAACGCCGCCTCGTCGATATCCTCGGGCTTCATGCGGCCGCTGGCGACGGCCTGGGCCAATCGGCGCGACGCCTCGACGATCTCGGACTTGCCGCCATAATTGAAGGCGACGATCAGTTCGAGGCCGGTATTGAGGGCGGTCTTGACTTCGACATCGTCGATGAGGCGACGCAGGCCGTCATCGAGGCCGTCGCGCGAGCCGATGATGCGGACCCGGACGTTGTTCTGCAGGAGCATCGCCAGGTCGGACGCCACGAAGCGGTGCAGCAGGCCGAAGATGAAGTTCACTTCATCGCGCGGGCGATTCCAGTTCTCCGAGGAGAAGCTGAACACCGTGACGTGCTCGACACCGTAGCGGATGCACAGGCTGATCAGGCGACGCAGCGCCTTGACACCCTCGAGATGACCCTCGGTCCGCTGCTTCCCCCGCGCCTTGGCCCAACGACCGTTGCCATCCATGATGACCGCCAGATGCGCCGGGATCCTGAGGCCGGCCCGATCGGCGGCCTTCTCGGCGATTGCGGTTTCCATCGACATGTACGCCCTCCCGGGCAGCGGATGCAGGATAGTCTAGACCTGCATGATTTCCTGTTCCTTGACGGCGAGGATCTTGTCGACCTCGCTCACCGCATGATCGGTGGCGGCCTGTACCAGATCGCCGAACTTCCGGCCGTCGTCCTGGCTGATGTCGCCGTCCTTCTCCAGCTTCTTGAGCAGATCCATGCCGTCGCGGCGGATGTGGCGCACGGCGACGCGCGCCTGCTCGGCGTAGTTGTGGGCCACCTTGGTCAGGTCGCGCCGGCGCTCCTCGTTGAGTTCCGGCAGCGGCACGCGGATCACCACGCCCTCGGCGGCCGGATTGAGACCGAGGCCGGAGTTGCGGATGGCCTTCTCGACCGCGCTGGCGAGCGTCCGGTCCCACACCTGAACGCTGAGCATGCGCGACTCGGGCACGGTCACGGTCGCCACCTGGTTGAGGGGCATGCGGCCGCCATAGGCCTCGACGGTGACCGGCTCCAGCAGGCTGGCGCTGGCCCGCCCCGTGCGCAGGCCGGCCAACTCGTCCTTGAGCGAGGTGACGGACTTCTGCATGCGGGATTTCAGCTCATCGATGGAAAACGCCTGGGCCATGGAATACTCCTGAGATTGGGCGCGCCTCAGCCGACGCGCGTCGTTCTTGCCGTGCCGGACAGGACGCCAGCCAGGCCTTCTTTGTCGTCAAGGGCATAGACAATTATCGGCAAGCCGTTGTCGCGGGCAAGCGCGAAGGCGGCCGTGTCCATCACCCTGAGGTCGCGGGCAATGACTTCCTCGTGGCTGATGGTCTCGTAGCGCTGCGCCAAGGGATTCTTCTTGGGGTCCTCGGAATAGACCCCGTCGACCTTGGTGCCCTTGAGGAGCACGTCGCAGCGCAACTCGATCGCCTTCAGCGCGGCGGCCGTATCGGTGGTGAAGAACGGGCTGCCGGTGCCGCCGGCGCAGACCACCACGTTGCCCTCGGACAGTGCCCGGATGGCGTCGCGCGCGGTGAACGTGTCGGCCACGGTCTCCATCGGCACGTTGGAGTAGACCTTGACCTTGAGGCCCTTCTGCTCGATCGCATCCCCCAGCGCCAGGGAGTTGATGACAGTGCCGAGCATCCCCATCAGGTCGCTGGTGACGCGATCGCCGCCCTTGGCCGCCACTGCCATGCCGCGGAAGATGTTGCCGGCGCCGATGACGATGGCCACCTCGACACCGCTGCGGGCAACGGCGGCAATCTGGTCGGCCATGGCGTGGAGGAATTTCGGTTCGATGCCGAACGACTGATCGCCGGCCAGTACCTCGCCGGAGACCTTGAGTAGAATCCGCCCGTACGGAGTCTTGGCCATCTGTCAGTCACCTCGCAACGCGCCGGGTCCGAATCCGCGACGTCCGGGAGTGCTTATGGCACATTCGGGCAGACTGAGAAGCAGCCTGCCCGAACAATTCGCCGGCGCTCAGCGCACCCCGGCGGTAGCCGCCACTTCGGCGGCGAAGTCGGTCTCTTCCTTGGTGATGCCCTCGCCGAGCGCATAGCGCACGAAGCTGGTCACCTTGATCGGAGCGCCTGCGTCCTTCTCGGCCTTCTTGACCACGTCGCCGACCTTGCTCTCGCCGTCGATGACGAAGACCTGGGCGAGGAGGGTGGACTCCTCGTAGAACTTGCGAACCCTGCCCTCGACCATCTTGGCGATGACCTCGGCCGGCTTGCCCGATTCCCTGGCCTGCTCGGTGAAGATGGCGCGCTCCTTGGCCACCACTTCCGGATCGATGTCCTCGGGCGACACCGAGAGCGGATTGGTGTTGGCGATGTGCATGGCGATCTGCTTGCCGAGGGCGAGCAGCACCGCCTTGTCGCCGGTCGACTCGAGGCCGACGATGACACCGAGCTTGCCCATGCCGGGCTTGACCGTGTTGTGCACGTAGGAGCCGATCACGCCGTCGGAGACGGTGATCACCGCGGTGCGGCGCAGGTTCATGTTTTCGCCGATCTTGGCGATGGCGTCGGTCAGTTCGGCCGACACCGAACGACCGGTGCCGGGATAGGGCATCTCGGAGAGCTTGCCGACGTCGCCTTCGGCGTCGAGCGCGAGGCTCGCCACGTTGCCGACGATCGACTGGAACTGCTCGTTGCGGGCAACGAAGTCCGTCTCGGAATTGACCTCGACGATGGCGCCGCGGCTGCCATCGATGGCAACGCCGACGAGACCCTCGGCGGCAACCCGGCCGGCCTTCTTGGCGGCCTTGGCGAGGCCGCGCGTCCGCAGCCAGTCAACGGCGGCTTCCATGTCGCCATTGGTCTCGGCCAGCGCCTTCTTGCAATCCATCATCCCGACGCCGGTAGCGTCGCGAAGCTCTTTGACCTGCTGTGCAGTGACTGCCATTTGCTATCACCTTTCGGCGACCCCCAGGGGGAGGTCGCACCCATTGAGAACTGGAAGGACGGAAACCGGCCCTAGTTGGCGGCGGCGTCACCGGCAAGCGCCGGTTCCTCGGGCGCTTCCTCGGAGGCACCGAGATCGGCACCGCGACCGGCGGCCGAACGGCCGATTCCATCGATGGCTGCCTTGGCGACCAGCGAGCAGTAGAGCTCGAGAGCGCGCGCGGCGTCGTCATTGCCCGGAATGGCATAGTCGACGGTATCGGGATCCGAGTTGGAATCGACGATGGCGATCACCGGAATGCCGAGGCGCTTGGCCTCCTTGATGGCGTTCGCTTCCTTGTTGGTGTCGATGACGAACAGCAGGTTCGGCAGGTTCCCCATGTCCTTGATGCCGCCCAGGTCGCGCTCGAGACGCTCCTTCTCGCGGCTGAGCAGCAGGGTTTCCTTCTTGGTGAGGCCGGTCGCGCCCTCGGACAGCTGCGCCTCGAGTTCGCGCAGGCGGTTGATCGAGTGCGAGATGGTCTGCCAGTTGGTCAGCGTGCCGCCGAGCCAGCGCGAATTGACGTAGTACTGCGCCGACTGGCGGGCGGCCTCGGCGACCACCGGGGCGGCCTGGCGCTTGGTGCCGACCAGCAGCACGCGGCCGCCGTCGGCAACGGTGTCGGAGATCAGCTGCAGGGCGCGGGCCAGAGCCGGAACGGTCTGGCTGAGGTCGAGAATGTGGATGTCGTTGCGGACGCCGAAGATGTGACGCTCCATCTTCGGGTTCCAGCGGTGCTTCTGGTGGCCGAAGTGAACCCCTGCCTCGAGCAGCTGGCGCATGGAAAAGTCGGGCAATGCCATGGAAGGCTTCCTTTACCGGTTATTGCCGCCGCGAAGGATGTTGGCGGTCTCCCGCCACCGGATGGGCGCCCGACTCATTCCGGGCGGCCGCGCTTCGCGTGTGAATTACGCCCGGTTTTCCGGACGCGCCGCGCATATAGGGGGTTTTGCCGTCACAGGCAAGGGTGGTGCGGCGCGCCACGCTTCGGCCACGTTGCTGAACGGAAGCATTCCCGGACAGGGGCGCGCCGGCCGCTAGTTGAGGCGGACGTCGATCACCCCGTCCATCGCCTTGACCGCGCCGGCGAGCTCGGGGGAGATGCGGTAGCCGCCCTTGAGCTCGACTTCATACTCGCGGGCGCCGTTGTCGCGCACGACGATGAAGCTCACCTGCCCCTCGCCGCCGGGCTTGAGCTGCGAGCGGATCGGGGCGAGGCAGCGATCCGAGCCGGCGAACACGGTGAGGCGCCGGCCGATCTTTTCGGCGAGCCCCTCGATCGGCTCGGCACCGGCGAGGCGGAGGCCGATGCCGTCGGGGCGTTCGTCGGCCTCGACGGTGAGCACCACCGACCTGCCGGGCTGCAGCACCTCGGAGAACTGACTGACCTGCTCGGAGAAGGCGATGACCTCGTAGCCGCCGCTGGCATCGGAGAGCGCGATGATCGCCATCGGCGTGCCCTTCTTGGTGCGCCGGTCATTGCGGGTGGCGATGGTGCCGGCGAGGCGCCCTGCCCGCGCCCCGTCCTCCTTGACCGCACGCTCGAAGCTCGACCAGGACTGCACCCGAAGCCGGTCGAACAGCTCGGCATACTGATCGAGCGGATGACCGGAGAGGTGGAAGCCGATCGCGGCATGCTCCCGCGCGAGGCGTTCTGCCGGTAACCATCCGGTTACGGCTTGATTGAGGACGATCGGCTCCGGCCGGTCGGCGGCGAACATGTCGACAATGCCATCGGCCGCGTTGGCGTTGGTGCGCTGCGCCACCGCGACGATGGCATCGATGGCGGCAAAGGCCTGCTCCCGTCGGCCGACCAACTGGTCGAAGGCCCCGGCATTGACGAGCGCCTCGAGCGTGCGCCGGTTGATGATGCGCGCATCGACCCGGGCGGCGAAATCCCCCAGATCGGCGAACGGCACCGATCCGCGCGCCGCCACGATGTGGTCGGCGACCGCCTGGCCGACACCCTTCACCGCGCCGATGGCGTAGAACACCTTGCCGTCGTGGGTATTGAACACGGCGTCGGAGCGATTGACGCAGGGCGGCACCACCTCGATGCCGTGCTTGCGCGCGTCCTGACGGAACTCGTTGAGCTTGTCGGTATTGCCCATGTCGAGCGTCATGGTGGCGGCGAAGAACTCGCGCGGATAGTGGGCCTTGAGATAGGCCGTCTGGTAGCTGACCAGCGCGTAGGTCGCGGCGTGCGACTTGTTGAAGCCGTAGTTGGCGAACTTGGCCAGCAGATCGAAGATGGTGTCGGCGAGGCCGGGCTTCAGGCCGTAGCGCACCGCGCCCTCCTGGAAGCGGACACGCTGGGCGTCCATCTCGGCCTTGATCTTCTTGCCCATGGCGCGGCGCAACAGGTCGGCTTCGCCGAGCGAGTAGCCGGACAGGATCTGGGCGATCTGCATCACCTGTTCCTGGTAGACGATGATGCCGTAGGTCTCGTCGAGAACGCCCTTGAGGGCCTCGTGCGGATACTCGACATCCTCCCGGCCGTGCTTGCGGTCGTTGAACAGCGGGATGTTGTCCATCGGGCCGGGGCGGTAGAGCGCCACGAGCGCGATGATGTCCTCGAAGCGGTCCGGCTTCATGTCGACCAGTGCGCGCCGCATGCCGGCACCTTCCACCTGGAACACCCCGGCGGTGTCGCCGAGCTGGTACAGCCGGTAGGTCGCCGGGTCGTCGAGCGGAATGTCCTCGATGCGGAAGCTGCCGCCGTCGCGGTTGATCATGTCGACGGCGCGCTTGATGGTGGTCAGGGTCTTCAAGCCGAGGAAGTCGAACTTCACGAGGCCGGCCGACTCCGACCACTTCATGTTGTACTGGCTGACCTGCATGTCGGAGCGCGGATCGCGGTAGAGCGGCGCCAGCTCCTGCAGCGGGCGGTCGCCGATGACGATGCCGGCGGCATGGGTCGAGGCGTGGCGGTAGAGCCCCTCGAGCTTCTGGCCGATGGCGAGCAGCTCGGCGACCTGCTCGTCCTCGTCGGCCATCATCCTGAGCTGCGGCACTTCCTTGAGCGAGCGCTCCAGCGTCCACGGGTCGGCCGGATTGGCCGGCACCAGCTTGGCGATGCGATCGACCTGGCCGTACGGCATCTGCAGCACGCGCCCGACATCGCGCAGCACGGCGCGGGCCTGGAGCGTACCGAAGGTGATGATCTGCGCGACCTGCTCGGTGCCGTACTTGCCCTGCACGTAGCGGATCACCTCCTCGCGCCGATCCTGACAGAAGTCGATGTCGAAGTCCGGCATCGAGACGCGCTCGGGATTGAGGAAGCGCTCGAACAGCAGGTTGTAGCGCAGCGGATCGAGGTCGGTGATGGTGGTGGCGTAGGCCACGAGCGAGCCGGCGCCGGAGCCGCGGCCCGGCCCCACCGGTATGCCCTGCGCCTTGGCCCACTGGATGAAGTCGGCGACGATGAGGAAGTAGCCCGGGTACTTCATCCTCTCGATGATGCCGAGTTCGAACTCGAGCCGTTCACGGTACTCCGCCTCGGTCTTGCCCGGGGCGATACCGACGGTGGCGATGCGGCGATCGAGCCCCGTGCGCGCCATTTCGGCCAGCGCCCGTGCCTCGGCGGCCACCGCCTCGACAGGCGACTGCCCGGGGGTGGCGGCAAAGGTCGGCAGAACCGGATCGCGCTTCTTCGGCCGGTAACCGATTCGTTGCGCGATCTCGACCGTGCTGTCTAGCGCCTCGGGCAAATCGGCGAACAGCTGCAACATCTGTTCGCGGGTCTTGAAGAAGTGCTGATCGGACAGCTTGCGCCGCTCGGTCTGCGCCAGCACCGTACCCCCGGCGATGGCGAGCAGCGCATCGTGCGCCTCGAAATCGTCGGGAGTAGAAAAGAACGGCTCGTTGGTCGCAACGAGCGGCACGCCGCGCCGGTAGGCATAGTCGATGAGGCGCGGCTCGTTGAGCGCCTCCTGCGGGCGACCGTGGCGCTGCAGTTCGACATAGAAGCGATCGCCGAAGAGTTCGCGCAGCTTGTCGAGGCGCGCCGTGGCGATGCCGTCGAGATTGTTGGCCAGCCAGGGATCGATGGCCCCCTCCGGGCCACCGGACAGGCAGATGATGCCATCGAGCGGCTCGGCCTCGAGCCAGGGGAGCCGCGCCGCGACGCGACCGTTCTCGCCTTCCAGATGCGCCCGGCTGACGAGGCGGGACAGATTGGCGAAGCCGCCGGCGGTGGCCGCGATCAGCGCGACCCCGCCCTTGCCGAAACGGCCGCGATCGTGCCCGCGCTCCTGCATGCGGTCCTGGCTGTTCTCCATGGCGGAGAAATCGACGGCCAGTTCCACCCCGATCAGCGGCTGGATGCCCTTGCCCTTGGCCTTTTCCGAGAACTCGAGCGCCCCGAACAGGTTGTTGGTATCGGCAATGCCGAGCGCCGGCTGCTGGTCCGCCCTGGCGAGATCGAGCAGCCTGCCGAGCTGCAGCGCCCCCTCGAGCAGCGAGTAGGCTGAATGGACGTGCAGGTGGACGAAGCCGGGACCGGACATGGGTCGTTCCTAAACCGCCAGGCGGCCGGCGGCCAACGCGCCGATCCGCCAATCCACAACACTCAGACGAGTCGGGAGGCGATATCCACCCAGGTCAGCGAAGCGACGGAGAAGCCGCAGATGGTGGTGAAGGCGAGCAAATCCTTGACGAAAGCGAACATCGAACCCTCCGTGTTTCATGTTTGTTCTTGTATGTTCTCTTTTTGTTCGTGTCCAGCTACATCGGTGTAACCATGAATCTCTGGTTAACACCGAGTCGCCGCAGCCGAGGAGCCGACATGACCCAGACCGAGAAAGCCGACCGTCTCGCCGCCCTGCATCGTGGACCGCTGTTCGTCATCCCCAACCCATGGGACGCCGGCAGTGCACGGCTCCTGGCGTCACTCGGCTACGAGGCGCTGGCGACCACGAGCGCCGGCCTCGCCTTTGCGCTCGGACGCCGTGACGGCGAGGGCGCGGTGAGCCGGGACGAGGCCATCGAGAACGCCCGCGCCATCGTTTCTGCGGTCGACCTGCCGGTGAGCGCCGACCTCGAGAACGGCTACGGCGACGCGCCCGAGGACGCGGCCGAGACCATCAGGCTCGCCGCCGGGGTGGGCCTCGTCGGCGGCTCGATCGAGGATGCGACCGGCAATGCGGCGCGCCCGATCTACGATTTCCAGCATGCGGTGGAGCGCGTCGCGGCGGCGGCCGAAGCAGCGCACGCCCTGCCCTTTGCGTTCCAGTTCGTGGCACGGGCGGAGAACTACCTGCACGGCATCGCCGACCTCGACGACACTATCAGGCGGCTCAAGGCGTTCGAGGCGGCGGGTGCCGACCTGCTGTTCGCGCCGGGGCTCCCCGACCTCGCGGCGATCCGCATGGTGTGTGCCGAGGTGACGAGGCCGGTGAACGTCGTGCTGGGCGGGCGAAAACTGCCCTATTCGCTCGCCGACCTCGCCGCCGCCGGGGTGCGCCGGGTCTCGACCGGCAGCTCGTTTGCGCGGGCGGCGATGACGGGATTGCGGAACGCGGGGCTGGAACTGCTCGGGCCCGGGACGATGCGCTATCTGGATGAGGCGGTGAGCTTTGCCGAGGCGACGGCGATGATGGCGGGTCGCTGAGGGGCGTGCTCGGTGGCACGGCTAGGATTGGGGGGCGCGGCTGCATTTCGGGATGGGCCCCGGCCTGCGCCGGGGTGACCCGGTGGGTGGGGCGCGCTCGCAGCACATCCTCGGTGTTGAGTGCAATGGTGCGGCACACAATCGGCCGCACGCTCGGTGTCATTCCCGCGAAAGCGGGAATCCCCGTTTTCGGTGCTGTGGCTAGAGACAGAGATTCCCGCTTTCGCGGGAATGACCCGGTGGGTGAGGCGGGTGGGTGCGTCTCGGATGGGCGTCGGGGTGCTCGGGGACGGGCGCGCGGCTGCATTTGGGGATGGGCCCCGGCCTGCGCCGGGGTGACCCGGTGGGTGGGGCGGGTGGGTGCGTATCGGATGGATCCGGTGGGGGTGACCCGGTGGGCGGGCGATCCGGTGCGGCCCGTTGTCATCAGGACTTCATCCGGAAATGAAAAAAGCAGGGCCAAGGCCCTGCTTTGATGAGTTTCTCGACAATTACGCTGGTCTTAGGCACGCTGCTAAGCGGCAGCCAACGCTCCTCCCTTGACGTTGTCGACGTCCGGCAGCTTGTGGCTGCCTGTGTTCTTATGGCGTCGGACCCTAGCCAATGAATCCCGGCCTGCCAAGCGGATTCTGCATGGCAGCCATCGCATTTTTACATACATTCTGAACACCGTTTTCAGTATTCGCCACCTGCCCAAGAAGCTTGCAGCCGGCATCCCGTGCCCAAGTTTCGGGCGCGTTTCACGGGCTCCACTTTCTGCCGCATTGCGCTATAGGGTTGCCAATCGAATCCGGCGCGCCCGAGGAGTCAATATGCGTCTCAGCCGATACTTCCTGCCCCTTCTCAAGGAGACGCCGAAGGAGGCGGAGATCGTTTCGCACCAGCTGATGCTGCGGGCGGGGATGATCAAGCAGCAGGCGGCGGGAAGCTATTCCTGGCTGCCGCTGGGCTTCAAGGTTCTCAACAAGGTCATCCGCATCGTCGAGGAGGAGCAGAACCGCTCCGGCGCGATCCAACTGCTGATGCCCACCGTGCAGTCGGCGGACCTGTGGCGCGAGAGCGGCCGCTACGACGCCTATGGCAAGGAGATGCTGCGGATCGAGGACCGGCACGAGCGCGAGATGCTGTTCGGGCCGACCAACGAGGAGATGATCACCGACATCTTCCGCACCTACGTGAAATCCTACAAGGACCTGCCGCTCAACCTCTACCACATCCAGTGGAAGTTCCGCGACGAGGTGCGCCCGCGCTTCGGCACGATGCGCTCGCGCGAGTTCCTGATGAAGGACGCCTATTCGTTCGACCTCGACGAGGCGGGCGCCAAGCGCGCGTTCCAGCGCATGTTCGTCGCATACCTGCGGACCTTCTACCGGATGGGACTGACGGGCATCCCGATGCGCGCCGACGCCGGGCCCATCGGTGGCGACATGAGCTACGAATTCCACGTGCTCGCCGAGACCGGGGAAAGCGGGGTGTTCCTCGACTCCGACCTGGCGAGCAAGCCCGTTCCCCCGATCGATACCGACTTCTCGGGCGACCTGTCGCCGATCTTCGACGACTGGACCTCGCTGTTCGCCGCCACCGACGAGATGACCGACGAGGCGACCTTCCGCGCCGCGGTCTCGGGCAACAAGCAACTGGCGGCGCGCGGCATCGAGGTCGGCCACATCTTCTATTTCGGCACCAAGTACTCCGAGCCGATGGGCGCCAAGGTCACCGGGCCCGACGGCAAGGACGTCGTCGTCCACATGGGCAGCTACGGCATCGGGCCGACGCGGCTGGTGCCGGCCATCATCGAGGCCAGCCACGACGAGAACGGCATCGTCTGGCCGGTCAGCGTCGCCCCGTTCGAGGCGGTGGTGATCAACCTCAAGGTGGGTGACGGCCAGAGCGACGCCGCGTCGCAGCTGCTCTACGACGAGCTGGGACGCGAGGGCATAGACGTGCTGCTCGACGATCGCGACCAGGGCGCCGGCGGCAAGTTCGCCACGGCCGATCTCATCGGCATCCCCTACCAGCTGATCGTCGGACCGCGGGGCCTCAAGGACGGGCAGGTGGAGATCAAGCACAGGAAGTCCGGCGAGCGCGAGACGCTGTCGCTCGAGGCGGCCGTCGGCCGGCTCAAGGCGCTGATCGTGCCGCAGCGGCGGGACACCGTTTGACCGTCGACGCCCCCAGCGCGACGTCCGGAACGGGGCCGTTCTCGCGCTTCGAGTTCCTCGTGGCGGGGCGCTATCTGCGGGCCCGCCGCAAGGAGCGCTTCGTCTCGGTGATCGCCGTGCTGACGCTGCTCGGGGTGATGCTCGGCGTGGCGACGCTGATCGTCGTGATGAGCGTGATGAACGGCTTCCGCACCGAACTGCTGGGCAAGATCCTCGGCATCAACGGCCACTTCGTCGTGCAGACGGTCGAGGAAGGCTTCGACGACTATCTCGATGCGGCGAACCGGCTCGAGCGGGTGGACGGCGTGCTCTATGCCGTCCCGTTCGTCGAGGGGCAGGCGCTGGCCTCGGGCGAAGCGGAATCGACTGGCGTCGCCGTCCGCGGCATCAGCGCGGCATCGATCGACAAGCTCGCGCTGCTGCGGGACGCGGCGATGCTGGGCGGCTGGGACCAGTGGGACGCCGGCCAGGGCGTGGCGATCGGCGCCCGCCTGGCCGAGCGGCTCGGGGTGTCGATCGGCGATCCGGTGACCATCGTCAATCCCAACGGCACGCTGACGCCGTTCGGCAAGACCCCGGCGATCCGATCCTACCCGGTCAATGTCATCTTCAACCTGGGCATGCCGGAGTTCGACAGCTTCTACATCTACATGCCGATGCAGCCGGCGCAGTCCTATTTCAAGCTGTTCGAGGACCGGCTGAAGCCGGGCGTCGCGATGCCCGGGGTGATGGCGACCGACGCGGAGATCGACGCCGCGTACGAGCGGGTCTACCGCGCCACCGGCGTCGAGGTGTTCGTCGCCGAGCCGGACCGCATCGCCGGCATGCGCGAGAGGCTGCAGGCGGCGCTCGACCGGCCCTTCGCCATCGCCGACTGGCAGCAGCGCAACGCCACCTTCTTTTCCGCCCTGCAGGTCGAGCGGGTGGTGATGTTCGTCATCCTCAGCCTCATCATCCTCGTCGCCGCCTTCAACATCATCGCCAGCCTCGTCATGCTGGTGAAGGACAAGGGGCCGGACATCGCGATCCTGAGGACGATGGGGGCGACAAGGGGCGCCATCCTGAGGATCTTCGCGATGACCGGCTTCGCCATCGGGCTCTCCGGCACGCTGCTCGGGCTGGTGCTCGGCCTTGCCGCCGCCGCCAATGCCGAGCCGCTGCGCGCGGCGCTGTCGAGCCTGCTCGACGTGCCGATCTTTCCGCCCGAGCTGTTCCTGCTGAACGAACTGCCGTCGCGGATCGATCCGGCGGAAGTGACGACGGTCGTGCTGCTCTCGCTCGGCCTCACCTTTCTCGCGACGCTCTATCCGGCCTGGCGCGCGGCGCGGCTCGATCCGGTCGAGGCCCTCAGCCGATGAGCAGCCCTGCCCCCGCCCCGCTGGGCGATCCCGGCCCGTTCTCGCGCTTCGAGTTCATCGTCGCGTGGCGCTATCTCAGGGCCCGCCGGCGCGACCGCTTCGTCTCGGTGATCGCCGCCCTGACGCTGACCGGCATCGCGCTCGGCGTTGCGGCACTGATCGTCGTCACCTCGGTGATGAACGGCTTCAACGCCGAGATCGTCAACAAGCTGCTCGGCCTCAACGGCCACTTCGCCGCCTACCCGATCGAGGCCCGCTTCACCGACTACGAGGCGGCGGCGTCCGACCTCGAGGCGGTCGACGGGGTGGTCGCGGCGCTGCCCTATGTCGAGGGCCAGGCGCTGGCCTCGGGGGCGCGCAGCGACTTCACCGGGGTGGTGGTGCGCGGGACCTCGGCCGCCTCGATCGACAAGCTGACGCTGCTCCGCGACGGCGCCATCCTCGGGCACTGGGACGGCTGGGACGACGGCGAAGGCGTCGCCATCGGCCGGCGGCTCGCCGAGACGCTGAAGGTGGGAATCGGCGACCCGGTCACCCTGGTCACCCCGAATGGCCGCGAGACGCAGAGCGGGCGCAGCCCGCAGCAGCGGTCCTACCCGGTCAAGGTGATCTTCGACCTCGGCATGACCGAGTTCGATGCGCTCTACCTGTTCATGCCGCTGCGACCGGCGCAGACCTACTTCAACATGTTCGAGCGCGTGCTGAAGCCGGGTGTCGCGCCTCCGGATTTCGACGCCCCGGACGAGGAGAAGGAGGCCGCCTACGATCGCGTCTACCGCGTTTCGGCGGTCGAGGTATTCATCGACGATCCGAACGCGATTTCGCGGATGCGCAACAGGATCGGGCTCGAGGTCGAGCGGCCACTGGTGCTGTCCGACTGGCAGCAGCAGCACCAGAGCTTCTTCGAAGCGCTGCAGACGCAGGGCACGGTGATGTTCGTGATCCTGTCGATGATCGTCCTGGTGGCAGCGTTCAACATCATTTCGAGCCTGATCATGCTGGTCAAGGACAAGGGCACCGACATCGCGGTGCTGCGCACCATGGGCGCCACCCGCGGCGCGATCATGCGCATCTTCGGCATAGCCGGCGTCGCCATCGGCGTCGGTGGCACGCTGACGGGACTGGCCCTGGGCCTCGTCATCGCCGCCAATGCCGAGGCGATCCGGGCGTTCCTGTCGAGCCTGCTCGGCTTCACCATCTTTCCGCCGGAAGTCTTCTTCCTCTCGTCGCTGCCCAGTCGCACCAACCCCTCCGAGGTGGCACTGATCGTCGGCGTCGCCATGGGGCTGAGCTTCCTCGCGACGATCTATCCGGCCTGGCGCGCCGCCCAATACGACCCTGTCGAGGCCCTCCGCTATGAGTGACGTCCACCTCCGCCTGAGCCAGGTGCACCGCCACTACGGAAGCGGCCCCCAGCTGGTGCGAGTGCTCGAGGCGGCGGACCTTGCGGTTCGCGGCGGCGAGATGGTCGCCATCGTCGCGCCGTCGGGCGCGGGCAAATCGACGCTGCTGCATGTCTCGGGGCTGCTCGAACGGCCGCAGGCGGGCGAAGTCGAGATCACCGGCACGGCGACGAGCCGGCTCAGCGAGCGCGGTCGGACGCTGCTGCGCCGCAACACGATCGGCTACGTGTACCAGTTCCATCACCTGCTGCCCGAGTTCTCGGCGCTGGAGAATGTCGCGCTGCCGCAACTGATCGCGGGCCGCGGCAAGCCGGAAGCGGAACGCAGGGCAATGGACCTGCTGGAAATACTCGGCGTCGCCCCACGCGCCCAGCATCGTCCGGCGGAGCTTTCGGGCGGCGAGCAGCAGCGCGTCGCCATTGCCCGTGCGGCGGCCAACCACCCGCGGATCATCCTGGCCGACGAACCTACCGGCAATCTCGACCCCGCTACCAGCGACGTGGTGTTCGAGGCGCTGATGGCGCTGATCCGCGAGGAAGGCGCCGCGGCGCTGATCGCGACGCACAACCACGACCTTGCCCGGCGTGCCAGCCGCATCGTGACGCTGAGGGACGGGCTGATCGAACCGCTGGAGCTGTAGCGCGTGCCCGCACCGGGGCGACGCCAGCCTCGGTTCAGCGCCAGTATTCCTGCAGGAACGGGTTGCTCAGGCCCCAGAGCAGGAGTGCGGTGACGACGGCGGCGAGCAGCGTGGTGACCAGGAACTTGGGCCACAAGCGAAAGAGACCGGCCGGAGCGCCGCGCTCGGTGCCCTGCTGCCACTCGCCCGCGTCGACCTGGTTGCGGACGCGGAACGGCAGCACCACGAACAGGCAGAGCCACCAGACGATGAAGTAGATCGCGATATAGGTGCCGACTTGCATGTTCTGGCTCAGATCCGGTGGACGAACACCGTTACGTTGGGTTTGCGGCCCCAGTAAGCCGCCACTTCGCCGCGGATGGCCCGCTGAAGCGCGGTATTGACTAGTTCGGGATCGCTGCGCCGCTTGGGCGGGATGGACTTGAGCGTGCCAGTGATCGCGCGCCGCACCACATCACGGAGCGAGTCGTCGTCATCCTCGACGTCGGGCAGCCCTTCCATGGTCATCTCGGGCCCGGCCACGACCTGACCGCCAGAGTTGACGCACAGGCTGACCACGACGTGCCCGCCGAAACTCAACCGCCGCCGGCCCTTGACGCCACTTTCCTCGGGCGTGCAGAGGATGTTGCCGTCGAGGTAGAGCTCGCCGGTCCGCACCTCGCCGGGGAACAGCGTCGGCTCGGGGAACAGCCGGACCATGTCGCCATTGCGGGCATGGACGACGGTTTCGATGCCGTGCTGGCGGCCGAGCGTCGCGTGCGCTTCGAGGTGGGCCGCCTCGCCGTGCACCGGCACCAGCACCGCGGGCCTGACCAGGTCGTAGAGGCGCTTCAGCTCCTCGCGCCGAGGGTGCCCGGTGGTGTGGACCAGCGCGTTGGCCTGCGTCACGACCTCGACGCCGCGATCGATCAGCATGTTCTGGATGTCGATCACCTCGCGCTCATTGCCGGGGATGGCCCAGGACGAGAAGATCACCCGGTCGCCGGCATTGAGGGCGATCTCGGGATGCTCCTCGCGGGCGATGCGGGCGATGGCGGCGCGCGCCTCGCCCTGGCTGCCGGTGCAGAGCAGCACGACCTTCGAGCGCGGCAGTTCCTTGTAGGCATCCTGATCGAGGAAGGGCTCGATGCCCTCCATCAGGCCGAGCTCGCGGGCAATGCCGGAGATGCGATGCATCGCCCTGCCCGACATCACCACGCGGCGGCCGGCCTTGTGGGCCGCGCGGGCGACGGAAATGACGCGGCCGACATTGGAGGCGAAGGTGGTGATGGCCACCCGGTGCGATGCCTCGGCGATCAGTGCCTCGAGCGTTGCGGCCACCTCGTCCTCGCTGGGGCTGCTGCCATCCTTGAGGGCATTGGTCGAATCGCAGATCAGCGCCACGGGTCCGGAGGTGTCCGAGCCGATCGCGGCGAAGCGATCGATATCGGTCGGCGGGCTGCCGACCGGATGCGGATCGAGCTTCCAGTCGCCGGTGTGCACGACGCGACCGGCCGGCGTGGTGATGAGCAGCGCACAGCTCTCGGGGATCGAGTGGGCGACGTTGATCGCCTCGATAGTGAACGGGCCCAGGGTGAAGGGCTTGCCGACCCACATCTGCCTGAGCACCACATCCTCGACGATGCCCTCGCTGGCACGCTTGGCACTCAGCATGGCCATGGTGAAGGCGGTGGCATAGACCGGACGATCGAAAGCCGGCCACAGATCGAGCACGGCACCATAGTGATCCTCGTGGCTGTGGGTCAGCACCAGACCGAGGATGTCGTCGGCGTTCTCCTCGAGGAAGGCCGGATCGGGGAGCACCAGTTCGACGCCGGGCGTATTGGGGCCGCCGAAGGTCACCCCGCAATCGACGACAATCCACTTGCGGGCATGAGGGGGGCCAAAGCCATAGGCCGCC
Organism: Devosia sp.; assembly: GCF_041917035.1. Classification (GTDB taxonomy): domain Bacteria; phylum Pseudomonadota; class Alphaproteobacteria; order Rhizobiales; family Devosiaceae; genus Devosia_A. The sequence goes on along the minus strand of NZ_JAYRYM010000014.1, from coordinate 15,389 downwards.
ATGTTCATGCCGATCTCGCCCACCCCGCCCAGCGGAACGAACACCAGTTCGTCGGGTCTCGCCTTGGCCATCTCTACTTCCTCAGACTTGCGGTCGTGCCAAAGTGCACGTCTCCGGCGGTGATGACGACCCGCCGGTCATCGGGGGCGCGAAGGATCAGGCGCCCGCTGCTGTCTATGGTCTCGAACACGCCCCGGACCACCTCGCCATCCTGGGTCACCGCGATGTCGCCGCCGATACCGGCGGCGGCCTCGCGCCAACGGGCGAGGATGGCCTCCACGCCGCCGGCCCGGGTCCAGGTCGCGAAGGCGTCGACCCAGGCGTCCGACAGGGCAGCGAACACCTGCTCGGCGCTGGCATCGACACCCAGCATGGCGAGGCTGGTCGCCGGATAGGGCAGCCCCGAGGGGGCCGAGACGATGTTGACCCCGATACCGACGACAACGAAGCTGCCCCCCGACGGATGCCTGTGGGCCTCGAGCAGGATGCCCGCGACCTTGGCGCCATCGGCGAGCACGTCGTTCGGCCACTTGAGCGCGATGTGCGGCCCATTGGCGGACCGGCCCGTCACCACCTGCGAAAGGGCCGCGGCAAGGGCCACTCCGGCGACGAATCCAAGGGTAGCGGCGTGTTCGGCCGAACCGTCGAGCACGATGAGCAGGCTCGCCGCGAGGTTGCCGTGCACCGTCTCCCACGGCCGGCCGCGACGACCGCGCCCCGCCGTCTGCTGCAACGCGCAGAACCAGACGTCGCCGACATCGCCGGCCGCTCCCGCCCGCGAGGCCTCGGTGCTGGTGGAACCGACGCTATCGAACCCGACGAGCCGATAGCCGCGTGCAACGGCCCGCTCGCCCAGCCAGAACCCTGGCACTAGAACAGGCTCTCCGCCGCACTGCGGGCTGCTGCCGTCAACGGCGAGCCCACGGTAACGAAATAGGTGACGACGAGGAAGCCGATGCCGGCCATCACGACGCCCAGCTCGGCCGGCACGCGGGCGAACTCCGCCGTCGGCTCGTCGAAGTACATCACCTTGACGATCCGCAGGTAGTAGAAGGCACTCACGGCGCTCGCCAGCACGCCCAGGACGGCGAGGACGAACAGGTTCTGCTCGATGGCGGCGAGGAACACCTGCCACTTGGCGAAGAAGCCGGCGAGCGGAGGCAGGCCGATCAGCGAGAACATCAGGATGGCGATGGTCGCGGCGACGAAGGGCCGCTTCTGGGCGAGACCGCCCAGTTCGGTGACGGTCTCGATCGGGGTACCGTCGGCGGTCCTCAGCGACAGCACGCAGGCGAAGATGCCGACCGTCATCGCGACGTAGATCGCCATGTAGATGGCGACACCCTCGACCCCGACGGCCGTGCCGGAGGACAGGCCGACCAGCGCGAAGCCGACATGGCCGATGGACGAATAGGCCAGCAGGCGCTTCAGATTGTTCTGGCCGATGGCCGCGAAGGCGGCGAGCCCCATCGAGGCGATGGAGAGGAAGATGACGATCTGCTGCCAGTCATTGGTGAGTGAGCCGAAGCTGACCGTGGTGACGCGGATGAAGAGCGCCATGGCGGCGACCTTGGGTGCCGCAGCGAAGAAGGCGGTGACCGGCGTCGGCGCACCCTCGTAGACGTCCGGCGTCCACATGTGGAACGGCACGGCCGAGATCTTGAAGGCGATGCCGGCGAGCAGGAAGACCATGCCGAAGATCAGGCCGATCGAGCGGGTATCGAGGGCGATGGCGGCGACGATCTGATCGAGCTGGGTGGTACCGGTGAAGCCATAGACCAGCGAGGCGCCGTAGAGCAGCATGCCCGAGCTCAGCGCGCCGAGCACGAAGTACTTGAGACCGGCCTCGGTGGCGCGCTTGTCGTCCCGCTTCATGGCGGCGACGACGTAGAGCGCCAGGCTCTGCAGTTCGAGGCCGACGTAGAGGGTCATCAGGTCGTTGGACGAAACCATGACCATCATGCCGAGCGTCGCGAGCAGGATGAGCACCGAGTACTCGAACTTGTCGATGCCATGCTCGCGGCTCACATTGAGCGAGATCAGCACGGTGAGCGCCGCACCGCCGAGCACCAGCGCCTTCATGTAGCGGGCGAAGCCATCGACGATGAAGACGCCGTTGAACAGCACGCCATCGGCGGGCTGGATCAGCAGCACCGCGAGCGCGGCAACAAGCAGGACGATGGCCGCGGAGGCGATGACGCCGGACCGGCCGTTCTTCCAGAACAGGGCGACCAGCAGCAGCGCCAGCGTGCCGACAGCGAGCAGCAGTTCCGGATAGGCGGGGGCGAGCGCAGCGAAGCTCGAAACGTCGGACGTCATGCCCGTCTCCTAGTGCGCCGCCGCGACGGCCGCAGGCGCGGCGTCGATGGCGTTGGCGAAGTTTTCCGCGACGAGCCCCACCGATGCGGCGGTCGCATCGAGGATCGGCGCGGGATAGAAGCCGAAGAGGATGGTAAGGATCACCAGCGGCACCAGCACGGCGATCTCGCGCCGGTCGAGGTCGAGAATGCCCTCGAGCGACTCCCGGGTCAGCGCCCCGAAAATCACGCGGCGGTAGAGCCACAGGGCGTAGCCGGCCGACAGGATGACGCCGAAGGCGGCGAAAAACGCCACCCAGGTGTTGACCTGGAAGACCGCGAACATGGTGAGGAACTCACCGACGAAGCCCGAGGTGCCTGGCAGGCCGACATTGGCCATGGTGAAGACCATGAAGGCGAAGGCGTAGCGCGGCATGCGCTCGACCAGCCCGCCATAGGCCGAGACCTCGCGGGTGTGCATGCGGTCGTAGACGACGCCGACGCAGAGGAACAGCGCGGCCGAGACGATGCCGTGCGAGATCATCTGGAAGATGGCGCCGTGGATGCCCTGGATGTTGCCCGAAAAGATGCCCATGGTGACGAAGCCCATATGGGCGACGGACGAATAGGCGATCAGCTTCTTGATGTCGGTCTGCACGAGAGCGACGAGCGAGGTGATGATGATCGCCGCGATCGACAGCACGAACACGAAGTTCGCGAACTGGTGCGAGGCATCGGGGAACATCGAGATCGAGAAGCGGATGAACCCGTAGCCGCCGAGCTTGAGCAGGATCGCCGCCAGGATCACCGAGCCGCCGGTCGGCGCCTCGACGTGCGCCTCCGGCAACCAGCGGTGGAACGGCCACATCGGCATCTTCACGGCGAAGGAGGCGAAGAAGCCGATCCACAGCCAGGTCTGCACCTCGGGCGGGAACCTGAAGGCGAGCAGCGCGCGGATATCGAGGGTGCCGGCCTGCCAGTACATGTACATGATGGCCAGCAGCATCAGCACGGTGCCGGTGAAGCTGTAGAAGAAGAACTTGTAGGTCGCCTGGATGCGCCGCGCCCCGCCCCAGATGCCGATGATCAGGAACATCGGGATCAGCGTGCCCTCGAAGAACACGTAGAAGACGGCGAGATCGAGCGTCGCGAAGGCGCCGATCATGAAGGTTTCGAGGATGAGGAACACGATCATGTATTCCCTCACCCGCCTGGTGATCGATCCCCAGCTGGTGAGCACGACGGCCGGCATCAGCACCGCGGTCAGCGGGATGAACAGCACCGAGATGCCGTCGACGCCCATGCGGTAGCCGATCGACTCGCCGATCCACGGGTAGTTCTCGACGAACTGGAACCCGCTGTTCGCCGGATCAAAGAGTGCCCACAGGTAGAGGCTGAGGACAGCGGTGACGAGCGTCACGGCCAGCGCGATCCAGCGCGCGAGGTTGTCGGTCCCCTCCCCCTTGCCGCCGACGAGCAGCAGCACCAGCGCGCCAATCGTGGGCAGGACGGTGATGATCGTCAGAAGATGGTCACTGAAGAACATCAGAGCAGTCCCCCGGCGGCGATGGCCCAGGTGAGCAGCGCCGCGATACCGATGAGCATGGCGAAGGCGTAGTGGTAGAGATAGCCGGACTGCAGCTTCACCACGCGGGCCGTGACGTCCTTGACGCGATGGCCAAGGCCCTCGGTGATGGTCTTGTCGACCAGCCAGTCATCGAAGCCCTTCCACAGCGCCCGGCCGATCCACAGCGCCGGCCTGACGAAGATGAGATCGTAGAGCTCGTCGAAGTACCACTTGTTGAGCAGGAACCGGTAGAGCCCCGGATTGGTCGCGGCGATGCGGGCCGGCATGGCGGTGTCGTAGAGGTACATGTACCAGGCGGCACCGAAGCCGAGCAGCATGGCGATCGTCGCCGAGGACTTCACCCAGTAAGGCACGGCGTGGGCGGCCTCGAGCAGCTCGTGCGGAACCACAACCGAGCCCTGGAAGAAGTGCTCGATGTGCTCGGCATGGCCGAAGAACAGCTCGTTGAAGACGAGGCCGGCCAGCACGGCGCCAACCGCCAGGATGGCCAGCGGCACCAGCATGACGCGCGGGCTTTCGTGCGCATTGTCGAAGGCGCTGCCGTGGTGGCCGTGATCGTCGTGCGCGTGATGGCCGTGCCCGGCATGGGCCTCGCGCGGCTTGCCGTGGAAGGTGAGGTGGATCAGGCGCCAGGAGTAGAAGCTGGTGAACATCGCGGCGACGACCAGCATCCAGAACACGATGTAGCCGGTCGACTCGCCGGCCGCGTAGGCGACCTCGATGATGCCGTCCTTGCTGAAGAAGCCGGCAAAGCCGAGCGGCGTGCCAGGAATGCCGACGCCGGTCAGCGCAAGCGTGCCGATGATCATCATCCAGTAGGTGAAGGGGATCTTCGCTTTGAGCCCGCCCATGTTCCGCATGTCCTGCTCGTGGTGCATGGCGTGGATCACCGAGCCGGCGCCGAGGAACAGCAGCGCCTTGAAGAAGGCGTGGGTGAACAGGTGGAAGATGCCGACCGAGAACATACCGGCGCCGAGCGCCACGAACATGTAGCCGAGCTGCGAACAGGTCGAATAGGCGATGACGCGCTTGATGTCGTTCTGCACGAGGCCGACGGTGGCGGCGAAGAACGCCGTCATCGCGCCGACCAGCATCACCACCATCATGGTGAACCCGCTCGCTTCGAACATCGGGGAGAACCGCGCGACCATGAACACGCCGGCGGTCACCATGGTGGCGGCGTGGATCAGGGCGGAGACCGGCGTCGGGCCCTCCATGGCGTCGGGCAGCCAAGTGTGCAGCAGGAACTGCGCCGACTTGCCCATGGCGCCCATGAAGAGCAGCAGGGTGACCACGGTCATCGCATGCACGTCCCAGCCGAGGAAGCGCATGGTGGCTTCCGCGTGCTCGGGCACGGCGTGGAAGGCGCCGTCGAAGTCGAGGTGGCCGAGCACCATGAAGGCCGCGAAGATGCCGAGCGCGAAGCCGAAATCGCCGACGCGGTTGACGACGAAGGCCTTCATCGCCGCAGCATTGGCCGAAGGCCGCGTGTACCAGAAGCCGATCAGGAGGTAGGAGGCGAGGCCGACACCCTCCCAGCCGAAGAACATCTGCAGGAAGTTGTCCGCCGTCACCAGCATCAGCATGGCGAAGGTGAAGAGCGACAGGTAGGCGAAGAAGCGGGAGCGGTGCGGATCGTCGGCCATGTAGCCGATGGAGTAGACGTGGACGAGGCTCGAGACGGTGTTGACCACCACCAGCATGATGGCGGTGAGCGTATCGACGCGCAGCACCCAATCGAGCTGCAGCGCGCCCGAGTGAATCCAGCTCAGGACCACGACCTTGGTCGCCTCGGCGTGGCCGGCGCCTTCGGCGGCCTCGGGGGCGAACCAGTAGCCGGCGAAGACGATCCAGCTCAGCACCGCCGAGGCGATCAGCAGGCCGGTGGTGATGTACTCGCTGGTGCGATGCCCGATGATGCGACCGAGCAGGCCGGCGATCAGGGCCCCGACGAGCGGGAAGAAGACAATGGCCTGGATCACGGCTCAGCCCTTCAGCGAGTTGACGTCTTCCACGGCGATGGAGCCGCGGTTGCGATAGAAGATGACGAGGATAGCGAGGCCGATGGCCGCCTCGGCGGCGGCGACCGTGAGGATCAGCAGGGCGAACACCTGGCCGGCGAGATCGCCCAACTGCGCGGAGAAGGCGACGAAGTTGATGTTCACCGACAGCAGGATCAGTTCCACCGACATCAGGATGACGATGATGTTCTTGCGGTTGAGGAAGATGCCGAACACGCCCAGCGTGAACAGTATCGCCCCGACAGTGAGGTAGTGCCCCAGCCCGATTCCAGCCTCTGCCAGCATTTAGAGCCCCTGCCCCGATTTGACCTTGACCAGTTCGGTCGCCTGCGCGCGCGTCCGGTTGGACTGGCGGTAGATGTCCTGTCGCTTGACGCCGCTCTTGTGGCGCAGCGTCAGCACGATGGCGCCGATCATGGCGACCAGCAGGACTGCCCCGGCGCCCTGGAACAGGAACACGTACCGGGTGTAGAGCAGCTGACCGAGCGCCCTGGTATTGTCGACGCCTGCCTCGATCGGCACGACGGCCTGCGACGTCACCTCGGGGGACAGCACGTAGCTGCCACCGACGAGCAACAGCTCGACGAGCAGGATGATGCCGACGACCACCCCGATCGGTGCGTATTGCAGCATGCCCTGCTTGAGCGAGGCGAAATCGACATCGAGCATCATGGTGACGAACAGGAACAGTACCGCCACGGCGCCGACGTAGACGACGATCAGGATCAGCGCGAGGAACTCCGCTCCCGCCAGCATGAACAGCCCCGAGGCGTTCACGAAGGTCAGGATGAGGAACAGCACCGAATGCACGGGGTTGCGCGACGCGATCACCATCAGCGCCGAGGCGACGGCGATGGTCGAAAACACGTAGAAGAAGAACAGCGGCAGGGTCATGTTGAGCACTCGGAACTCGCGCCCGCTCTCCCCTGGGGGGAGAGGGTCGGGGTGAAGGGGCCCTGCAGCAGGCTCTCGGCAAAGGGGAAGGCCCCCTCACCCGGCGCTGCGCGCCGACCTCTCCCCCGGGGGAGAGGTGATCCGTGCATGTGGCTGTTCATCGTGGACATCTCTGCTCTCACCGATACGGCGCGTCGGCGGCGATGTTGGCCGCGATCTCGCGCTCCCAGCGGTCGCCGTTGGCGAGGAGCTTTTCCTTGTTGAAGTAGAGCTCCTCTCGGGTTTCGGTGGCGAATTCGAAGTTCGGGCCCTCGACGATGGCGTCGACCGGGCAGGCCTCCTGGCAGAAGCCGCAATAGATGCACTTCACCATGTCGATGTCGTAGCGCACGGTGCGGCGGGTGCCGTCGTTCTGGCGCGGACCGGCCTCGATGGTGATGGCCTGGGCCGGGCAGATCGCCTCGCACAGCTTGCAGGCGATGCAGCGCTCTTCGCCATTGGGATAGCGGCGCAGCGCGTGCTCGCCGCGGAAGCGGGGCGAGTACGGGATCTTCTCGAACGGGTAGTTGATGGTCTTCTTGGGCGCAAAGAAGTAGCGCATCGACAGGAAGAAGGCGCCGACGAACTCGCGCAGCAGCAGACCGTTGAGGAACTGGACGAACTTCATCAGACGGCCCCCCCGTGCCAGCCCCAGCCGGTGAACTGGAGGATCGCCGCGACGGCGATGACCATCACCAGCGAGATCGGCAGGAACACCTTCCAGCCGATGCGCATCAGCTGGTCGTAGCGGTAGCGCGGCACGAACGCCTTCACCATGGCGAACATGAAGAACACCAGGCAGAGCTTGAGCACGAACCAGATCGAGCCGGGAACCCAGTTGAGCAGCGGCGTGTCGATCGGCGACGCCCAGCCTCCGAGAAAGAGGATGGTGGTCATGGCGCACATCAGCTGGATGGCGATGTACTCGCCCAGCATGAACAGCAGGTAGGGCGTCGAGGAGTACTCGACCATGAAGCCGGCGACGAGTTCGGACTCGGCCTCCGGCAGGTCGAAGGGCGGCCGGTTCGTCTCGGCCAGCGCCGAGATGAAGAAGATCACGAACATCGGGAACAGCGGCAGCCAGAACCAGTTGAGGAAGCTGAGCCACGGCACGCCCAGCAGGTGGGCGAGCCCCATCTGCTGCTGGGCAACGACGATGTCGGTGAGGTTCAGCGACCCCACCACCAGCAGCACGGTGATGATGACGAAGCCGATCGAGACCTCGTAGCTCACCATCTGCGCCGCCGAGCGCAAGGCGCCGAGGAAGGCATATTTGCTGTTCGACGACCAGCCGGCCATGATGATGCCGTAGACGCCGAGGGACGAGATGGCGAAGATGTAGAGGACGCCGACATTGATGTTGGCGAGCGCCCAGCCGGCATCGACGGGGATCACCACCCAGGCGCTGAGCGCGAGAACCGAGGTGACCAGCGGCGCGATCAGGAACACCGCCTTGTCGGCGCTGGCCGGGATGACCGGCTCCTTGAACACGAACTTCAGGAGGTCGGCAAAGCTCTGCAAGAGGCCGAACGGGCCAACCACGTTGGGGCCGCGCCGCACCTGGACCGCCGCCCAGATCTTGCGATCGGCGAGCAGGATGTAGGCGGTGAAGATCAGCAGCGCGACGAGGAACAGCAGGCCCTTGTAGACGAAGCCGACCTGGTCGCCCCACCCGAAGATCGGGATGCCCAGCAGGTAATCCAGCGCTGAAACGATGAAATCCATACCCCGGGTCCTTACTCAGCGGCCTGCTTGAGGCCGGCCGCCAGTGCGGCGCATTCGCCCATCGTCGCGGAGGCCCGCGCGATCGGATTGGTGAGGTAGAAATCGGCGACCGGCGAGGTGAAGGTCGCGGCAGTCGACTTGACGGCAGCACCCGCGAGCTTGCGGATATCGGCGACGGAGCCCTGGGCGATCTGATCGAGCCGCGCGAGGTGCGGATACTCGGCGTAAAGGGCAGCGCGCAGCCCGGTCAGCGAGTTGAACGGCAGCGGCTTGCCGAGGACGGCCGAGAGGGCGCGGAAGATCGCCCAGTCTTCCTTGGCGTCGCCGGGCGGGAACACGGCACGCTCGGCGAGCTGCACGCGACCCTCGGTGTTGACATAGGTGCCCGACTTCTCGGTGTAGGCGGCAGAGGGCAGGATCACGTCGGCACGGTGCGCGCCGGCATCGCCGTGCGTGCCGACATAGACGACGAAGGCCTTGCCCGTCGCCTGCATGTCGTATTCGTCGGCGCCGAGCAGGAACAGCACGTCGAGTTCGCCCTTGCCGGCAAGGCCGATCTGGTCGGCCGAGCAAACGCCGCCCTCATGCGGCACGAAGCCGATGTCGAGCCCGCCGACGCGGCCGGCGGCGTTGTGCAGCAGCGCGAAGCCGTTCCAGTCCTCGGCAGCTCCCGAGCCGGTGGCGAGCTTACTGGCCATGGCGATGACGTCGCGGCCGATCTGCTTGGAATGGGCGGCGCCGTGCGACACAGCCCCCTCACCCACGATGATCAGCGGCCGCACGGCCTTGGCGAGGATCTCGCCGAAGCTGCCCTTGCGGGCGACCAGATCGACGAGGGCCGAGAGGCTGTTGCCGAGATACTCGTAGGTGTAGGTGAGGTCGGCCTGATCGCCGATCACCGCGATCGGCGTGCCCCTGGCGCGCCAGGCCTTGCGGATGCGGGCATTGAGCACCGCCGCTTCCTTGCGCGGATTGGCGCCGATGATGAGGATGGCATCGGCCTCCTCGATCCCGGCGATGGTGGGGTTGAAGATGTAGGCCGAGCGCGGCATCGAGGGATCGATCCCCGACATCGCCGGACGGCAATCGGTCATGCCGGAGCCCAGCGAGGTCATCAGCGCCTTGAGCGCGTACATGTCCTCGACCGCAGCGAGATCGCCGGCGATGGCGCCGACCTTGTTGCCGCCGCCCGAGGCCTTGATCGCCCTGGCGATGGCGGCGAAGGCCTCGTCCCAGCTGGCCGGCTTCAGCTTGCCGTTGTGGCGGACATAGGGGCGATCAAGGCGCTGGCTTTTGAGACCATCCCAGACGAAGCGGGTCTTGTCGGAAATCCACTCCTCGTTGATCGCCTCGTTGACGCGCGGCAGGATGCGCATCACTTCGCGGCCGCGGCTGTCGACGCGGATGTTGGAGCCGACGGCATCCATCACGTCGATAGACTCGGTCTTAACCAGTTCCCATGGACGGGCGTGGAAGGCGTAAGGCCTGGAGGTCAATGCGCCGACCGGGCAGAGGTCGATGACATTGCCCTGCAGTTCGCTGGACAGCGCGCGCTCGAGATAGGAGGTGATCTCGGCATCCTCGCCGCGGCCGGTGAGGCCCATCTCGGAGATACCGGCGACTTCGGTGGTGAAGCGGACGCAGCGCGTGCAGTGGATGCAGCGGTTCATCGAGGTCTTGACGAGCGGGCCAAGATACTTGTCCTCGACGGCACGCTTGTTCTCGGCGTAGCGGTTCTTGTCGACGCCGTAGGCCATGGCCTGGTCCTGCAGGTCGCACTCGCCGCCCTGGTCGCAGATCGGGCAATCCAGCGGGTGGTTGATGAGCAGGAACTCCATCACCCCCTCGCGGGCCTTCTTGACCATCGGGGTGTTGGTGAACATCTCCGGCGGCTCGCCGTTCGGGCCGGGACGGAGGTCCTTGACGCTCATGGCGCAGGAGGCCTGCGGCTTGGGCGGCCCGCCCTTCACTTCGACGAGGCACATCCGGCAATTGCCGGCGACCGACAGGCGCTCATGGTAGCAGAAGCGCGGAATTTCGGCGCCGGCAGCCTCGGCCGCCTGCATCAGCGTGTAGTAGTCCGGGACCTCGACGAGCTGGCCGTCGACTTTGATACTTGCCATCAGTGTGCATCCACCAGATCGAGACGGCGCTCGATGCGTTCTACCCGGTCCTCAAGGCGATCGATCCGACGCTGGACGACGCTGAGGCCCCCTTCAACCGCAGTCAGACGCACTTTCACATCGTGCAGGTCATCGATCACACGGTCCATCTTGGCATCCAGGCGCCGGAGCAATGCGAGCACGACGTTATCGGGTTCTTCCGACATCCCTTACTCCGCCGCGATCGACGGCACGGCGCCGTCGCTGGTCGAACTGTAGGTGTAGGCGTCGATGCGCGCCTCGATGACGGGGCGGAAATTGCGGATCAGGCCCTGGATCGGCCAGGCGGCGGCGTCGCCCAGGGCGCAGATGGTGTGGCCTTCGATCTGCTTTGTCACCTCGAACAGCATGTCGATCTCGCGCTTCTGGGCGCGGCCTTCGACCATGCGTTCCATGACGCGCATCATCCAGCCGGTGCCCTCGCGGCAGGGCGTGCACTGGCCGCAGCTCTCGTGCTTGTAGAAGGCAGAGAGGCGCCAGATCGCCTTGATGATGTCGGTGGACTTGTCCATGACGATGACGGCGGCTGTACCGAGCGAGGAGCCGACTTCGCGCAGACCGTCGAAATCCATGATGGCGTGGCGGATCTTCTCGCCCGGGACGCAGGGGACCGAGGCGCCGCCGGGGATCACCGCCAGGAGGTTGTCCCAGCCGCCGCGGATACCGCCGCAGTGCTTCTCGATGATCTCCTCGAAGGTGACGCCCATCGCCTCCTCGAAGGTCGCCGGCTTGTTGACGTGGCCGGAGACACACATCAGCTTGGTGCCGGTATTGTTGGCGCGACCGATGCCGGCAAACCAGGCGCCGCCGCGGCGCAGGATCTCCGGAACGACGGCGATCGACTCGACGTTGTTGACCGTGGTCGGGTTGCCGTAGACGCCCATCGCGGCCGGGAACGGCGGCTTCAGGCGCGGCTGGCCCTTCTTGCCCTCGAGCGACTCCATCAGCGCGGTTTCCTCGCCGCAGATATAGGCGCCGGCGCCGTGGTGGACGACGATGTCGAAGTCCCAGCCGTGGATGTTGTTCTTGCCGATCAGCCTGGCATCGTAGGCCTGCTGCACGGCCGCCTCGAAGTGGTGGCGCTCGCGGATGAACTCGCCGCGGATGTAGACATAGGCGATGTGCGCGCCCATGGCGCGCCCGGCGAGGAGGCACCCCTCGACCAGGTGGTGCGGATCGTGGCGCAGGATCTCGCGATCCTTGCAGGTGCCCGGCTCGGACTCGTCGGCATTGACGAGGAGTTGGCTGGGGCGGCCGTCGCCGGCGCCCTCCTTGGGCATGAAGGTCCACTTGAGGGCCGTGGGGAAACCGGCGCCGCCGCGGCCGCGCAGGCCCGAGCCCTTGACCTCGTTGACGATCCAGTCGCGGCCGCGCTCGATGAAGGTCGCCGTGTCCTGCCAGGCGCCGCGCGCCCGCGCCCCTTCGAGGCCCCAGTCGCCCTGGCCGTACAGATTGGTGAAGATGCGATCCTGATCTGCGAGCATGGCTATTTCACCGGTTCTTCGATGATTTCGAGGCGGCGCTCGATGCGCGCGAGACGATGATCCATGGTTCCGAACATCCGGTAGAGATTGGCAACGTCGGTGTTGGTCGCGTTGTGGCTGATGGTCAGCGCTCGCGTCTGTTCAGCGAGGGCATCGATCCGCATTTCCACCGCACTCAGCCGGTCTTCGATAATGCCCAGCCGGCCCTGGATGGCCTTCAGCACTTCGTAGATCAGTTCGTTGGTCACCTCAGCCATCAGCGCGGGTCCTTGCCGAAGCGTCTGATGTACTCGGCGACGCCGCCTGTGGCGAGCGCATCGGCCTGCTCCAGCCACTTGTCGCGGGTGACACGGCCCTTGAAGCCGAGTTCGCCCTCGACGGCCGCGATCTGTTCGGGGGTGAGCCGGGCGACCTGCGCCCATGTGGTGATGCCGAGGGCGTTCATGTTGCGCTCGAGCACCGGACCGACGCCGGAGATCAGCTTCAGATCGTCGGCAGCATCGGCGGGCGCCTCGAACAGCTTGCGCACCGGCTTCTTGCCGGGGGCGACCCCGCCGTCGATCTTGCCGGCCGGAGATTCGGCGCCGGTGGCGGTCTCCCGCATGGCCTTGCTCGGCGTGCCGTCAGCGCCGGCCGATGCACTGGCCTGCGTGCGCTCGGCTTCTGCGGCAGCCGTGGAGGCTTTCGGGGCGCCGGCGGGGCCCCTGAGGGCCGGGGCCGATTCTTCCGATCCGGTCCGCTTGCGGCCCGGCTGGGTGGGCGGATCCTGGCTGGAACGACCGGCCGGAAGGGGCGGCGCGGATGCCGGGGCCGCGGCCGGAGCGGCGGGAGCCGGAGCCGGAGCCGCAGCCGCCGGAGGCGGGAACGGCTTGTAGGTGCGCCTGGCGGTCGGGGCGTCGAGCAAGGTGGTACGACCGCCCTCCGCCGCCGAGTACTGCCGCGCGATCTGTGGTCCCGGCGTGACTTCATTGCCCTTGCCGGCCTCGAACTTGTCGAGCAGGGCCTCGAAGCTCTCGACCGTCAGGTCCTCGTAGGTGTCGTTGCCGATCATCACCATCGGTGCGTTGACGCAGGCACCGGCGCACTCGACCTCTTCCCAGCTGAGCGTGCCCTGGGGATTGGTCTCGAGCGGCGCGTGGTTGATGCGCCGCTCGCAGACGTGGCGAATGTCTTCGGCGCCGCGCAGCATGCACGGCGTGGTGCCGCAGACCTGGACATGCGCCAGCCGACCGACCGGCTTCAGCAGGAACTGGGTGTAGAAGGTCGCGACCTCGAGCACACGGATATAGGGCATCGAGAGCATGGTGGCGACGTACTCGATCGCGGCGCGGGTCACCCAGCCGACCTGCTCCTGCGCCCGCCACAGCAACGGGATCACGGCGGACTGCTGCCGTCCGGCAGGATATTCGGCGATCTTCCTTCTCGCCCAGGCGAGATTCTCGTCCGAGAAGGCAAAGCCTTCGGGCTGAACGGACGCATCAGCGAGGCGACGGACAGACATCAGCGATCGACCTCACCGAAGACGATATCGAGCGAGCCGAGGATGGCCGAAACGTCGGCCAGCATGTGCCCGCGACACAGGAAATCCATCGCCGAAAGATGCGCGAAGCCGGGCGCCTTGATCTTGCAGCGGTAGGGCTTGTTGGTGCCGTCCGAGACGAGATAGACCCCGAACTCGCCCTTCGGAGCCTCAACGGCGGCGTAGACTTCGCCGGCGGGAACCTTGAAGCCCTCCGTGTAGAGCTTGAAGTGATGGATCAGGGCCTCCATCGACTGCTTCATCTCGCCACGGCGCGGCGGCACCACCTTGCCGTCCGTCGACGACACGGGGCCCTGCCCTTCGGGCGAACCGAGCAGGTCGACGCACTGCTTCATGATGCGGACAGACTGGCGCATCTCGTCCATGCGGACGAGGTAGCGATCGTAACAGTCGCCGTTCTTGCCGATGGGAATGTCGAACTCGAGGCGATCGTAACACTCGTAGGGCTGTGCCTTGCGCAGGTCCCATGCGGCGCCGGAGCCGCGCACCATGACGCCCGAGAACCCCCACTTCCAGGCATCCTCGAGCGAGACGACGCCGATATCGGCGTTGCGCTGCATGTAGATGCGGTTGCCGGTCATCAGCCCCTCGAGATCGTCGAGGACCTTGAGGAACGGATCGCAGAAGGCCCCGATATCGTCGATCAGGGCCTGCGGCAGGTCCTGATGCACGCCGCCCGGCCGGAAATAGGCCGCATGCATGCGGCTGCCCGAGGCGCGCTCATAGAAGATCATCAGCTTCTCGCGCTCGTCGAAGCCCCAGAGAGGCGGCGTCAGCGCGCCGACGTCGAGCGCCTGGGTCGTGCAGTTGAGGATGTGGCTGAGCAGCCGGCCGATCTCGGCGAAGAGCACGCGGATCAGCTGGCCGCGGAACGGCACCGTGATGCCGAGCAGCTTTTCCACCGCGAGGCAGAACGCATGCTCCTGGTTCATCGGCGCGACGTAGTCGAGCCGGTCGAAATACGGCACGGCCTGCAGGTAGGTCTTGGTCTCGATCAGCTTTTCGGTGCCGCGGTGCAGCAGGCCGATATGCGGATCGACGCGCTCGACGACTTCGCCGTCGAGTTCGAGAACAAGGCGCAGCACGCCGTGCGCCGCCGGGTGCTGCGGACCGAAGTTGATGGTGAAGTTGCGGACGTCGGCCTCGGCGCTCATACAATGACCCCGGGGGTGGCATCGCGAATGGTGAATCGTGAATGGTGAATGGTGCACAACGCCATCATCGCCGATCCTCCTTCAGGTCCAGCTTTCTGATCAGCCCGACGAGCATCTTCCCGATGCGCTGGCATCGAGCCATCAGCCGCTCGACGGGCTCGCCGCTGGCCAGTCCGACGCGGCCTGCAAGCAGGACCAGCGTCTCGACCTCCTTGAGCGACCCCTGCGATATCCGGAGGAACTGGATGAACGAGCGTGTCTGCTGGCGACCGAAACCCTCCGCGATATTCGCCGCCACCGACACGGACGCGCGGCGCATCTGTGACGTCATGCCGAACATCTCCTCTCTCGGAAAGGACCCAGTCAACTCGTAGACGTCAGCGGCCAAATTCATCGACTCATTCCAAACATCGAGGTCGCGGTAGTCAGTGATCGGCTTTTGAGAGTCACCATTCACAATTCACCACTCACGACTTCTTCTCATC
>NZ_JAYRYM010000013.1:0-37050 GCF_041917035.1 Devosia sp. | reverse complement strand
TCGAAGGCCGGGATGCCGGCGTTGATGCGATCGTCGAGGCCGCCATAGTGCGCCATCAGCCGGGCCTTGATCGCCGGCACCGCCTCGGGATTGGGCTGTCCGCCATAGTAGGGGACCGCGGCCCTGAGCTCGGGTGAGGACACCGCAAGGTTGTTGACGGTGCCGCCGCCCCAGCAGAACCCCATCGCCCCGACCTTGCCGTTGGACTTCTCGTGACCCGACAGGAAGGTGACGGTTGCGACACCGTTTGCCGCGACATCGGCCGCCGAGAGCGTCTGGAACATCGGCCGGGCCGCCTCCTCGTCGGCCGGGGTGCCCCCCAGGTCGGACAGGAAATCTGGCGCCAGCGCCAGAAATCCCTCCAGCGCGACGCGGCGCGTCACATCCCTGATATGGGCATTGAGGCCGCGATTCTCGTGGACGACGATGACGGAGCCGAACGGACCGCCTGTCGCCGGGATGACGAGGTAGCCCTTCATCTCGCCCCTCGCGCCCGGATAGGTGATGTCACTGCCCCGCAGCCGCGCATCGTCCTCGGCGACCAGTCCGGCTGCCCGGCTGTTGGACGCCATCATGGCCGCGGCAACGGTTGCCGCGCTCATCGAACCGGCGAGCCTGGCTAGATGATCCATGAACCGGCGTCGATCGAGACTGAGATGCGTGTAGTCGTCGAAAAGGTTGATCATCTCCTGGGTGATCTTCGGGCCGGCGTCGGAACGATCGTCCATGGCATCCTCCTCTGTGGTGCGCCACGCTACGACACAAATGCCAAGCAGGAATGGCGGATGACGCCCTTGTGAGCGCTTGTGACCGCCCCGACTACTCGCCGGCGAGGCGCTGCGGCAGCACCGGGTCATCGAACTCCATGGCCTCGATGCGCTCGCCGCGTCGCGCCACCTTGGAGGACGAGGTGGCGATGTCGCCGATGTCGCCGGCGGCCTGAGTGAAGTGCGTCTGCAGCTTGCGCACACGCTCATCGAGCCGGCCGATATCGGCAAGCAGTTCCCGCACCTCCTTCTGGATGCGGTGGGCCTCTTCGCGCATGCGCACGTCACGCAGCAGTGCCTGCACCACCTGCACCGATAGCATCAGAATCGAGGGCGAAACGATCACCACGCGTGCTTTCAGCGCGCGCTGCACCACATCCTCGAACTTCTCGTGCAGGTCGGCGAAGATCGACTCCGAGGGCACGAACAGGAAGGCGGTGTCCGCCGTCTCGCCGGCGATCAGGTAGTTCTCGGCAATCGCCTTGATGTGGACACCCATGTCGGTGCGAAAACCGTTGGCAGCGAAGCGAAGTTCCTCCGGACTTTGCGCCGAGGCCAGGCGCTGCCAGCTCTCGAGCGGAAACTTGGCGTCGATCACCAGCGGCGGCGCGCCATTGGGCATGTAGACGATTGCGTCGGGGCGGCGACCGTTCGAGAGGGTGGTCTGGAAGCCATAGGCATTCGGCGCCAGCCCGTCCCCCAGGATTGCCTCCATGCGGCCCTGGCCGAAGGCGCCGCGCGTCTGCTTGTTGGCAAGGATCGCCTGCAGCGACACCACGTCCTGGCTCAGCTGAGTGATGTTGGACTGCGCCCGGTCGATCACCGCCAACCGCTCCTGGAGCTTGGCCAGGCTCTCGTTGGTGCGCTGGTTGGTCTCCTGCACCACCGCCCCGATGCGCTGGCCCTGGCTGTCGAGCCGCTCGTTGACAAGGCGAGCCAGATCGGAGGTGCGCGAACCGAAGATCTCGCTCATGGTCTGCATGCGCCCGGTCATTTCGGACTGGACACGCAACAGGTCGGCAATGGTGCGCTCGGTCTCCTCGGAGCGGACGCGGGCCGCCACCGCTTCGTCGTGCAGCCGCTGCGCCTCGTCCTGCCGGTCGCGCGCCTGGCGGATCAGGACGACGAGAACGCTCACCAGCAGCAGCACGAAGAGCCCGGCGGCGCCGAGCAGCCCCTGCTCGAGCGTGATGGCGGCTTCACCGATGGTGACGAGTACGCGGTCCATCACGCGACCCTATCCGATTCGGTTTCCCTTTTGTTCGCCTTCGGCCGGTTGACCGGGCAGCTGGAAATACCATATTCAGCAACACTTGCCGCAAAGGACCCATTCCATGGCCAAGCGCCCCATCCTGATCCTGCCCGACGAGCGCCTGCGCGCGATTGCCGAGCCGATCGACAAGATCGACGACGGGATCAGGCAATTGGCCCAGGACATGCTCGACACCATGTACGACGCGCCAGGAATAGGGCTCGCCGCGCCCCAGGTCGGCGAACTGCGGCGCATCGTGGTGATGGACCTCAGCAAGGACGACGAGCCCAAGGCACCGATCGTCATGATCAACCCCGAAATCCTCAGCTATTCGGACGAGACCGTCACGACGGAAGAGGGATGCCTCTCCATCCCCGAACTCTACTACGAGGTCGAGCGACCGGCCGAGGTCAAGGTGCGCTACACCAGTCTCGAGGGTGAGACGGTTGAGCTCGAGGCCGGCGACCGGCTGGCCATCTGCATCCAGCACGAACTCGACCACCTCGACGGTGTGCTCTACATCGACTATCTGAGCCGGCTGAAACGCGACCGCGTGCTCAAGAAGTTTCAGAAGCAGGCCCGCCGGGCGGGGTAGGCGCTGCCCACCCGCACGGTGTCCTTCCGGCGAAGGCCGGACTCCATTCTGAGCTGGATCAATCAACCACCGAGGGTTATGGACCATCTCAGGACAGGCCCCGGCCTTCGCCGGGGTGACCCCGGTGTGAGGACTGCCGATCGATGCGCATCATCTTCATGGGCACGCCCGAGTTCGCGGTGCCCACCCTCACCGAGATCGTCTCTTCCGGCCATGAGGTCGTGGCCGTCTATAGCCGCGCCCCGAAACCCGCCGGGCGCGGCCAGGCCGAGCGCAAGTCGCCGGTGCATCTTGCTGCCGAGGGCTTCGGCATCGAGGTGCATACACCGCGCTCGTTGAAGTCGGCCGAGGAACAGGCGGCCTTTGCCGGCCTCGAGGCCGACCTGGCGGTTGTCGTCGCCTATGGTCTGATCCTGCCCGCCGCGATCCTGTCTGCGCCGCGGCTCGGCTGCCTCAACCTGCACGGCTCGCTGCTGCCGCGCTGGCGCGGTGCAGCTCCGATCCAGCGCGCGGTGATGGCCGGCGACAGGCGCACCGGCGTCATGGTGATGCGCATGGACGAGGGACTCGATACCGGCCCGGTGGGGCTTGTCGAGGAAATGCCGATCGGCGCGGACATGACGGCAGGCGAACTGCACGACAGGATGATGCTGGTCGGCGCCGACCTGATGGGACGAGCCCTCGCCGCGCTGGAGCGCGGCAGCCTTGAGTTCACGCCGCAGCCGGCCGAAGGCGTCACATACGCCGCCAAGATCGACAAGGCCGAGGCGCGCATCGACTGGACCCGGTCGGCGCAGGAGGTCCACAACCTGATCCGCGGCCTCGCGCCCTTCCCCGGCGCCTGGTGCGAACTCGCTCTGCATGGGATGCCCACGCGCATCAAGGTGCTGCGCTCCACGCTCAGCGAGGGATCAGCGCCACCGGGGACGATCCTCGCCGATCTTGCCGTGGCCTGCGGCACTGGTGCCGTGCGCCTCGTCGCGGTGCAGCGGGAGGGCAAGGGCGCCATGGACGCGGCTACCTTCCTGCGCGGCGCGGGGCCCCTGCCCGAACGGGCCGGCTGATGCCGCGCTACAGACTCACCGTGGAGTATGACGGCCGGCCGTTCTGCGGCTGGCAGCGGCAAGCCAATGCGATGTCGGTGCAACAGGTTGTGGAAGAGGCCATTGCCCGGTTCTCCGGAGAGAGCGTCTCGATCCAGGCCGCGGGGCGCACCGATGCCGGAGTGCACGCACTCGGCCAGGTGGTCAGTTTCGACCTGTCGCGGCAGTGGGATGCGTTCCGGGTTCGCGAGGCGCTCAACTTTCACACCAAGCCGCACCCGGTGGCGATCGTCGAGGCCTCGCGGACCGCGGACGACTTCGAGGCCCGGTTCTCGGCCACGGCGCGCCGGTATGAGTACCGCATCCTCAACCGACGGGCACGGGCCGCGCTCGAGGAGGGGCGGGTCTGGCACGTCGCGGTCCCGCTCGATGCGGCAGCGATGCATGCAGCGGCGCAGCTCATTCTCGGTCGCCATGACTTCACGACCTTTCGTGCCTCGGAATGCCAGGCCAATTCGCCGATCCGTACGCTGGAGCATCTCGAGGTCAGCCGACACGGGGAGATGGTCGTTGTCGCGGCAAGGGCGCAGAGCTTTCTGCACAGCCAGGTACGGTCGATGGTGGGTTCACTGAAACTGGTCGGCGAGGGGCGGTGGACGCCGGCGCAGTTCCGCGGCGCGCTCGACGCGCGCAGTCGCGCCGCCTGCGGCCCGCTGGCGCCGCCCGACGGACTCTACCTCACCGGCGTGGACTACTGAAGCAACCCCATCTCGCCGGGCCCAACCGGAAACAGGACCGAGACGATGATCAGGGCAACAATGCCGCCAATCATCTGGGTCGCGAGCAGCATGGCGATCTGGCCGCCCTTCAGCGTCATGACCAGCCGACCGATGTTGACGAGCAACAGGAGGGTGACGACCAGGGTGACCACCAGGGTCGGGAGGACTCCGGTCAGGAACAGGAACGGCAGCAGGACGGTCAGCGCCGCGTTGGTCCAGTTGTAGGTGACGACGAATGGCGGGAAGGCGTCACGCCGTCCGATCAACGATAGCAGCACGGCGCTCGCCCCGATGAAGGCGCCATAGATGATCACCGTCTGCACTGCACCGCGGGTGATGTCCCCGGGTCCGCCGATGCCGAGCGCCACCTGCGCCACCAGTTGCACGGCGGCAACGGCGAGCACGGCGATGAAGCTGCCTGCCATTCCCGAACGCGAGAAATCGAAGTAGCGCGCGGCGGATCGGTCACCGGTCAGCAGGGCCAGAATGCCGCGCAGGGCACTCCGCACCTCGGCGGTGTAGGTCGTGGTCGGTCGAGACACTCAGCGGTCCTTCGCCATGGGTGTGCTGCATGTAGAGCCGGGAACGCGCGGTGACAAGCACGCCCAAGCGGGTGCCCGCGCAAACGAGGCGGCCGCTCTCGCCTATCCCAGATAGTCGGCGATGAAGTCGCGGTACAGTCGCGCCAGCGCTTCGACGTCTGCGAGCCGCACGTGTTCGTCGACCTTGTGCATGGAGGGGCCGGGGAGCCCGAATTCCACCACCGGGCAATACTCGGCGATGAACCGCGCGTCGGAGGTACCTCCCCCGGTCGAGAGTTCGGGCGGGATGCCGGTGGCCCGGGCGATGGTCTCGATCAGCGTCTCGACGCCGCCGCCGAGCGGCGACAGGAAAGAACGCGACGGCCTGCCGACGACCTCGAAGACCACGGTGCAGTCGCGCAGGTCCTGGCCGGCAATCACTTCCCGCACGGCGTCACCCAGGGCCTCGGGAGTCCAGCGGTCATTGTAGCGCACATTGAAGCGGAGCCTGACCGTCGCCGGAATGACGTTCGTCGTGTCGTTGCCCACGTCGACGGAGGTGAACTCGAGGTTCGAGGGAGGAAAGTGCTCGCTACCGTCGTCCAGCTTGCCCGAGAGCGCCAGGAGCAGGGCAGCGGCGACCGGCAGCGGGTTGTTCGCCTTGTCCGGATAGGCCACGTGGCCCTGCGTCCCGGTGACGGTGATCCGGCCGTTGAGCGAACCTCGCCGACCGACCTTGATGCTGTCGCCCACCCGCGCCGTGGCGCTCGGTTCGCCGACGATGGCGAAATCGAAGCGGTGTCCCCGGGCCCCGGCCCAGGCCATCAACTTGTCGGTGCCGTTGATCGAGTCGGCTTCCTCGTCATTGGTGATGGCCAGCGAGACGGTGCCTTTGTCGGCGCTGCCATCGGCAACTGCCGCCGATACGGCCGCGATGAAGGCAGCGATGCCGGACTTCATGTCGGCCGCACCGCGACCGTAGATCGTGCCATCGACGATTTCGGCGGCGAAGGGCGGATGAGCCCAGGCAGCGACGTCCCCCGGCGGAACCACGTCCGTGTGCCCGGCAAAGAGGAGATGCCGGCCAACCGTGCCGCGCGTCGCGAAGAGGTTGTCGACCGGGTAGGATCCGTCGCCCTCGAAGCGCACGCGCTGGCATACAAATCCGAGCGGGAGAAGCGCGCGCTCGATCACCTCGAGCACTTCGGCGGGTTCTGGAGTGACCGAGGGCTGGCGGATCAGGTCGGCGAGCAGCAGGACGGGATCGATCAAGTGCCTCAGTCCCTGAGCAACTCGTTGATTCCGGTCTTGCTGCGGGTCTGCGCGTCCACTGTCTTGACGATCACGGCGCAGTAGAGGCTCGGACCGGGCTGGCCGTTGGGGAAGGGCTTGCCGGGCAGGTTCCCGGAGACAACCACCGAGTAGGGTGGGACGCGGCCGATGTGCACTTCGCCGGTGGCGCGATCGACGATCTTGGTCGAGGCACCGATGTAGACGCCCATGGAGAGCACGGAGCCCTCGCCGATGACCACCCCCTCGACCACCTCGGAACGAGCACCGATGAAGCAATTGTCCTCGATGATGGTGGGACCTGCCTGCATCGGCTCGAGAACCCCGCCGATGCCGACGCCACCCGACAGATGCACGTGCTTGCCGATCTGGGCACAGGAGCCGACGGTCGCCCAGCCATCAACCATCGAGCCCTCGTCGACGAAGGCGCCGATATTGACGAAGCTCGGCATCAGCACGACGCCCTTGCCGACATGAGCGCCGCGGCGGACGATCGAGCCGGGCACGGCGCGGAATCCCGCCTCGCGGAAGCGGTTCTCGCCCCACCCCTCGAACTTGGATGGCACCTTGTCCCACCAGGTGGTGCCGCCCGGGCCCTGGATCACGGCATTGTCGTTGAGCCGGAAGCTCAGCAGCACGGCCTTCTTCAGCCACTGATTGACCTGCCAGCCGCCATCCAGCTTCTCGGCAACCCTCGCCCTACCCGAATCGAGCAGTTCGAGCGCCGTGTTCACGGCGTCGCGGACAGTACCGCCGGTTGCAGGAGAAATCTCAGCGCGGGCCTCCCAGGCGGAATCGATGGTCTGGGCAAGATCGGCGTAGGTCGACATGAGGGCCTTCTCCGGGGCTGGACGGCGCGGACATTAGCGGCACGCCGACCCGAGTCAATCGATGTCGCGCATCGCCAGGACCCGCAGTCCGCCACGTGTCCTTAACCCGCGTCTGCGACGATCCGTGCTCAAGACTACGGAGAGCCAGAATGGCCAGACGCCGGCACACTTCGCTGCGCACCTCGATCGAGGATATCGACGCAGCCAAACAGGCCCCCTCGACCGCCCAGACCCTGTCGCCGACCTTCCGGCTGGCCTTTGCCGATGACGACTTCCTCACCTCGGAGGATACGCGCGGCGTCCGGTTCCAGCTCGAGTACCTCAAGACCGAGTTCCGTCTGCGGGAGAAGGGCATCAACTCGACCGTGGTGCTGTTCGGCGGCGCCCGCATTCCCGAACCGGGACAGTCGGCCTGGGCGGCGCGCAACGAAGTGCAGAAGCAGAACCTCGAGGCCGCCTCGCGCTACTATGATGAGGCGCGGCGCTTTGCACAGTACGCCTCGCTGACCTCGAAGGCGCTCGACTTCCGCGACTACGTGGTGGTGACCGGCGGCGGGCCCGGCGTGATGGAAGCGGGCAATCGCGGGGCCGGCGATGTCGGCGCACCCACTGTCGGCCTCAACATCGTCCTGCCGCATGAACAGACTCCCAACAGCTACGTGACGCCGGACCTCTGCTTCAATTTCCACTACTTCGCGACCCGCAAGATCCACTTCCTGATGCGGGCGCGGGCCGTTGCCATTTTTCCCGGCGGGTTCGGCACGCTCGACGAGTTCTTCGAAACGCTCACGCTCATCCAGACCGGCCGGATGGAGCGCATCCCGCTATTGCTGTTCGGGATCGAGTTCTGGCGCCGGATCATCAATTTCGACGCGCTGGCGGAGGCCGGCACCATCTCGCCGGATGATGTGAAGCTGTTCACCGTCGTCGACAGCGCCAGGGAGGGCTGGGACGTCATACGTGCGCACTATGGCCTCCCCGAAGTCGAGATGGCGTCGTAGCCGCATCGCCACGGACAGGGCGAAACGGCTGGCCGGGCCAAGCTACGGCAACTTGCTGAGAAAGCCTGCGAGGTCGGCGGTGACGTGGTGCACATGCGCGCCGCCGGTCCGCTCGAGTTCCCAGGGATCGACCTGGTCGTGGGCGAAATCGTCGCTCGCCACCACCTGCACGGTGACCATGCCGGTTTCGTGCGGCACGAGCAGATTTTTTTCGAGGTCGTCGAACATCGCCGCCTTCTGCGTGTCGATGCCATGCGTGGAGAAGAACGACTCATAGGCCTCCGGAAGAGGCTTGGGCCGATAGCTCATGGCGCGGATGTCGAAGATGTCCTCGAACAGATCGGCGGCATTACCGAGGCGCCCGAGCACGGACCGGGCGTGGCCGACATCGCCATTGGTGAGGATGAACTTCCGCCCGGGAAGTGAGCGGATCGCCGCAATCAGCGCCTCGTGCGGCGCCACCGGCGAATAGTCGATCGCATGGACAGTGGACAGGTAGTGATCCGGATCGACGTCATGCAGCTGCATCAACCCGTTCAGCGTCGTGCCATAGTCGCGGTAATAGTCCTTCTGCAACCGCCTTGCCGCGTCGTAGGGCAGGTTGGTCACCCCCACCATGTAGTCCGAGATCAGCAGGTCGATCTGCGCGAACAGGTTGCACTCGCGCGGGTAGAGGGTGTTGTCGAGATCAAAGACCCAGTCGCGGACATGGGACAGCGAGCGAGGCGATGGGATTGGGTTCATGGCATCAGCATACCGGTTATTCGGCCGTTCGGCTCCTGGGCATCGGTCGGGCGCTAGGTGCCGCTGAAGGCACCCGCGAAATAGTAGCCGCCGCCGACGATCAACAGGACCAGCGCAACCGCGCCGATCAGCATCCAGTACCTGTCGATGAAGCTCATCGCCACCCTTGCTCCCTAACTCGTCTAGCATGATGGCCTCCCGCGGGCCAGCCTCGGGGGTTGGCGCACAGGCCGCAAATCCCGCAACGGCCCGGCCCCCTGCGCCAGGATGGTACCAGAGAGCGCTCTGTATTTTCTCAATCAACTGATTGATTGTGTCGATTTGAGGTGTTACACGCCGGTGACGATCGAGACCCGACGCATGGCGCACACCCCCCCGCACAAGCGAGAAAGCAGCGAAGACCGCCGGCAGGCCATCGCCAGGGCGGCCTGTGCTCTGATCGTCGAGAAGGGCATGGAGGGCCTGCGCACCCGCGACATCGCCGACCGGGTGGGGATCAATGTCGCCACCCTGCACTATCACGTGCCGACCAAGGAGGCGCTTGTCGGGCTGGTGACCGAATCGATGCGGACCGAGTTCCGGGCCCAGTCCCAGCTTCGGCCACGGGACCACCTCACGCCGCGCGAGCGGCTCGAGCATGAGTTCTTCGATTTCCACGAGATGCTCACCCGGAAGCTCGAGGTACTCGCGGTCATGTCCGAGTTGCTGGAGCGCGGCCGGCGCGATCCCACGGTGCGGGATGCGGTGCAGCCAATGATGGCCCGCTGGCGCGAGATGATGGCCGATATCCTGCGGGCCGGCCGCGAAGACGGCAGCTTCCGCGCTGACCTCGATCCGGAGCCTGCCGCCCAGATGGTCATCGGCGCCCTGGTCGGCTTCGGCCGCGTCGCCGACGCCTCCTCCACCGATTACGAGCGACTGTGCGCCGAATTGCGCCGCGCCGTCGCCAACCCCAACGTCGCAAAGGACACAGCCCAATGAGTCACGCCTTCCACCCCCCGGCCAGCAAGGCCGAGGCCGACCCGCGCCGCTGGATCGCGTTGTTCGTGCTGCTGCTCGCGAGCTTCATGAACCTGATCGACGTCACGATCGTCAACGTCGCGCTGCCCAGCCTGGAGCGCGACCTGGGCGCGGGGCCCAACGAGATCGAGTGGGTGATCGCGGCCTATGTGCTGAGCTTTGCCTTGGGGCTGCTGCCGTTCGGCAGGCTCGGCGATGTGGTCGGACGAACCCGCATGTTCCTCATCGGAGTGGCGGCCTTCACGGCGGCATCGGCGTTCTGCGGCCTCGCACCCTCGATCGAATGGCTCATTGTCGCACGCGTGCTGCAAGGCCTCGCCGGGGCGGCGATGACGCCGCAGGTGCTTGCCATTGCCCAGGTGACGTTTCCGCCCGAGGAGAAAGGACAGGCCTTCTCGCTGTTCGGACTGAGCGCCAGTCTTGCCGCGGTCACCGGACCCCTGGTTGGCGGCCTGCTCATCGGAGCCGATATCGGTGGCCTCGACTGGCGGCCGATCTTCCTCGTCAACATCCCGTTCGGCGTCCTTGCGCTGGTCGCAGGCTGGTTCCTGATTCCCCGGACCCCCGGCCACGCGGACCTCAAGAACGACTTCGTCGGGATCGGGCTGTTCGGTGCGGCGACGGTTGCGCTGGTGTTTCCGATCATCGAAGGGCGTGCCTATGGCTGGCCGGCCTGGGCGTTCGGGCTGATGGGCGGCTCGCTGGTGCTCGTGGTCTTGTTCGTGCTCTGGGAGCGTCGCCGTGCCGCCACCAATGCGCCGCAACTGCTCAACTACAGCCTCATCACAAATCCCAATTTCCTGCTTGGGCTGCTCGTCACCACGATCTTCGCCTCCGGCATCCCGGCAATGTTCATGGTCATCTCCCTGAGCCTGCAGCAGGGCTATGGGTTCACGCCCCTGCAGTCCGGCCTCATCAACACGCCATTCTCGGTCGGCGTGATGGTCGTTTCACTGGTCATCGGCCGACTCGGACAGCGCTATCTCAGGACCCGGCTGGGGCTGGGGGCGGCACTGCTGGTGTTCGGCATCAGCTGGGTCGACATCGTGTTCAGGGGCCTGGGTGAGACGGCAGAGCACCTGAGCTTTCTCCCGCCGCTGTTCATCGCCGGTCTCGGGCTCGGCCTGGGGTTTTCCGGCCTGTTCCAGACCGTGCTGTCGGGGGTTCCCCCACGAGACGCCGGCGCCGGCGCGGGAGCGCTGCAGGCGTTCCAGCAGATCGGCGGCGCCTTCGGCATCGCCATCGTGGGCGAAATCTTCTTCACCATCCTGGGCGAGAACTTCATGTCCGGAATGCCGCCCAAGGCCGCCTACGCCTCAGCCGCAGGGCCGGCGATCGTCTACCAAATCGTCGCCTTCTCACTGGTGGTGGTGCTGGTGCCGTTCCTCAGGATCAGGCGGCCAGAGGCACCCGCCGCGGGACGCCCTGCGGCAGGGAGTTGAACGAAGACGGCCGCCCGCGATGGCGGCCGCCGCGCTTGAGGCCAGCAATGGCGTCAGCGGACGATCAGCGTGCCGGCACCGTGAGCCGTAAACAGCTCCACCAGGACCACGTGCGGCGTCTTGCCATTGAGAATCACGACGCCCTCGACACCATTGTCCAGCGCCTCGAGGCACGTCTCGACCTTGGGGATCATGCCGCCCGAGATGGTGCCGTCGGCGATCAGCGCCTTGGCATCGCGCATGGTCAATTCGGGGATGAGCTGCTTGTTGGCGTCGAGCACGCCGTCGACGTCGGTGAGGAAGAGCAGGCGCTTGGCGCCGAGGGAGCCGGCGATGGCACCGGCGAAGGTATCGGCGTTGATGTTGTAGGTGTTGCCATCGCGGCCGGGCGCGACCGGCGCAATGACCGGAATCATCTCGGAACGCGCCAGGAGATCCAGCAGCGTGCGGTCGACCTCCACCGGCTCACCGACAAAGCCGAGATCGAGGAGGCGCTCGATGTTCGAGCCGGGGTCCTTGACCTTCTTCTCGGCCTTCCTGGCAAAGACCATGTTGCCGTCCTTGCCGCACAGGCCGATCGCCCACTCGCCTTCGGCATTGATCAGCGCCACGATCTCCTTGTTGATGGAGCCGGCAAGGACCATTTCGACGACGTCCATCGTCCGCTGGTCGGTGACGCGCAGTCCGCCCTCGAACTTCGACTCGATGCCGAGGTTCTTCAGCATCGACGCAATCTGCGGCCCACCACCGTGCACCACGATCGGGTTGACCTTGGACTGCTTGAGCAGTGCGATATCGCGTGCAAAGCCGCGGCCGAGCGCGATGTCGCCCATGGCATGGCCACCGTACTTGACGACGACGGTCTTGCCTTCATAGCGCTGCATATAGGGCAGCGCCTGGCTCAAGACGGCTGCGTCGCGGGAGAAACTCTCGATGTCGGGCATAGCGCGCTGCGTATCCATGATACTCCGTCCTATAGCGCATTGGCGCCGCGGGAAAAGCGGTTTTGCGGATCGCTTCAACACGCAATCGCGATGCTTTCTTGTCGCGGTGCGAGGCTAGGCAGCCGGGCGGCGAGTCGCTAGGGTCTGTTCATGTCCCCTGACCCGCCCGACATCGCCCACCTGATCGCCCGGGTGGCACTGCGCGACCGGGACGCGTTCCGCGACCTCTACGGGCGCACCAGTGCGAAACTTTTCGGTGTGACACTGCGTATCCTGAGAGACCGGGCGGAAGCCGAGGAGGCGCTGCAGGACGTCTATGTCAAGGTCTGGCAGCGCGCGGATCGATACGTCATGGGGGGCTACAGCCCGATCAGCTGGCTGGTGGCGGTGGCCCGCAACCATTGCCTCGACCTGCTGCGGGCCAGAAAGCCGGCAGCCGCGGATATCGATGCGGCGAGCGAAATTGCCGACGCGGCGCCGACGCCGGAACAGGCCAGCATCGAGCGGTCCGAACGCGGCCGCATTGAGGGCTGCCTCGACGCGCTGGAGCCCGACAAAGCCGACTGCGTGCGCGGGGCCTATCTCGACGGCTTCAGCTACGAGGAACTGGCGGTGCGCCACAAGGTACCGCTCAATACCATGCGGACCTGGTTGAGACGCAGCCTCATCAAGCTCAGGGAGTGTCTTTCGGCATGAGCCGTGACGGCGACAGCGGTGCTAGCGAGAGTGATCGGGTGCTGGTTGCCGAGTATGCGCTCGGCTTGCTGGATGCTGCCGAGCATGCGGCACTGGCCCGGCGACTTGCTGCCGAACCCGGTCTCGCCGCTGAACTGCGGCTCTGGCAGGTCCGCCTGTCGAGCCTCGATGACGAGTTCGCCGAGGCAAAGCCACCGGCGGGAGCCTGGCCGGAGATCGATCGGCGGCTGTTCGGCCCGCCACCGGGCTTCGCTGGTTGGTGGAACTCGTTGCCGCTGTGGCGTGGCCTGGCGGCGGCCGGGCTGTCGGTCGCACTCGTCGCCATGGTGTTCAACCTGCTGCAGCCGCCAAGGCTCGATCCACGGGCTTTCGCCGATCAACTGGTAGCGACGCTGAACGAGCAGGGCTCGGATGTCAGCTTCGTCGCGCTCGTCAATCCGGCAACCGGCAGCGTCCGGGTCACCGGGCTCTCCGGCGAGGCGGCGCCGGACAAGGACTTCGAACTGTGGGCGATCACGGGGTCGTCTCCCCCCATTTCGATGGGGGTGATCCGCGCCCTGGCGCGCAGCGACGTGACGCTCAGCCCCGAGATCACGGCACGTTTCGAGGCAGGCACCGTGCTGGCCATCTCCGTCGAACCGCGCGGCGGCTCACCCAGCGGAGCGCCGACGGGGCCCATCGTCGCCAAGGGCGCGGCGACGCCGATCTAGGCGCTCGGCCGCGCGCGCGAACGAGCGAACCTGCCGCCCGGATCACTTCGGCAGCACCAACAGATCGTGATCCGGCCCCGCCGTCGTAGTTGAAACTCTGCCGGAAGCCTCCTCGTAACTTCGTCCGCCTTACCGCAAAGCACGCGGGAAAACCAAGGAAGGACACCAGATGAAGCTCTCCACCCTGCGCCTTTTCGCCCTCTCCACCATGCTCTCGATCTCCGCCATTGCCGGCGTGGCGCATGCGGAAAACCCGATGGTCGGCGGCATGCCGATGTACGAGAACAAGGATATCATCGACAATGCCGTGACCTCGCCCGACCACACCACCCTGGTGGCCGCGGTGCAGGCGGCCGGACTTGTCGACGCGCTGAAGGGCGACGGCCCGTTCACCGTACTCGCCCCCGTCAACGCCGCCTTTGACGCGCTGCCGGCCGGCACGGTGGAGTCGCTGCTCAAGCCCGAGAACAAGGACCAGCTGACCAAGATCCTCACCTGCCATGTGATCCCGGCCAAGGCGCTGGCAGCGGACATCAGCAAGATGGCGATGGACGATGGCGGCACGCACGAGGTCGATACCCTCGGGGGCTGCAAGCTCTGGCTCAAGGCGGACAACGGCATGGTCACGATCACCGATGAGGCCGGCGGCGTTGCCAATGTCACCATTGCCGACGTGATCCAGTCGAACGGCGTGATCCACGTCATCGACAAGGTGCTGCTGCCCAAGATGTAGCCTTTCGCCGGGGTCCAGCGAACTCCGACGCACAGGCCACGCGCCGTGTTCCGCCCAATGGGCGGGACACGGGTTTTTGAGGTGCACGGAGAGCTCGCACGGCGTTACTCTCCGAAACAGTGAAAGGGCAGTCCCATGCAGATAGGTCGTCGTTCCTTGCTTTCCGGTGGCGTAGCGCTGTTGGCACTGGGGGCCGCGGCGGCGGCCTTGCGCCCGATGGGCGGCAGCGTTGCCGCGGAAGGCAGCTTCGAGGTCTCGCTGTCCGAGGCCGAGTGGAAGGCAAAACTTCCCCCCAATGTCTTCGAGGTGCTCCGCCACGAGGCCACCGAGTATCCCGGCACCTCTCCGTTGCTCGACGAGCACAGGGCGGGGATCTTCTCCTGCGCCGGGTGCGAACTGCCGCTGTTCGACGCGGCCACCAAGTATGACAGCGGCACCGGCTGGCCCAGCTTCTACCAGCCACTCGAGAATGCCGTCGGCGAATCGACCGACCACAAGCTGGGATATCCGCGTACCGAGGTGCATTGCCGGCGCTGCGGCGGCCACCTCGGCCACGTCTTCACCGATGGTCCGCAGCCGACCGGACTGCGCTACTGCATGAACGGGCTCGCGCTCACCTTCACGCCCGCATGACCCCGCGGGTGCAGGTCGACTGCACCAGGCCCGAACCGGCTACTTCTTCACGGGCAGGCCGAGGCCGACAAGTTCCTTGCGCAGCGCCCTGGGATCGGTGAAGTGGACGGCGTGCATGCCGAACTTCCGCGCAGAGACGACGTTGGGCTCGCTGTCGTCGATGAACACGCAGCTCTCGGGTGCAAGCCCGTAGCGCTCGCAGAAGACGCGGTAGATGCGCGGATCGGGCTTCACCAACCCCTCCAGCCCGGACACGACCACGCCATCGAACTTCTCGAGGAACGGCCATTCGCCGAGGCAGCTCATCCACTTTTCCCAGGAGAAGTTGGTGATCGCAAAGGTCGGGACCTCGGCGGCGATCAGTTCATCGTGAATGGCGATCGTTCCGGGGATCAGCTCACCCAGTGTCTCTTTCCAGCGCTGGTCGTAGGCCTGGATCTCACGCCAGTATCGTGGATAGCGGGTAATCAGCCGCGCCACGCCCTCGGCGTAGATGTCGCCTGCATCGAAGGTAAGGTTCCAGTCCCTGGTGCAGATGTTGTCCTGAAACCACTGTGCCTCTTCCTCGCTGTCGAACAGCTTGCGGAACAGGTACATCGGGTTCCAGTCGACGAAGACGCCGCCGAGGTCGAAGACCGGAATCAGGGTGTCGTGCATGGGGGCCTCACTGTTCGACCGCCCGCCTATGGCATGGCGCTGCCACAGGGGGCAAGCGCGGCGACGCTCAACTGACGAGGTCGATCTTGGCCTCGTAGCGCGGCAGGAAGTACTCGGTGCGCGAGAGGTTGATCGCGTTCGTGATCACCATGCCGAACAGCGGCTTGTAGGGATATGAGATCTCGGACATGACGAGGTAGCTGTTGGTCCGGGCAAGCAGGTTGATCTGGCTGGAGGCCGGCAGGTCATAACTCGCATCGACGGTCCGGGCGACGCCGCCATTGTGTCCGACGCTCCACACCACCGTGGTCGCTCCGGCGGACGTGACCTTGAGCAAAGTAACTACCTGCGTGAGGTTGGTCGTCGGATAGGGTTGCATGATGCCGTTTGCGGCCTGGAAATAGTTGGCCAGCGTCGTACTCTGGCTGATCGAGTTCTTCTCGCGTGAGACGAGGTCGGCCATGGTGCTCGCCACGGTCGCCACCCGGCGATCAACCGTGAACAGCGACGCAGACTCGACGGTTCCGAAGTAGAGCAGGATCAGCAGCGGCAGGATCAGGGCGAACTCGACGGCGGCGACGCCCCGCTCTTCCCGGGCCAGACCGACAAACAAGCGAAGGTTCCGGCCGAGCATCAGAACGGCTCGTTCTTGAACACGCGCACCGCACCGAGCAGGCGGGTGCCGTCCGGCTGATCCTGCAGGTTGAATCCCGGCAGATGCACTATCGTCGGCCACTTGTAGTACGCCTGGACCAGCACCACCTCGCCGCCGACTCCCGGCGCATAGCTTTCCGACATGGTCCAGTCGCAGCTCGAGGGCGTGCAACTGCCTCCAGTGGGCAACGGGTAGCTGGTAGTGGCACTGCTGAAGTTGGAAACGACCGAGACCTTGATGCGCAGATTCGCGCAGTTGAACATGCCGAAGAGGCCGTTGCAGATCGCGGTACGGAAGTTGCTGGCATTGTAGGTGGCGTTCTGAGCCTGACCCGTGCGCAGGAGGCGGGCCGCGTCCTGCACGGCGCTGTCGAGAATCTGCCCGGCAAAGAACACCAGGGTGGTCTCGAGAATCGCCGCGATGATGGTGAAGAACGGCAAGGCCAGGATGGCGAATTCGATGGCGGTCACGCCGCGGTCGTCGCGCGCGAAGGCGCGTCCGCGGCGCAATGCCGGCATCATCAGCCACCGCACAAGGGATCGTATTCGCGCCATGCCCCGCATGTTACCGGCGCTGGACTAAGCATTGGTTAGTGAGGGCCGGAGATTTGGCGCGAACCGGCAGTGCTCAGTTGCCGGCCGCCATCGCCGAAACGGTCGAGGCGGAGCCGACGGCGTCGGAGGTGAAGTCGCTGTCATCACCGAGCATGATGATCGACTGGCAGACGGGGGAGCAGGCCAGCGTGCCGCGCTTGTCGCCCATGTAGACGGTCACCACGTTCGCCAAATCCTGCACGACCTCGACCAATGTGTCGGCGATCGGATTGCCCATGCCGTCGAGGACAATCAGGTTGGTCTGTCCGTAGCTGCGGCCGGTCAGCACGAGTGTCTGCGGATCCTGGATGGTCACGTCGGCAATGCCGGGATTGCCGATGATCACCGTCGCCGCCGGAGCATTGATCCGGAGGATACGCGCCATGTTGACCTTGACGCTTACCGGGGCCCCTTCGGCGAGGGCCGACGGCGCCGACGCGCAGACGGTCAGAAGGCAGGTCAGCACCGCCAAACTCTTGCGGATCATCAGAAGGGACCTCGGCTTACTTGAGGACTACGCTGAACCAAGTGTTGCGCGGAATGGTGAACAATTGGCAAACGGAGCCACGCAGGACTCGGGCGAGATTGTTCGTAATCAGAACTTTAGTGCCGGAATCCGGGCTTCTCGGTAGATTCGGTACGTTTGCGATGTCGGCCGAAACGCCTTGTTGACCACGCCGGAAAGCCCCGTGGTGCGGGCCTTTCAGCGATTTCCGATTAACCCAAAATCAAGACGTCCCCTCTAGCGTAAGGCTATGTTCGATGTGTCGAACGGTGCTGACGCATCCAGCGATGCTGTCACAGAATGACGTGTGCAAGGAGCCCCAATATGAACACTGTCGCTCGTTTCGTGAATGACGAGTCCGGCGCCACTGCGATCGAATACGGCCTGATTGCCGCGCTCATCGCCGTTGGCATCATCGCTGCCGCGACCACCCTCGGTGGCAGCCTGTCCGGCCTCTTCAACAAGATCTCGACGAAGCTCAACAGCGCTTCGACGACCTGATACCGATCGCGGTATCGCTGCGAATTCCGAAGGGGGCGTGCGTGCCCCCTTCTTGTTGTTCGGGGTTTGTTAACCCTGCTCGGCGAAGCTGCTGCAGAGCCGGTCGACCGGCCAGTCCGTGAACCAGCCGGTCCATGCTCCCTGCCCTGTCCGTTGTCGCTCTGCTCGTCTTCCCGCTGCTGATGGCGCTGGCTGCGTCCTCGGACCTGCTGACCATGCGGATATCCAACCGTCTCGTGCTGCTGGTGATCGTCGGCTTCTTCGTGCTTGCACTCGCCATCGGCATGCCGCTCGAGACCATCGGCATGCACCTGGCCTGCGCTGCGTTGGTCCTGGTCTTCTCCTTCGCCTTCTTCGCCTTCGGCTGGATCGGCGGCGGCGACGCCAAACTGGTGGCCGCCACGACCCTGTGGCTCGGCTTCGGCATGATGCTGCCCTATCTTGTCTACGCGTCGCTCCTCGGGGGCGCCCTAACGCTCATCCTGCTGGCGGCGCGACGCTGGCCCCTGCCCGAGCGGTTGCGCCGGGTGGCCTGGATCGACCGACTGCACGACAGCAAGTCCGGCGTTCCGTATGGCATTGCGCTCGCAGCAGCTGGCCTGCTGGTCTATTCCGACAGCATCATCTTCCAGCACTTCGTCGCGTGATGCACGACGGGAACGGCCCGTTAACCGTAATTGACAAGCATCGATTAACCAAACTTTGACCCTTTGCCCGGATAGTCGGGGACTGAGTAGTCGGACGCCTTTGCGTCTATTGTCCCGGAGTTTCGCCGATGCGAGCGTCGCGCCTCATTCTGCTGCTGGTGGCCCTGTTGGCTGGTGGTTTGGCGGCCTTCCTCGCGACGCGGAGCGACACCCCGGAGCAGGTGGTTGTCGAGGGTCCGACCAAGGTCGTCGAGGAGGCCAAGGAGCAAATTCTGGTCGCCAAGCTGCCCATCGGTGTCGGCCAGCGCCTGACCGAGGAGACGATCGAATGGCAGGACTGGCCGGAACTCGCCGTCCGGCCGGAATACGTGACCAAGACCGCGCTGCCCGACGCGCTCACCGAGATGAACGGTGCCGTCGCCCGCTTCGAGTTCTTCCCCGGCGAGCCGATCATGCAGCAGAAGCTGGTCCGGTCGGATCAAGGCTACCTCTCGGCGGTGCTCGCCAAGGGCATGCGGGCGGTCTCGGTGCAGGTCTCGGCAGCGTCCGCGTCGGGCGGCTACATCATGCCCAATGACCGCGTCGATCTGGTCCTCAGCCGCCCCGGAACCAGCGGCACCGTGTCCGAGACCATCCTGTCGAACATCAAGGTGCTGGCCATCGGGCTGCGCCTGGGCGAGGCCGGGACGACCGGCGAGACGCCGGATCCGGAGGATCCGCGTTCCAGCGTGTTCCAGGACAGTGCCATCGCCACGCTCGAGCTGGACCCAGCCCAGGGTGAACTGGTGATCAACTCGAGCCGCATCGGTACCCTGTCACTGGTGCTGCGGTCCATCGCGGACTATGCCCAGGCCAGCGGCGAGGTGCGCCAGCAGAACAGCGGCGTCAATCGCGCGATCCGCCTGATCCGCTTCGGTCGGGACGTCGACGTGATGTCCAGCCGGCAGGCCGATGCCGCCGTCGACAACGCTTCCTATGATGAGACTGCCAACGAGTCCGCTGACACCGCGGTGGATCAGTGATGCGTGAGGACCCTGTCATGTCGCCCATCCCCTCGATGCCTGTTCGTCGTCTGCTCGGTGACACGCTGAAGTTGACCGCGGTCGCGGCCCTGCTTGGCGTCCTCCTCGGTCTGGCGCCGCTGGCCCTCGGCAACGCCCAGGGGGCCGAGGTGACGCATATCAGCATCTCCGGCAAAGCATTCGGCGGCAGCAAGGATGTCAGCATGGGGATGAACAAGTCGGTGATCGTCGACCTGCCCGCCGATGCCCAGGAGGTGATCGTCTCGCAGCCCGCCGTGGCCAATGCCATCATGCGCACAAAGCGGCGCGCCGTGCTGCAATCGGTCGGCTCGGGCGACACCAACATCTTCTTTCTGGACGGACAGGGTCGCACCATCGTGGTGCTGGACGTGTCGGTGAAGGGCGCTGTGTCCAACGTCGCCGCGGCGCTGCGCGACACCTATGCCAAGGTCCTGCCGACCGCCAGGATCGAGGTGGAGTCGGTCGCCCTGGTCAATGCCGAGGGCAACAATGTCAACCGCATCGTCCTGTCGGGCTACGCCAACACCGAAGACGACGCGCAGAAGGCGGTGGCCATCGCCGGCCAGTTCGCCGGCTCTCCCGAGAATGTCGCCAGCGTCATCACCGTCGGCGGCCCGCAGCAGGTGATGCTCAAGGTCACCGTCGCGGAGGTCAACCGGCAGGTTGCCAAGACACTGGGCATCAACCTCGGGGCCAGCTACTCGGCCGGCAACGTCACCACCGAACTGCTGTCCACCCAGCCGA
Source organism: Devosia sp. (assembly GCF_041917035.1). Taxonomy (GTDB): domain Bacteria; phylum Pseudomonadota; class Alphaproteobacteria; order Rhizobiales; family Devosiaceae; genus Devosia_A. Next base: position 16,705 of record NZ_JAYRYM010000013.1, on the reverse strand, counting down.
TCGGAGGTGTGTCGAACATCTTCACCTCCAACGGCTTCAAGGCCGGCGTGGATGTGGGCGGGCTCAGCATCGACGCGTACATCCGCGCCCTCGAGCAGCAGCGCGCCGTGCGCACCCTCGCGGAACCGACGCTGACGGCCATGTCGGGGCAACCCGCCGAGTTCGTCGCAGGTGGACAGTTCGCGGTCCCCACCGACATCGATGCGGAGGGTCGCGTGAGCTACAGCTACAAGGATTTCGGCGTCAAACTCGGCTTCACGCCCACCATCAAGTCCACCGGTTCGATCGGGCTGCTGATCGACACGTCGGTCTCGGAACTGAGTGCAGAGGGCAGTATCACCGTTGGCGCGACGACACTGCCCGGTATCAAGAACCGCCAGGCCAAGACCTCGGTGGAACTGGGTGTCGGCCAGACCCTCGCCATCGGCGGCCTGATCCAGGACAGCATCCGCTCGGAGATCGACCGGCTGCCTGGACTGGGGGACCTGCCCATTCTCGGCGCGCTGTTCCGCTCGCGGGACTACATCCACGCCCAGACCGAACTGGTGGTGCTGGTCACCCCTTACTATGCCAAGGCCACCATGCAGCAGCCGGACCTGCCGACCGACCGCCTGCAGTTCGCCAGCGATGCCGAGGCGATCTTCCTCGGCCACCTCGAGAACATGTACGGCGTCGGGCCCGCCGGCACGCGCGGCAGCTACAACGGCTCGGTCGGCTTCCTGCTGGATTGATGGAGTAAGCGTACCATGAGTTTCCTCAACCGCGACACCCCCAAGCCGGCCGAGGAGGCCGCCCTTGAGGTCGCCAACGGCGCCCGGCTGATCCCGCGCATCACCATCCAGGCGTTCTGCGAACACTCCCAGACCGCGCAGCTGGTCGAGGCGACGCTGCACGACCGCCGGATGAGCAAGGTTGCCCTCACCACCCACAATGGCGGGCTCGATGGTGCGGTGGAGACCTACAAGTCGAACCCGACACCGAACCTGATCATCGTCGAGACGTCGCTGCAGCCCGACGAGATCCCGGCGGCCCTCGGACGCCTGGCAGAGGTCTGCGATGCGTCGACGCGGCTGATCCTGCTCGGACACGTGAACGATGTGGTGCTGTATCGCGAACTGATCCGCTCCGGCGTGTCGGAGTACATCGTGTTGCCGGCCAGCGCCCAGTCGATCGTCTCCACGATCACCGAGCTGTTCGCAGCCGAAGGGGCCGCACCGATCGGCCGCACCATCGGCTTTGTCTCGGCCAAGGGCGGGTCCGGTGGTTCGACCGTTGCCCATAATGTCGCCTGGGCGATTTCGCAGCATCTGCGGCAGGATGTGCTCATCCTCGACCTGGACCTGCCGTTCGGTACGGCCGGGCTCAACTTCAACCAGGATCCGCCGCACGGCATCGCCGACGCCATCGGGGCGAGCCAGAAGATGGACCAGACGCTCCTCGACCGGCTCAGTTCCAAGGCCGCGAACCATGTGAGCCTGCTGACGGCGCCCGTGGTGCTCGACCGGACCTTCGACTTCGAGGAGCGGGAGTTCGAGCAGGTGATCGAACTCAGCCAGCGCACCACGCCCGTGGTCGTTCTCGATATTCCGCACCTGTGGAACAACTGGGTGCGGCACACCATCGCCACCATCGACGAGATCATCATCGTCGCCGAGCCCGACCTCGCCAACCTGCGCAACGCCAAGAACCTCTCGGACACGATCAAGAGCCTGCGCCCCACCGAGTCCGAGCCCCTGCTGGTGCTCAACAAGGTCGGGGTGCCGCGCCGACCGGAGATCCCACCGAACGAATTCGCCACCTCCGTCGAGTGCAAGCTGCTGGGACAGATCGCCTTCGACGCGGCCACCTTCGGGACGGCAGCGAACAATGGCCAGATGATCGCCGAGGTTGCGGCGAGCAATCGCGCCAACGAGACCTTCAAGGTCATCGGCATGCACGTGACCGGCCGCAACACGCCGGAAAGGGCCGTCAGCCGATCACCGCTGAAGCTGCCGACCTTCCTCAAGAAGAAGCGCGCCTGAAAGGCTGATTCCCGATGTTCGGCAAGCGCACCAGTTTCGGCGGCAACACACCGGGCGCCAATGCCCCGGCATCGCGCCCGGCGGCCCCGGTGGTCCCCGCGCCGACGCGGACCGAACTGGCCCGCCCCGCCGATGCCGGCAGGCGTCCAGACGAGGGAATCGTCGATGTCCGCAGTCCGGAAGCGATCGCGCGCGACAAGGAATACTTCCAGACCAAGTCGGCGATCTTCAACGCTCTGATCGACTCGATCGACCTGAGCCAGCTTGCAACGATGGATCAGGACGCGGCGCGGGAGGAAATCCGCGACATCGTCGCCGAGATCATCGCGCTCAAGTCGATCGTGATGTCGATCTCGGAGCAGGAGGACCTGCTCGAGGACATCTGCAACGACGTGCTCGGCTATGGCCCGCTGGAACCGCTGCTGGCCCGCGACGACATCGCCGACATCATGGTGAACGGCAGCCAGAAGTGCTACATCGAAGTCGGCGGCCGGGTGAAGCTCACCAATGTGCGCTTTCGCGACGATGCGCACCTGATGAACGTCTGCCAGCGCATCGTCAGCCAGGTGGGACGCCGGGTCGACGAAAGCTCCCCGATCTGCGACGCGCGACTGCCCGACGGCAGCCGCGTCAACGTCATTGCCCCGCCGCTCGCCATTGACGGCGCCGCGCTCACCATCCGAAAGTTCAAGAAGGACAAGCTGACCCTGCAGCAGCTGGTCAAGTACGGCTCGATCTCGCCCGAGGGTGCCGAAGTGCTGCGCATCCTGGGTCGGGTGCGCGCCAATATCCTGATCTCCGGAGGTACGGGCTCGGGCAAGACGACGCTGCTCAACTGCCTCACCGGCTTCATCGAACGCGACGAACGGGTCATCACCTGCGAGGACTCGGCGGAACTGCAACTGCAACAGCCGCACGTCGTGCGCCTCGAAACCCGCCCCCCCAATCTCGAGGGCGAGGGCGAGATCACCATGCGCGACCTGGTCAAGAACTGCCTGCGCATGCGTCCCGAGCGGATCATCGTGGGCGAAGTGCGCGGCCCCGAGGCCTTCGACCTGCTGCAGGCGATGAACACCGGCCACGACGGGTCGATGGGCACGCTGCACGCCAACTCGCCGCGCGAGGCGATGTCGCGCCTCGAATCGATGATCACCATGGGCGGTTATTCGCTGCCCAGCCGAACCATCCGCGAGATGATCGTCTCCTCGATCGACGTCATCGTCCAGGCGGCGCGCCTGCGCGACGGCTCGCGCCGGATCACGCACATCTCCGAGGTGCTGGGCATGGAAGGCGACGTCATCGTGACGCAGGACATCTTCCTCTACGACATCCTCGGGGAAGACCAGAGCGGCAGCCTGATCGGCCGCCACCGATCGACTGGCATCACCAAGCCGCAGTTCACCGAGCGGGCGCGCTACTTCAACGAAGAGGCCAATCTCGTCGAGGCGCTGGAGAAGTCCAACGTCGAGCAGCGCGAGATCCTCGGTGCGTAAGGAGTAGGCGATGAACCCGCTGATCCTGGCCCTGCTGGCCGCCGTCGCAGTGGGAGCTGCCGGCCTGGCATTCATACCCTCGCTGCTCGGCGGGGGCCGGGCCGAGAAGCGCATCAAGGCGCTGCAGGGCGACCTGCAGGCCAATCGTCGCGACGCCAACGCGCAGCGGACGCGCGACGCCCGGCGCAAGGAAATCCAGCAGACACTGCGCACGCAGACCGCCGCTCTCGAAAAGAAGAAGAAGCGCATCCCGCTGCAGGATCAGCTCTACCAGGCGGGCATGAAGCTCAAGCAGGCAGCCTTCATCCGCAACTCGATCATCCTGGGCGTGATCGTCTTCGTGGTCTGCTTCCTGCTGCAGCTCGAACTGCTCTATGCCGCGATCTTCGGGGCCGCGGCGGGATACCTCCTGCCGCGCATGTATCTCGGGCGGCGACGCAAGAAGTACCAGAACGGCTTTCTCGAGGAACTTCCCAACGCCGTCGAGGCCATCGTGCGCGGCGTCAAGTCGGGTCTGCCGCTCAACGACTCGATGCGCCTCGTGGCGCGCGAGGCCAAGGAGCCGATCAAGTCGGACTTCCAGCGCGTGCTCGACCAGCAGTCGCTCGGCAAGTCGATGCAGGAGGCGGTGCTCACCCTGTATGACCGCGTGCCGCTGCCCGAGGTGAACTTCTTCGTGGTGGTGATCACGGTGCAGAGCCAGGCGGGCGGCAACCTCTCCGAGGCGCTGGGCAACCTTGCCCGCGTGCTGCGCAACCGCAAGAAGATGAAGGGCAAGATCAAGGCGATGTCGTCCGAGGCCAAGGCATCGGCCGGCATCATCGGGTCGTTGCCGTTCATCGTCGCCTTCCTCGTCTCGCTGACCACTCCGACCTACCTGCTGCCGCTGGTGCAGACCGATATCGGCCTGATCTGCCTCGGGGCCGCGGCCATCCTGATGTTCATCGGCGGCTTCATCATGAACCGCATGATCCAGTTCGACTTCTAGGACCCCCGGCGATGGACGATCTGATCAGGACCCTGACCGACAGCAAGTTCCTAGTGGCTGTCTTTGCCGCGATCGCGGCGGCCGCGATGGTCTTTTCGCTGGGCGCCACCTTCTTTGCCGGCGGCTCCAAGATGCGGGAACGCATCCGCCGCGTCGCGCTGGAGCGCGAGAAGATGCGCGCCGAGGAAATGGCCCGCCTGCGCGGTGCCAACCAGAGCGAGCAGCCGACCCGCACCATCCGGCAGGTGGCCGGGCGGGACTACATGAAGAACGTCGTGCAGCGCTTCTCGCTCGAGAAGGCGTTTGCCGACGAGGGCACGGCCGAGCAGCTGGCACGAGCCGGCTATCGAGGGCCGTCGGCGATGACGACCTATCTCTTCCTCAGGTTCGTCACCCCGTTTGCCCTGTTCATCCTGTCATTCGCCTATCTCAGCCTCACGGTGTTTGCCGACCGACCGCTTTGGATGAATGCCGTCTATGCGCTGTTCCTCGGACTGGTCGGCGCCTACCTGCCGACCCTGATGCTGAAGAACCAGACGCAGAAGCGACAGTTGTCGATCCGCCGTGCCTGGCCGGATGCGCTCGACCTGATGCTGCTCTGCGTCGAGGCCGGCATGTCCATCGAGCATGCCTTCAAGCGGGTGGCCAAGGAGATCGGCGTGCAATCGGTCGAGCTTGCCGAGGAACTGACCCTCACCACGGCCGAACTGAGCTTCCTCGAGGACCGCACCCGCGCCTACGACAACCTCGGCAAGCGCACCGGGCTCGACAACGTCAAGTCGGTCATGCAGGCGTTGATCCAGGCCGAGCGCTACGGCACCTCGGTCGGAACCTCGCTGCGCGTCATGGCCGAGGAGGGCCGCGAGCAGCGCATGATGGAAGCCGAAAAGAAGGCGGCCGCCCTGCCGCCCAAGCTCACCGTGCCGCTGATCGTGTTCTTCCTGCCGGTGCTGTTCATCGTCATCATCTCGCCGGCGATCATCCGGGTGTTCCAGCAGAACGTGAACTTCGGCTGAGCCCGGTTGCAGACGCGGAAACGAAAGCGGCGCCCCCGGGGCGCCGTTTTCGTTTCGGGGAGGGCGGCGGGGGCTCAGCCGGTGCTCTTGATCAGGTCCCAGCGGTTCTGCTGGGTCAGCAGCGCACGGATATAGCTCATGTTGGACTCGACCTGGTCGGGCGGCAACTCGGCGGCAAACAGCCCCTGGGCCTCGTCGAAGCGCCCCTGGAGCCCGACGATGAGTGCAAGGTTCTGCCGCACCTGCGAGGTGGCTCCGCGCAGCGTCACGGCCAGCCTGAGTTCCTTCTCGGCCGCGTCGAGCTCATTGGTCATCGCGTAGGAGAGGCCGAGATTGGCGTGGATCGAGGCCTGCTGCGGGGCAATCCTGAGAGCGACGGCGTAGGCCTGCCGGGCCTCGGCGTTGCGCCCGACCTGATCGAGGATCGCGCCCTTGACCAGCAACGCATTCCAATCCGGCGCCGTCGGATCGATGGCGCCCCCGACCACATTGATCGCCTGCTCGAAGCGACCGGCCGCAGCCAGCGCCTTGGCATAGGCGACCATCACGCCGGTGTCGCGACGATAGAGGCCGATGCCGGCATCGAACACCGCAACCGCCTGCTCGGCCTGGCCGTTGGCCCTGAGGGCCGCAGCATAGTAGAGCATGGTGGTGCGGTCTTTAGGGTTCTTCTTGTAGGCCTGCTGCAGCTTACCGATGGCGCCTTGCACCTGCTCGGCCGGAGCGCCCGTGAAGTCCGGTGTCGCACCAATACTGCCGGTGGTCGTCGGGCTGGTCGCGCAGGCGCCCAGCAGCAGGGCGGCGGTGCCGGCGAGCAGCGCGAGGCGCACGGGGCGCAGGACAGGATGGAGACGACTGGACGACACGACACTTCCTCCGGGGACGCAACTGGCAATACCCGAGCCCGAAGGAAGCAATAAATGATTAACCCTAACAGCGGGTTAAGGCGCGAGTTCGATGCCATTGCCGCTCACCTCGCGAGGGCGTACACGAGAGGACCAGATCTCCTGCAACGGACCCCAGCGTCATGGCCGACAGCACGCCGATTCCCCTGATTTGTGTCGGCGAGGGCGGCACGGCGTCCGCACTCGACCCCCGACAGCAGCGCTGGGCCGCGGCAAACGGTTTTGCGGGACAACGCGGCCGCCTGCTGGCGCTGCCGGACGAGGCGGGCAATGTCGCGGCCTACCTGTTCGGGCTCGGGCCCGAGGCGGATCGCCCCCCGCTGGTGCTCGGCCTCGCCGGCGCTGCGGTCGAGGCGGGAGTCTATCGGCTGGCGGGCAACCCCGGCGATCCGACCCTTGCCGCCCTCGGGTTCCGTCTCGGCGCCTATCGGTTCGACCGCTACCGCCGGGCCAAGGCGGAGGTGACCCTCGTCGACCCCGAGGGAACCGATGCCGATGAAGTCGCGCGGCTGGTCGAGGCGGCGTTTCTCGCCCGTGATCTGATCAACACCCCGGCCAACGACCTGGGCCCGGCTGCCCTCGAGGCCGAGATCCGCAAGCTCGCGGCGCGGCACGGCATCGAGGCCCGCAGCATCGTCGGCGACGAACTGCTCGCGCAGAACTTCCCGATGATCCATGCCGTGGGTCGCGCCGCCGCCGAGGCGCCGCGACTGCTGGAACTCGTCTGGGGTCGCGAGTCCGACCCAGCCGTGACGCTGGTCGGGAAAGGGGTGACCTTCGACACCGGCGGCCTCGACATCAAGCCCTCCTCCTCGATGGCGCTGATGAAGAAGGACATGGGCGGCGCGGCCAATGTGCTCGGGCTGACGCATGCCATCGTCGATGCCCGCTTGCCGGTCCGGCTGCGCGTCCTGATCCCGATCGTCGAGAACGCCATTTCCGCTCCCGCCTTCAGGCCCGGCGACGTGCTGCGGGCCCGCAACGGCATGACGGTCGAGATCGGCAACACCGACGCCGAGGGCCGGCTGATTCTCGCCGATGCGCTGGCGCTAGCCGACGAAGCGGCGCCCGAACTGGTGATCGACATGGCAACGCTCACGGGTGCGGCGCGCGTGGCGCTCGGACCCGACCTGCCGCCACTCTACTCTACCGACGACAACGTGGCCGAGGGACTGCTGCGAGCGGGACGGGAGAGCGACGATCCGCTGTGGCGCCTGCCCCTGCACGCACCATACGAGTCGATGCTGGGCTCCAAGATCGCCGACATCAACAATGCCGGCTCCGGCGGGTTCGCCGGCTCGATCACGGCTGCCCTGTTCATGAAGCGGTTCGTGTCGCGGAGCAAGGCCTGGGCGCATCTCGATATCTACGGCTGGGCTCCGGAACCGCGGCCCGGCCGCCCACTCGGCGGCACGGACCAAGGCATCCGTGCCGTCTATTTCTATCTCAAGCAGCGATATAGTTGACATCGTCAACTATATCTGTGTCTATGTCACGCATCATGACGGACACCGGCATCGACGAGATCCGCGCCTTCAACCGGTTCTACACCCGGCTGATCGGTGTACTCGACGAGCATATCGCCCAGAGTCCGTTCAGCCTTGCCGAAGCGCGGGTCCTGTACGAGATCGGCTCGCGCGGTCACACCACCGCCGCAGAATTGTCCCGGTTGCTCGACCTCGATCGCGCCTATCTCAGTCGCCTGCTGCAGGGCCTGCTGGCACGCGAACTCCTGGTGCTGTCCCCCATTCCATCCGACCGACGGCAGAATTCTATCGCACTTTCGAGCACCGGGGATAAGGCGGTGGAGCGGCTGCAGCACGCCTCCGAGGAATCCGTCGTGGCCCTGATCGAGCCGCTCGACGCCGACGCACGGCTCGCCCTCCGCGACGCCATGGGGACCATCAGGAGGCTGCTCGGAGACGACCTCCCGGCGCCGACCGTCGTGCTGCGTCCGCACCGCATCGGCGAACTTGGCTGGCTGATCCACCGGCAAGCGGTGCTCTACAATCGCGAACTGGGGTGGAATGGCGAGTTCGAGGCGCTGATCGCCCGCATCTACCATGAGTTCGAACAGGCGGAAGCGGACCCGCCGAAGGCACTGTGGGTCGCTGATCGCGGCGGACGGGTGGTTGGATCGGTGTTCGTCACAGCCTACGCCAAGCGACCCGGCGTGGCGCAATTGCGCATGCTCTACGTCGAACCCGAGGCCCGCGGGCTCGGCATAGGCGGCCAGTTGGTCGACCAGGCCATCGATTTCGCCCGGCGCAGCGGCTATGCCGGCATGCGGCTGTGGACGCAATCCACACTGACCGCGGCGCGACGCCTCTACGCGGCGGCCGGTTTCCACCTCGTCGAGAGCGGGCCGCACCACAGTTTCGGGCAGGACCTGGTGGGCGAGTACTGGGAGATCGCGCTTCAGTAGCCGCGCTGCTGATCGATCACATTGGGCAAGGGCAGACCGGCCTCGAAATCGCGGATGACCTTCGAAAAGTAAGCAACCCCGGTGCGCTCGCTCGAGGCGGCGGCGATATGGGGGGTGATGAAGACATTGTCCATGTCCCACAGCGGGCTCGTCTGAGGCAGGGGTTCGACCTCGAATACATCAAGGGATGCCGCCTTGAGCGTGCCGTCTCCGAGGGCTCGGACGATGTCGGCTTCCTTCTGATGTCCGCCCCGCCCGGCATTGACGATGACCGGTCCCCAGCCGTCGACGCCGCCTCGTCTGAGCCGGCTGAAGGTCTCGTAGTTGAGAATGCCCTGCGTCTCGGCAGTGAGCGGCAGTAGATTGACGAGAACATCGGTTCCCGAGAGGAAGTCGGCGAATGTGGCCGGACCGACGAAGACCTCGACGCCGTCGATGGCCTTGTCGCTGCGGCTCCAGCCGCGCAGGCGGTAGCCGAGCGCCTTGAGGCGCGCGATGGCATCGAGCCCGAGCTTGCCGAGCCCCATGATGCCGACCGTGGTATCCCAGGCCGGGGCGGGGTAGAGCTGCGACCAGCGACGCGCCGCCTGGTCGCGCTTGAAGCGCGTGGCGAGTCGCTGGTGCATGCTGACATTGGCGACGATGTAGTCGCTCATGCGTTGCGTCAGGTCCTCGTCCATGAAGCGCACGATCGGGATGCCGGCGGGGCGGCTCGGGTTGCGCAGCAGGGCGTCCACGCCCGCGCCAAGCGACAGGATGGCCTTGAGCCGGTTCAGACCGGCAAAGGCATCGGGCAGCGGCTTCCAGATGAAGATGTAGTCGATCTCATCCGGCTCGTACTCATCGGCGCGGGTGACGACCCGCATGCCGGGGAGTGCGGCGGCGAAGCCATCGGCCCAGCGCCGTTCGTTGAAGTCGGCCAGGTGCAGCAGCAAGGTCATTGTCGTCCCCCCAAACGAACGAGCCGCGCCATTGGCGCGGCCCGCAACAAGGCTTCAGCGGCAGTTCATTGCGCGGCGGGCGCAGCCTCGGCCGGAGCCGGTTCGACCGCCGGAGCCGCCTCCGCGGGGGCAGAATCGGCCGGTACGCCTTCAGCCGGCGCCGCTTCGGCAGGGGCGGCGTCCGTAGCGGCCGGCGCGGCCTCCGTCGCGGCGGGCTCCTCGGCCGCGGCCTCGACTGCCGGGAACGGCACCGGACTGGCCGAGAGCGTCTGCAGGTAGGCCAGAACATTGGCCCGCTCGACCGGATCCTTGATCCCCGCAAAGCTCATTTTGGTGCCCGGCGCATAGGCCTTGGGGGCGGTCAGGAAAGCATTGAGATTCTCGTAGCTCCACACATCGCCGGCGGCATTGTGTTCAAGCAGCGCCTCGGAATAGGCAAAGCCCTCGTGGCTGCCCTCCGGCCGTCCCACCACGCCCCACAGCAGCGGGCCGGACTTGTTGCCCTCGCCCTCGCCGAAATTGTGACAGCTGGCGCACTTCTTGACCGCCGACTGGCCTTGTGCCGCATCGGCGCTGGCCAGCAGAACCGGCAGCGGCGTCACTTCCTCGACCGGAGCTTCCGCCTCGCCGCCATGACCGGCCTCTTCCACGCCGGGCAGGGCGTAGCCCGGGCCGCGCCCCTCGATGGGATGGTAAATGGCCTCGGCCAGAAAGCCCACGCCCATCACAAAGAGCACGGTGCCCAGGATGGCGCCAAAGATCTTGTTCAGTTCAAACGAATCCATCGGGAGTCCTTCAGCCTTCTCCGCCGGTATAGTGTGAACGGCGGAATAGGCAAGCACGGCCCTCCAGCCCCCGTCCCGACGCGGCCGGAAGATAGTCCGTCGTGGCAAGGCCTGCAACGGGGTATCGGGTCCCTGCGACAATAACGGAAAGCCATCCGTCCCGCTTCGATTGACTCGGACGGATGCGGACGCCATTAGTGCCGCGCGTCGAGCCCCGGGAGGATGCCAAGATGAGACGGAAGATCGCGTTCCAGGGCGAACCGGGCGCCTTCAGCCATGCCGCCGCGCATGCCCTGTTTCCGGCCGACGAGGCCCTGCCCTGCCTGACCTTCGAGGACACCATTGCGGCAGTGCAGACCGGCAAGGCCGAGTACGGGGTGGTGCCGGTCGAGAACTCGCTGTACGGGCGGATCACCGATATCTACCACCTGTTGCCGGAAAGCGGCCTGCACATCACCGGCGAGCACTTCCTCCGGGTGGAAATGAACCTGCTCGCCGTCCCCGGCGCGACGATGGCGGACATCACCTCGGTGCAATCCCTCTCGGTGGCGCTGGGCCAGTGCCGCAAGTTCATCAGCCAGCACAAGCTCAAGACCATCAACGGGGTGGACACGGCCGGATCGGCTCGCGAGGTGGCCGAGAAGGGCGACAAATCGGTTGCCGCTATCGCCTCACGGCTGGCCGCCGAGGTCTACGGATTGACCATCCTTGCCAGCAATATCGAGGATGCCGCCCACAACACGACCCGGTTCCTGTCGATCGCGCGGCACCCCGAGGAGCCGCCGCAGGGCGGACGGGTGAAGACGACGTTCGTGTTCCGGGTCCGCAACGTGCCGGCGGCGTTGTACAAGGCGATGGGCGGCTTCGCCACCAATGGGGTGAACATGACCAAGCTCGAGAGCTACATGCTCGACGGTTCGTTCACCGCGACGCAATTTTATGCCGATATCGAGGGCCACCCTTCCGACCGGGCAGTGCAGCTCGCCTTCGAGGAGCTGAAGTTCTTCACCGACCACTTCCGCATCCTCGGCGTCTATCCGGCGGGGACGGTCGGGGTCTGAGCCGTTCAGCGGGCCTCGTCGTCCTCGGACCCCCATGCCGGCCCCTCCGCCGCGACGCCCGAGTCGGCCTCGGCCGTGTCGTCGGGCATGTCGACGTCGAGGAATGGTCGTTCGAATGGCGGAAGGCGGAGCGGTATGCCTGCCTCGAGGGCGCCGCGGCGCTGCATGCTGCGGGCGGCCATCAATTCGAACGGAACGGGGGCGGATCGCATCTCTTCGGCCTCCTGGCCAGTGGATGCCGCGACTGTGCGCCCGCCGGTGTTAACAAGGTCTGACGAAGCGGTTCAGGCCGGCCGCCGCAGCGATGCCACGCGAACGACGAGGTCGGGCCCGCTAGCGGGTACCGTACATGCGGTCGCCGGCATCGCCGAGGCCGGGGACGATATAGCCCTTCTCGTTGAGATGGCTGTCGATGGCGGCGGTGAAGATCGGCACGTCCGGGTGGTGCGCCGAGAAGTTCTCGATGCCCTCGGGCGCCGCGAGCAGGCAGAGGAAGCGCAGGTTGTTGGCGCCGCGCTGTTTCAGCTTGTCGACCGCCGCGATCGAGGAGTTGGCGGTGGCGAGCATCGGGTCGACGACGATGATCAGGCGGTTCTCCAGTTCGGACGGCGCCTTGAAGTAGTACTCGACCGGCTGCAGCGTCTCGTGATCGCGATAGATGCCGATATGGGCGACCCGGGCCGCCGGCACGAGGTCGAGCATGCCGTCGAGCAGGCCGTTGCCGGCCCGCAGAATCGAGGCAAAGACCAGCTTCTTGCCCTTGATGGTCGGCGCCTCGATATGCGCCATCGGGGTCTCTATCGGGACCATCTCGAGGGCGAGATCGCGCGTCACCTCGTAGCACAGCAGGTGCGCGATCTCGCGCAGCAGGCGACGGAAACTCGCAATCGACGTGTCCTTGTCCCGCATGATGGTCAGCTTGTGCTGGATCAGCGGGTGATCGACGACCGTGACGCCACGCATGTGGGAACCTCGGGCTAGAGGAAGGACTTGCCGTGTGGTCCGGGCGCGAGGCCAAGCCAGCGGGCGATGCTTTCTCCTATATCGGCAAAGGTCGTGCGGATGCCAATGCTCCCCGGCGTCACGCTTGGGGAAAAGCACAGAATCGGCGTCTGCTCGCGCGTATGGTCGGAGCCCGTCCAGCTGGGATCGTTGCCGTGATCGGCGGTGAGGACAAGCAGGTCGTCCTGACGCAGGGCGGCAATGAGTTCGGGCAGCCGCCGGTCGAAGGCCTCGAGCGCCTGCGCGTAGCCGGCAATGTCTCGCCGGTGGCCATATTCCTGGTCGAAGTCGACGAAGTTGACCATGATGAAGGCGCCGTCGGCGGCCATCTCGACAGCCTCGAGGGTGCGATCGAACAGCGCCATGTTGCCGGTGGCCTTCAGCTTGTGGGTGACGCCGTGGCCGGCATAGATGTCGGAGATCTTGCCGATGGCGAAGACCTGGTGGCCGGCGGCCTGATTGCGGTCGAGTAGCGTCGGGGCCGGCGGCGGGATGGCGAAGTCGCGGCGATTGCCGGTGCGCTTGAAATCGCTCGCGGATTCGCCGACGAACGGGCGGGCGATGACCCGGCCGATCATCAGCGGCGCGGTGAGCGCGAAGGCGACCTGGCAAACCTCGTAGAGCCGCTCGAGGCCGAAATGGGTCTCGTGCGCGGCGATCTGGAACACCGAATCGATCGAGGTGTAGCAGATCGGCTTGCCGGTGCGGATCGACTCCTCGCCCAGCTCGGCGATGATCCGGGTGCCGGAGGCGTGCTTGTCGCCCAGGATGCCCGGAAGCTTCGCCTTTTCAATGAGTTGGGCAATGAGATCGGGCGGGAAGGTCGGTTCGGTATGGGGGAAGTAGCCCCAGGCGAAGGGCACCGGCACGCCGGCAATCTCCCAATGGCCGGAGGGGGTGTCCTTGCCCTTGCTGACTTCACGGCCGACGCCCCAGCGCCCGCCTCTGGGCCGGTTGGTGAGGCCGCGCGGGACGTGGCCAGTCGACAGCTCGGCAGCGGCCCCGAGCCCGATGGCGTCCAGATTCGGCAGTGAAATCGGATAGTTGGCAGCGATGTGGCCGAGCGTGTCGGCGCCGGCGTCGCCGTAGTCGGCGGCATCGGGGGCGCCACCGATGCCGAAACTGTCGAGGATGCAGAGGATGGCGCGAGGCATCACAGGTCTCCGGGCGGGCTGGATCGCTGCCCGGATGGTCCGTCTCCCGACGGGGGCGGAGAGAGGCGGTCGGCGATCAGCGGGTGCTGCGGCGCCGCGCCCGGGCCGATGGTATAGGCAGCGCGCAGGCGACGCTCGCCTTCGTCTGCCGCATTCTGGTCACGAGCATGAACGCGACCGAGCGGCATTCCCGGGGACAACCTCGTGCCCAGTCCAGCCAGCCGATCATAGCCGACGGCGTGGTCGATGGTGTCGGTGGGCAGGGTGCGCCCTCCGCCGAGGGCCACGACGCCCATGCCGACGGCGCGGGTATCGATGGCGACGACAAGGCCGTCGGTTTCGACGAGGACGTCACGAATGAGCGGAGCCGCGCGGAGGTGCCGGTCCATCGCCGCGACGAAATCGGACGGACCTCCCAGCAGGGCCACCATGCGCGAGAAATGTTCGACGGCGAGACCCCCGCCCAGGGCACGCTCGACGGCCTGGCGGGCATCTCCGGCATAGCCGGAGAGTTCGAGCGCGGCGGCGGCGAGCGCCAGCGTCACCTCGCGCAGGCGGGTGTCCTGGCGGGCGCCGGTCAGGAACTCGACGGCATTGCGGACTTCGAGCGCGTTGCCGGCGGCGCTGGCCAGCGGCTCGTTCATGTCGGTGATCAGCGCCCCGGTGCTCAGGCCGGCGCCATTGGCGACGGACACGAGACTATCGGCCAGCGCCCGGGAGCGCTCCAGCGTCGGCATGAAGGCACCCGAGCCGGTCTTGACGTCGAGGATCAGCGCATGCAGCCCGGCGGCAAGCTTCTTGGACAGGATCGAGGCGGTGATCAGCGGGATCGATTCAACGGTGCCGGTGACGTCGCGGATGGCGTAGAGCAGCTTGTCGGCCGGGGCGAGGTCGGCGGTCTGGCCGATGATGGCGCAGCCCGCCTCGCGCACCACGCGGCGGAACAGCGCGTTGTCCGGCTGGGTGACGTAGCCGGGGATGGAGTCGAACTTGTCGAGCGTGCCCCCGGTATGGCCGAGGCCGCGGCCGGAGATCATCGGCACGTAGACGCCGCAGGCGGCGAGGATCGGCGCCAGCATCAGCGAGACATTGTCGCCCACGCCACCGGTCGAGTGCTTGTCGACGACGGGGGCGTCGAGATCGGACCAGTCGAGCACCGTGCCGGAGTCGCGCATCGCCTCGGTGAGCGCCACCCGCTCGGGCGTCGTCATGTCGCGGAAGTACACCGCCATGGCGAAGGCGGCGGCCTGGGCATGGGACACCGTGCCGCCGGTGAGGCCGGCGATGAACGCGGCAATCTCCGCGGGGGCGAGGGCAAGACCATCCCGCTTCCGGATGATCACTTCCTGAGGAAGAAAGGTCATGGCGCCCCTCCGCCGGACCGGCACCTGTCCAGAGCGGACTGCATCGCGTCTGCTTCAAGCGCCATAGGGCACCCAGACATTCTTGACCTGGGTGGCGCGGCGCAGGAAGTAGTCGCCCTCGAACTTCTGCCTGTCGGCGAGGTCGTAGTAGAGGCCGCGGCTGGTCCAGGTCTGCTTGAGGTTGCCGGTCGAGGCCTTTTCGACCATGGCGCTCGTCTCGGCGTCGCCGGCGCACCAGATGGCGTCGATGCCGTCGTGTTCGGCGAGGGTTTTCGCCAGCGTGGCGGTGGAACCGGTGACGATGTTGACGACGCCGGAGGGGACGTCGGAGGTCTCGAGGACCTGGTAGAAGTCGGTCACCGACAGCGGCGAGCGTTCGGACGGGACCAGCACGACCGTGTTGCCCATGGCGAGGGCCGGGGCGATGAGCGCGATCGAGCCGAGGAGCGGGCGCGACGGGGGCGCGAGGATGGCCATGGCGCCGATGGCTTCGACCATGGCGGTGGCCACCATGCGCTGCGGCGGGTTGTGCACGGCGCCGTCGTATTTGTCGGCCCAGCCGGCGAAGGCAAAGAGGCGTTCGACGCTGGCCTCGACTTCGGCGGTGCCGTCCTCGCCGGTCTGGGCGGCGATGCGGGCGGCGAACTCGGCGGCGCGGTATTCGAGGTTCTCGGCGAGGAAGTAGAGGATCTGGGCGCGGTTGTGGGCGGAGGTGGTGGCCCAGCCCAGCGCGGCGCGGGCGGCTTCGACGGCGTTGCGGATGTCCTTGCGGTTGCCGTCGCCGACTTCGCCGACGAGGGTGCCGGTGGGGGAGTGGACGGGGCGGGAATAGCCGCTGTCAGGCCGGGCCTGCTTGCCGCCGATGTACATCTTGGCCGTCTGGTCGATGCCGCCGGCGTCGTCGAGGGGGTTCTGGGCCCCGGCCTTCGCCGGGGTGACCCGGTGGGTGGGGGCGGGCCCGAGGTCCTTCTCCCATTTCGGCTTCAAGTATGAAGCCATGCCTTCCTTGCCGCCCTCGCGACCGAAGCCGCTCTCCTTGTAGCCGCCGAAGCCGACGGCGGCGTCGAAATTGTTGGTGGAGTTGATCCAGACGACGCCGGCCTTGAGCCTGGGTGCGATGTCGAGCGCGAGGTTGACGTTCTCGGTCCAGATGGTGGCGGCGAGGCCGTAGCGGGTGTTGTTGGCGAGAGCCACCGCTTCCTCGGGAGTGCGGAAGCTCATGGCGACGAGGACGGGCCCGAAGATCTCTTCCGCGACCAGCGTATTGGCCGGGGAGACATGGGTGACCAGCGCGGGCTTGAGGAAGCAGCCCTGCGCCGGCAACTGTCCGTCCGGCTCGTAGACATTGGCGCCCTCCTCGACACCCTTCTTCATCAGGTCGCGGATACGCTGGACCTGAACCGGAGCGACCAACGCGCCGATATCGACGGCCTTGTCGAGCGGATCGCCGACCCGCAGGGTGGCCATGCGCTTCTTCAGCTTGTCGAGGAAGCGCGCTTCGATGCTCTCCTGCACAAGGAGCCGCGAGCCGGCGCAGCAGACCTGGCCCT
>NZ_JAYRYM010000012.1:0-37241 GCF_041917035.1 Devosia sp. | reverse complement strand
CGACTACGTCGACGACTTCGGCGCCATCGAGCACGTCTACGTCGCCGGGTTCACCAACCTGACGATCACGCCGACGACGGGCACCGCTCCCGCCGCCAGGATCGACATCAAGAACACCTGGATCAGACAGGATGTCGAGGATCCGTGGCCGGGCATCACGATTTCGGGCGAGATCGATGCCGTCACCGCGAACGTGCTGATCGATGCCAGGCTGGGCTCGGGCGACATCACTATCAATGCCGAGATCACCAGTGTCTCCCTGGAAGTCCTGACGAAGGGGTTCGTCGTTATCGACCTGCCGCCCGGCAGCATCTACGAATCCGGCGGCAGCCCGTACCCGGAGTGGAAGAACATCTCGACTTCAGGTGGCGTCGGCGACGTCGTCTCCGAGCAGGCCGTTGCGGACCTGCTCGACGACGCCCCGAAGCCCGGCCTGAGCGCGAACCGCATCTCGATCAATGCGGAGTACGTCAACCTCAATGGCGCCCTGACCAGCGGTCGCAAGGACTATGTTCTCGATATCGGCACGGCGACGATCAATGAAATCAACACCATCGAGAGCAAGCCGCACGCCCTGAAGCGCTACCTGCTGACCACCGCGTCGACCGACTCGTTCAACGCCTTCTGGGACGCCAAGGAAAAGCAGATCGTCATCGAGGAGTTCCGGGTTCCCGGCGGCTCGATCACCATCACTGGCAAGCTGCTGAACACCGGCAGGGGGTCCATCGACGCGCTGGGCGGGTACGTGCACGTCACGGTAGTCAATCGTTCCGACTGGGATGTACTGATCGAGAAGATCGACGTCACCGACCGTGGCGCGGGGACGATCATCCTCAACGACACGGCCAAGGGCACCAACGGGGGCTACGTCCAGACCTGGTACCAGACCAATCCCGACGGCACGGTCACGGTCAGCACCTCTTCGTGGGAGTTGGTCACCACACCGTCCACCGACCCGGCGGCTGTCGGCAATCGATCCTTCTCGAAAGACTACGTGCTGGTTGCCGGCAGCATGATCACCAATCCCCCGACCCTCAACGGGGGAACGGCCTTCAACGAGGTGTTCAGCTACCAGCCGCAGGAAGGGTGGCGATACGGCTACACGGTCGGCCAGATCACGCAGACCATCACCACGACCGTGCACACGACGTCCAAGTGGCTCGGCATCGACGCTTTCGCGGCCGATCCGGGGCCGATCACGAAGGGCCCGATCGTCGAGGTGATCGGTCAGCCGACGCTGATCGACAACAGCGTCTACTACTACCGGGATGCGACCGACGTCGCCAATGCGCCCGACCCCGCGCACACCTATGTGTCATGGGACTACGCGCTCGCAGCACCGAAGACCTACACCCGCGACCTGCCTACAATCAGCCATTGGTACGGCACGAAGGACTACCGCAAGGAAGTCAAGGTCGTTGAGAAGACACAGGAAAACGGCACGCACACGATCGAGGCCGATCTGCCGGTGACCATCAGGTTCACCGGCTACGAGGAGGCGAGGGTCGAGATCGACTCTCGCGGTGCCGGCGACGTGCTCGTGAAGGGCGGGATATTCAACGACACCGGCCTGACCAAGATCAGCTCCAACTCGGAGATCAAGTCCACTAACGCGACGTCCGTGGTGCAGGGCGTTCGCATCGAGCTTGCCGCCAGGGACGATATCGGTAGTGACGGTATTATCGGTGCGGCGGCAACCGGAGGAACGCTGCAGGACATCCTGCCGCTCCGTATCGACCTGGTCGATTTCTACCCCAAGGACTTCAAGGGTGCCGGCTCCGTCGCGCCGACCTTCGCGGTGGTGTCCGCGACGTCCAGCAACGGTGGCGTCTACCTGCGCGAAGTCTCTGGCGACATGCAGATCGGGGCCATCACGGCAACGCGCGGCAACGTCGTCCTGATTGCCCAGTCGGGGATTCTGGCGGCCGAGACGTCCGCTGGCTTCTTCGCCACGGGCCTTGTCACCGGCAACTCGATCGACCTGATCGCGGACCGCTCAACGGCCCTGCCGAATGGCGCGGTCGGCGGCATCGGGCGGGGCGAAGGCCAGCCCCTGCTGATCAACTCCGGCGTGCTGCCAGAGCACCGTGTCAGCCTGCTGGCGCTTCGCGACATTGCGGTACGCGAGACCGCCGGCGATATGCGGCTGGTCTTCGCCACCACGTTGGGCGAGGTCTATCTCAAGGTGGACGCCGGATCGCTCATCGACGCCGACTTCACCGTGCAGAAAGACCTTCGTGTCCGCGAGGAACTCCTCACGGGTCTGTGGAGCGACCTGCAGCTGACCGATGGCTCCGGCGCTCAGCAGAAGATCGACGATACCCTCACCGGCTATGAGAACTGGAAGCGGCAGGAGTACCAGACCTACTGGACGCTGAAGAACCAGTTCGACGGCACGTCCGTGCACCTGACGGAACAGGAGATCGCCTACTACACCGCGTTCTACGGTGGCGGCCAGGCCGCGGCAGACGCGATCGCAGCACTGGAGGACTCCCGGACGGCGCAGTACCTCGACCTCGCGGCGGACTACGCCGGCTACGGCGAGGTTCAGCGTATCAACATCGATGTCGCCTACGCCCAGTACTGGGCGTACCGGACGTCCCAGCCGGTAGTGATGAGCCAGTTCGAAATCGAGGCCCTTACCAGCCTCCTGACCGCAGACGCGCTGGCCGCAAATGCATTGCTTGCCACGCCTTTGCGCAACGAGCTCGACCTGTTCGTCGCGGACTATCTCGAGGCCAACCTGGATGCCGCAGTCGTGGCGCAGGAGACCTTGCTAGGCCATTCGCTGTCCGACGCTGAACTGGCCGAGGTCGAGGCCGGCCTCATCGCCGACGCCCTTGCGGCCAACAGCTCGTCCGCGACCCCACTGGTGAATGACCTCGACCTGTTCGTTGCCGGCTATGTCGCAGCCAACCTTGACGCGCGGAATGCCGACGATCTCGAGCTCATGTTCGGGCGCCTGAACGAGAACGCCATTCACTACGACAGGACGATTCCGGCCAACGCGGTCAACAGCACCCCGACCGAGATGAAGTATCTGTTCGCCACAGGCAGCGTGGCCTCCAACCTGACCTCCTCGATCAAGGTCTGGACCGAGCAGGAGCTGCTCTTCGCCTTCGGCTCGGGCGTCATGAAGCCGGTGACCTCGACGGAGACGGTCATCGAGGCCAGCAACATCAATGCGGCTTCGATCTCCCTGGTTACGTCCGCCAATATCGGCAAGGTCGATCAGGAACTGATCATCGATCTGGGCAACGGCCAGTCCGTGCCCAACCTGACCGACGACGAGCGCGTCGCCATCGCGGCAGCCGAGCGCCAGGACATCGTCTACGCCAGCGTCCTCAGGCAGGGGATCGTCGCGACATTCACCAATGTCGGGGGCCACGGGGTCATCACCACCACCGGCGGCTGGACGGACTTTGCCGCCGGCGATGTGATCTACGTTGCCGGCGCGACGACGAACAAGACCGAGGAGGGCCGCTACTTCACCATTGGTCTCGTTGACGGTGACGCCCTGCATCTGATCAACGGTCAGACCTTTGCCACCGAGTTCAACCGCGTCATCGACGTGGCCAATGTCGAGCTCGATCCCACGGCCGTCGGTGTGACCATCACCAAGATCATCGTCAGCCGTCGTGACGACGTCGACGTGTCCACGGCCGGGCTGATCGACGCGACCGCCGGCGGGTCGATCTATCTCGGCACCACCGGGGGCATGCAGATCGGCACCATCGCCGCCGGCAGCGGCGAAGCCGTCCGCCTCAAGGCAAAGGGCGCCCTCGTCAACGGCCTGCCGGGCAACGGCGTCAATATCACGGGCTCCGATATCGTGCTGGAGGCCGCGGACGCGGGGATCGGCGAGAACAAGGCCATCACCCTGTCCATGTTCGCCGGCGGCAGCCTGGTGGCTCGCGCCACCGACGACATCCGCCTGACCGCACCAAGCACCGATCTGCTGGTCGATTCGATCTACTCGCGCTCGGGCGACGTCTTCCTGGATGCGACCCTGGGCTCGATACTCGACGCCCTCGGAACCGATTCCGAGAAGATCCGGGCCAATTTCATCTCCCTCACTGCAGGCGGCTCCATCGGAACTGCGACCGACCTGCTCGAGATCAACGTCACCGGCACCTACTCGTACGACCCCGCCGATCCGTCCACCGACGGCACCATTGTCGCCAGTGCTGGCGGCGATGTCGCCCTCAGGGAGACCGAAGGGGACATGTATGTCCGCCATGTCACGTCCACCGCCGGGGACGTGTACCTCGAGGCGATACTCGGCTCCCTCCTCGACGCCGAATATGTCGGGGTGGTCAATCCAGGGGATCCGGTGCCCCCGCAGGCCGGCGCCGACATCATCGGACGCAGCGTCAGCCTCTACGCCAAGACGGCGATCGGGCGGTCCAACAACGAACTGGAAATCAACTCGTCGACCTCCGGCGACGGCAAGGTCCGGGCCTTCACTGACATCGAGAGCATCTTCCTCGTCGAGACCGTCGGCGACCTCAACCTCGATCAGGTCGGGACCCCGACCGTCGATGGCGCCAACGACTTCCGGCCGCAGGCGTTCCTCGTGGCGCTCAGTGGCAGCATTCTGAACGCCCGCGCCCTCAACGAGGCGGACCAGCGCAATATCGTCTCGCGCATGACCTACCTGTCGGCGTCGCAGAACGTCGGCACCAGTTCTCGTCGTGTCACGACCGAGGTCGGCAACCTGGAGGCGACGGCACAGGCGGGGAACACCTACATCCTCAATCTGGGCGGACTGATCGTCGGCGACGTGCGTGCTTCGTCGTCGGGCGTCACCGCCGGCGGAAATGCGTCCGTCATGGCCTCCAGCCCCATCCTGATCAAGGAGAGCAGCATCGCCCATGCAGGCGACCTGGAGTTCTGGGCCGAAGACGACGACGAACTGAGTGGCTTGGGTGACGACGACCTGCCGGACGATATCACCGTGCTGTCGGGCGTTACCCTCGAGGCCACCGGGCAGATTCGCCTGCTGGCCGGCGACGACCTCGTTGTCCAGGAGGACGCGATCATCGACTCCGATGTCAGCATCCTGATGGCGATCGACTACCAGGCGTCTGCCGTACTCGATCCCGATGCGCCGGGCGGTAATGCCGAGCTCCTCGGCACCTTCCACGCCCCGGTCATCACGCTGAATGGCGGCGGCCAGGCCGATACGGTGCTGATCGATGTGATCGCGCTACAGGGCAATACCTTCGTCAATGGTGGAGGCGGCGACGACGTCGTGACCGTCGACAAGCTGCCCGCGATGAACACCTATCAGGGCGTCATCGTCGCGGGCTTTGCCAAGGACGGGCAGGGCAGGGAACTGCGCGACGAGCTGACAATCGATGGCCAGGACGGCAGCGACCACACCATTGTCAACATCGAGGGCGCGACCTCCGATTACGTGATCAACGTCGTCGATACCGGCAGCAGCCTCGATGCGCTCGATGTCCTCACCGTCGAGGGCACGGCGCTCGCCGACACATTCCTGATGCGCAGCGGCATGATCGCCAATCTGCGTGAGGATGGCGCGGGCGGCTATCTCGACGCGTTCGAACGCATCAACTACACCCCCGCGGTCAACGGCCGCGTCATCATCGAGGGTCTCGGCGGAGACGATAACTTCTACTTCGACGACAACTCGGCGATCATGACGGTCGACGGTGGCGAGGGGGACGACTTCTTCCAGGTTGGCCAGCTGTTCGCGACCTCGCGCGATGCCGCGACCGAGGGCGTCTTCGCCATCGAGTCGGTTGCCGACCGCTTCGAAACCATCCCTGTGTCGTTCGGCTTCCTGTCGCTGGGCATAAGCCTGCCGGCGGTGCTGTACGGCGGTTCGGGCGAAGACCGCTTCGTCGTCTACTCCAACCATGCCGACCTGCGGCTCGAGGGCGAGGACGACAATGACGAATTCGTCATCCGGGCGTTTGCCCTCGGCGACGGCACCAAGGTCAAGCTGAATGGCGGTGGCGGCGACGACCTGATCCAGTACAACGTCAATGCCCCGGTCGACATCGATGGCGGTGCCGGCTTCGACAAGATCGTCGTTCTGGGCACCGAGTTCGCCGATGTGTTCGTGATCACCAAGGACGGCGTTTACGGCGCCGGCCTGACGGTCCGCATGTCCAACGCCGAAGCGATGGAAGTGGACGGCCTCGAGGGCGACGACACGTTCTATGTCCTGTCGACGGCCGCCGACGTCGTCACCACCATCATTGGCGGACTCGGTTCGGATACCTTCAACATCGCCGGCGATGTGACCAAGACGGTGGTTGCCGACAATGACGGCAGCCAGGGTGCCATCAGCCACACCGTTCAGAGCGCGGACCTGCGCTACAATGGCATGTTCGTGCGGGGTCTCGACCTGACTGCCACCGGCGCCACGACCGGTGCCTCGATCGACACCGGCGACGGACTGTCGGTACAGGAAGACGACCCGCTGTCGATCGATAGCTACAAGCTGACCCTGCCGGATGCTCCGGCGGTAGGCGCCTCGGTCTTCGTCACGGTGTCTGCCGCGCAGGCCTCGACCCTGACGCGGTCCCGACCCGGCGGTCCGGGCAAGACGATCCTCGTCTCCCTCGACGGGGTCAACTTCGCCGCGGCGGTGACGGTCGAGTTCACGGCCGCCAACTACGCCGCAGGCCGGACGATCTTCGTGAAGGCAGAGTCAGACACCGGCGAGGAGGGTAAGGCCGTTGTCGCCATTTCCCACTCCGTCGTGACGACCGATCCGGCCTACGAGGGCTTCGATATCGGTAACGTACTGGTTACCGTCGGTGACGACGACAAGCCGGCTGTGGTCATCGCCGAGAGCGCGGGCAACACGCAGGTCTTCGAGAATGGCGCGTCCGACAGCTACGAGGTCTCTCTGAGCCGTGCACCGGCGCCCGGTGAGATCGTCACGGTCACCCTGCAGCCCGGAACGGGGCTGACGCTTTCGACGACGGAACTGAAGTTCGGCGCTGTCGCGGGGGCAGGGGTCTTCAAGTGGGACGACGCGCAGACCGTGCTGGTGTCGTCCGTCAATGACGGCATTGCCAACCGCTACGTCTCTCCGATCCTGCACGACGTCTCGTCGTCGGGCGGACTCTATGCCGCGGTTGACAGTGAACTCGTGCAGGTCGAAGTCATCGACGCCGCCACGCCCGGTGTGGAAATCATCGAGAGCGACGGCTTCACCAGCGTCTCCCAGGCCGGCCAGACCGACACCTACCAGATGGTGCTGACGGCGTTGCCGACTGCGGACGTCAGGGTCAACATCGTCGTCGATGGCAAGGCCAAGCCGGTCGTCGGCGGCCGCGTGCTTCAGGACGCCAGCGGTTTCTACGTCGTCTTCACCAGTGCAAACTGGTCGACGCCGGTCACCGTGACGCTGGAGTATGACGCGACCGGGTCGAATTCGACCCAGAACCAGCGCGTGTTCTCGCAGCAGCCGCACGACCTCGTTTCCATCCAGGGACCGCTGTTTGTCGAAGGTGGTGTGGGTCCGAGCGATCGCTCGATCACGCGTGCGGTAGTCCTGCCGGGCGAACTCAACCCTGCAGTGATCCGCGACGTCGACACAGATGCAGAAGACGACCTCGACCGGCTGAACGTGTTCTCCGACACGGTGCAGGCCGACACCACCGGGCTGCTGACCGAAACCCGCATCACCGGCCTCAACATGCCGGGCGGCCAGTTGACCGCGAACCTGGGCAACAACGTCTTCAAGGACTTCGACCGCGGCATCACCTACACCAACTTCGGCGTCGTCGAGGTCCTGCTGGGCGAGGGAAACGACACCTTCGAGATCGACGGCACGCTGGCCTCCACCCTCACGGTGGTGCATGGCGGCGGCAACCGCGTCCTGACAGAGCCCGAGATCGGCGCGGGTGGCATTGTCGGGGACCGTCTGACGGTACTCGACAGCCTCGGCCCGGTGGTCCTGTTCGGCGATACGTCGGCGAACGGCTTGCGCTACAACTCCGTGCCCCTGACGCCCGATGGGTCGGCCTACCGCTTCGACATCTACGGCAACGATGTGCTGGATGCATCCGGAGCGCAGGGCATCGTCGTCGTCGACGGCGGTGCCGGCATCGATGACCTGCTCGGCGGACAGTCGACCAGCTTCATGGCCGGCGGCACCGGTGACGATCTCATCACCGGCGGTGTCGGCACCAACTGGATCATCGGCGACAGCGCCTTCGACGTCGACTACCTGCTGCGTACGGTGATCATCGACGACGATGCCGACACGGCGGGCGCCGACACCATCACCGGCGGCGCCAATATCGACGTCATCATCGGCGACCACGGTATCATCAGCCAGGAGGATATGCTGGAAGGCGTCCTCGACATGATGACCTTCCGTGAGGTCGTCCAGGTCAAGACCACCAACACCTCGGTGGGCGGCGATGACGAGATCGACGCCAAGGAAGGCCGCAACATCGTCTTCGGCGGCACCGGCGCAGACACCATCAAGGGTCTCGGAGGGCAGGACATCCTGTTCGGCGACAACGGCGTCGCTGACTTCGAAGACGGCAAGCCGACCCAGATCGAGAGCATCGATCCGGACTTCGGTGGCAAGGACCACATCACCACCTTCATCGGCGCGCCCGTCCTGGGCAACCTGCGCAACATCGTGGTCGGCGGCAGCGATGACGACATTCTCGACGTCGTCGCCGGGGCTCCGGGCGTCGATCCGGGCAATGCCGGCGATGTCGTCCTCGGCGACAACGGCCTGGTCATGTTCGATGACGAGGCCCGCGTCGAGGTGATCATCAGCACCTTTGTCGACAATGGCGGCAAGGACACCATCACCACCAGCGCCGGCCGCAACATCGTCATCGGCGGCTCCGACGTGGACGACATCACCTCGGGCGACGAGGCCGACACGCTGCTTGGCGACAACGGCGCCGCCTTCTTTGCCGCCGGCATCGTCATCCGCGTCGAATCCACCGCCACCAACAAGGGAGCCAGGGACACCATCCGCGCCGGAGCCGGCAAGAACATCGTCTTCGGCGGCTACGGTGGCGACATCATCACGGCCGGCACCGGCACCAGCGTGATCCTCGGCGACAACGGCCTTGCCCTCTATACCAGCGACGGCGTGCGGCAGATCGTCCAGACCATGGCCGAGGCCGACTTCGGCGACGACGAGATCACCATCGTCGATGGCGATCACATCCTGCTCGGCGGTTCAGGCAACGACACGCTGACCGCCGGCGACGGCAACAACGTCATCATCGGTGACAATGGCGTCACCAATTTCGAAGGTGGCGACCTGGTGGCGCTGGTCAGCGCCTGGACCGAGTTCGACGGCGTCGACACGATCCGGGCCGGCTCCGGCTTCAATACGATCATGGGCGGTGGCGCCGGTGACGACATTGCCATTCAGGTCGGTAACAGCGTCATCTTCGGCGACTCCGGCTTTGCCGCCTTCTCCGACAATCTCGCGACGATTGCCTTCTCCATCGATCCGGACAAGGGCGGCATCGACAAGATCCGCGCTGGCAACGGCAACGCCATCATCTTCGGCGGCGCCATGGGCGATGACATCGGCAATGCCGATGGCAACAGCGTCATCTTCGGTGACAGCGGGCATGCCGAGTTCGACGGCGAAGAGGTTACCGTCGCCTACGCCATAGCCACCGCCATCGGCGGCGCCGACACCATCGTGTCCGGCAACGGCAACAACGTGATCTTCGGTGGCGCGGCCGGCGACAACATCACGACCGGCAACGGGCGCTCGGTGGTGTTCGGCGACAGCGGCTATGCCGAGTTCCTCAACGGCTATGCCAGGCTCGCCTATGCCATCGACACCGCGGTCGGCGGGTCGGACACCATCCAGACCGGCAATGGCGACCAGATCGTCGTCGGCGGCGCCTTTGGCGATGACATCACCACGGGCACCGGCAGCGACATCGTCTTCGGCGACAACGCGGTTCTCTACTTCTCCGAGCCGCCCAAGGGGACGGTGCCAACCCTGCTCAAGGCCTTTGTCATCTCGCCGCTCGACGGCGGCGACGACACCGTGTCGTCCGGCACGGGAAACGACATCCTGATCGGCGGCACCGGGGCGGACAATCTCTCGGGCGGCGCGAATGACGATCGCATCTTCGGTGATCACGCGCTGTTCGACGTCACCCTGCCGGCCGATCAGTTGATCGTCGGCATCTACACCGCCGCGAACCAGGGCGGCGGGGACGACGAACTCTACGGCGACGACGGCAACGACATCATCTTCGGCCAGGTCGGCGGCGACACGATCGAGGGTGGCGTCGGCGACGACGATCTCACCGGCGGCCACAACATTCTCGGCGGGGCCGACGGCGACGACACCATCTGGGGTGGCGATGGCGAGGATGTCATCCTCGGCGACAACGGCATCATCGGCCGGACGATCGTCGCCGGCACCGACTGGAAGGACTTCGTCTACAAACTTAACCCGGTGGTCCCGAACCGCCCGGCGGCCCTGATCCGCGACGTCGTCCTGTTCGACCATGCCGATTTCATTGGCGGCGACGACGAGGCGCACGGCGGGGCCGGCGAGGACCGTATCTTCGGACAGCGCGGCGACGACACGCTCTACGGCGATGCCGATGCCGACGAGGTCATCGGCGGGCTCGGCAGCGACACCATGGACGGCGGTGCCGGCGCGGACATCCTGCTCGGTGACGAAGGGCAGATCGTCCGCGCCGTGAATGGCAATGGTGCCGCCATCCTCAATTCAAACCAGACATGGCACCGCGACGTTGTCCTCGAAGAGGTGGCCAGCATTGGCGGGCTGATCAGCCTCAGCTCCAACCTCTCGGTCAGCGGCACCGGTCTGGCCCAGCAGTTGCTCGGCTACGATGCGCTGCTCGTCGGCGGGGCCCTCACCAGTGGCGGCGCCAACGTGATCGTCGGGGCGAACGCCTGGGATACCCGGGCAGTGGGCATCGTGCTCGAGGAAGCCTACGACGACACAATCGACGGCGGCACCGAGGACGACGTCATCTTCGGCCAGCGCGGCGACGACACGCTGCGGGGCGGGAGCGGCAACGACACCATGTTCGGTGATCGCGCCAGCAACACCAGCGCCTTCGCCACCGACCTGCCGGGCATCGTCAACGCTTACCGGCTGATCTCGGCGGCCGATGGGCTCGGCATCACCCTGCCGGTCTACGGGCAGCTGGTGGTTCCGGCCGTCAACCTCCTGCCGACCGAACTGACGCCGTATCTCCCGCAACTCGAACTGCATCCGTTCGCCGCCGGCTTTGCCGGCGACATGGCGCAGCGCGACAGCATCGCTCTCGCGTCCGGCGGATCCTTGCGGGTTCTTGCGGCAGTCCAGGGCGACATCACCCGCGCCGGCGATCTCTACGGCGACGACACCATCTCGGGTGGTGAGGGCAACGACACGATCTTCGGCGATGATGGCCGCATCCTGCCTGAGCAGGGCACCGGACATGCCGTGATCGACGAGAACCTGTCGGGCCTGTCGATCACCATGCGCGACGTGATGGTCAACCTGTCCTCCCTGGCCTTTGCCGGCAATGCCCTGCAGGGTGGCAGCAATGTCATCGTTTCGCTCGGCAACGACACCGTCGACGGCGATGCCGGCGACGACACCATGTTCGGCGACAGCGGCACCATCATCGTGCCGTCGAGCTACCTGCTCCTCGAGGGGACGGACGATCAGGCCGCGGCCCTGGGCATGAACGCGACGATCTTTGCGTTGCAGACCGCCCTGACCGATCTCTCCTACATGAGCCACGCGGCGGGCGTGCAGGTAATCAGCGCCTACAACACGACCAACGGCAATACCGGCAAGACCTACAACCCCAAGACCGCCGTGCTGACCGGACCGAACTACCGCCTGGTTATCGGCAACGACACCATGCGTGGCGGAGCCAACAACGACCTCGTGGTCGGTGACAACGGTGTCGTGGTGCTTTCGGCCACCATGATGACTGCCCCGGCACCCTACGCGGTGCAGACGACCGCCCAGCGCAAGGTCATCGACACCGCCCTCGCGGCCCAGGACAAGACGCTCACCGCCGCGCTCGCGGCGCACGTCAAGGCGAGCCACCGCCTGGATCTGACTGCCAACACCGGCGCCGCCTGGCTGTTCGGCAACCAGCTCGGCTACGGCCTGGGGGTCGGCAACGACCTGATCGAGGGCAATGACGGCGACGATATTCTGGTCGGCGATCTGGCCATCATCCAGCAGCCGGTGCTGCTTGCGGGCTTCACATCCAAGCAGGCCAAGTCGGTGGCCGACAAGCAGCAGAACGCCTTCCTGAAGACGATCGACGCCCTGTTCGTCGGCAACCTCAATGCTTCGGTGGCGCTCGCCAACGCCTTCGGCGTGCAGACCGACGTCACCAAGGCCAAGAAGGTGGATTGGTCGAGCTACGGCTCCTCCAACCCGTGGCTGCTCGACATCAAGGACGCGCGGCAGTCCAAGAAGCCCGCCATGGACTACGTCTCCCTCTACGCCGACGAGTTGCACGGCGGCGAGGGCGGCGACCTGATGTACGGCGATGCGGCCTACCTCATGCCGATCGTCAACACCACCGGGTCGGCCGGCCTGATGACGGCGATGCGGGTTCTGCCGGTCGGCGAAACCGGTGCGACGCAGGCGGCGACGCTGCGCTACATCTACTACTACGGCGCCCTGGGTAAGCTGCAGCGCGCCAGCAACACGGACGTCAACCTCAAGCCGATCTACAACATCAACGGCGACCAGATGTTCGGCGAGGGCGGCAACGATGTGATGTTCGGCCTGCTCGGCGATGACTACCTGAGCGGTGCCGGCGGCGACGACCAGATCTCCGGCGGCAACGGCTATGATCGCGTCAATGGCGGCACCGGCACCAACACCTTCGGCTACGACCGTACCCGCGACACTGCCGAAAAGGGCGGCGGCCGGGATCTGGTTCGCCAGACCCTCGATGCGAGCTCGAACAGCGCCATGCTGGGTCGCAACTGGGTCGTGCCGATGATGCAGGACCTGGGCCGCGATACCGGCGCCGCCGCGCTCAAGGGGCTGCTGTTCGGCAAGAACGCCATCGTCGTCACGGGAGCGATGAACCAGCAGAAGACCCTTGCCGCCGCCACTCCGGTGGTACCGCGTCAACCGTTCCCGTTCGTCACCGCGCCGCCGCCCGACTCGATCATCTTCAGCCCGATCGACCTTGGGGAGCGCGAGGTGATTGCCGGCTACCATTCCGCTCGGCCCTTGCCCGCCGACCTGATCACCGGGGTGCGCAACGGCACCATCGTGGTCGAGGCCAATGACGACGACCCGCTCGCCGAGCGCGACGATCTCGACCATTGGGCCTACGACGTGCCCTCGGGCGAGTTCGTGCCGGTCGACACGCTGCCGCCGTCCAATGCCCGCACGGCGCTGTTCGCCCTCATCGAGCAGGCTGCCGGGTCGTTCGGGGGCGCTGGCGGCCTCGGCGGTTCCGGCCCCGGGCCGGACGAGTACGGCGAGATGTGGGGCTTTGATGAAGAGACCGGCACGCTCGGGCCGATCTAGCGGTTGGCCGCGGCGGTCCGTCCCGCGACGGGCCGCCCGGCGCATTGCGTCTGTTGCCTGTCGGCCACGAGCGACGGGCGAGCAGTGGGAAAAGGTCAAGTGGTTTGACCGATCGGCAGTCCTCCGCTAGGTAGGAACGATCGGGCATTTGCGGGGGCGGGGATGTACCAAGTGAGACTCGGCAGGCTGTTCGCACTCGGCGCGGCGGTGTTTGCGGCATCGGTGACGGGCGCATCGGCACAGTCCCCGAACTGGGAAGGGTACTATATCGGCGCCCGCGTCGGCATCGCCGCCAATGGCCTGACTTACGAGCGAACCACGGATATTCCGCCCCAGGTCTACGACTTTTCCAGGACCACCGGCACCTTCGGCATCTATGGTGGCGGCGACATGCTGGTGGCCCCGCGGATCGTCGGCGGCGCCGAACTCAGCTTCGACAGCATCATGGCGACCTTCGATCCGTTCATCGACGGCATCGGCGGCGAGATCGCCAGCGCCGATTTCGGTTTCGGTGTTTCGGGGCGCCTTGGCTATCTGCTGACGCCGAATTCGCTGGTCTTCGGTACCCTGGGTCTCGCCGGCCAGTCGCTCACCGTCCCGGTGGGCTTTGACGAGACCGACCATGCCACGGTTCTAGGTGCTCAGCTCGGGGTCGGTGCGGAAGCGTTCGTCTCCGACAACCTGTCCGTGCGCGTCGACGCGCGCTACTTCCATCCGTTCCAGACCTTCACCGATGCCGATCTCGAGGCTTTCGACCCGCGCCACTTCACCGTCACGGCCGGGCTGAGCTATCACTTCGACAGTGAGAGCGGCGGCCCCACCGACGCTCCGCGCCCCGTCGTCAACTGGACTGGCGTGACCCTTTCGGTCGCCCTCGGCTACGGGGCAGGCGAGATGGAGCGCTACACCGATACGCCGGGAGCGACCGATGGCCCCTGGTGGGCTGAGAGCCCCAGCCTCGGCGCGAGCCTCGGCTACGACTATCGCCTCGACGATGACTTCGTGGTCGGTGTCGCCGGTTCGGCGGAGTTCACCTCGCTCGTCTTCTACGATCCGGATCAGGATTCCCCGTTCACCGACGCAACGACCGAGTTCGGCAGCGTCACCGCCATCATCGCGCTCACTGGCCGCGTCGGCTATCTGGTCGATGAATCGACGCTGGTCTACGGCAAGGCAGGTCTCGCCGCGCTGCTTACGCACGCCAGCCCGGACTTCTTTGCCCTGGACGGGGGCGACGGCGAATGGTTGCCGGGTGTGCAGTTCGGCGGCGGCATCGAGACGGCGATCGCCGAGAACCTGACGCTGAGCCTCGAGGGCACCTACACCCAGGCCATGGATGCCCTGGTAACGACCAACCTGCAGAGCGATCAGATCGAGTTGACCCCCGGTGTGCTGGCCGCCCGGATGGGCCTGCACTACCGGCCGCTCTGAGTGGCGCGGGCTCCCGCGCGGCTGCGGCGCGCCGGAGCCTTTCTGTGGTAGCGTGTGACGCCCGCCATCACCGGGCGGCGTCGGTTTGAGGAGTGCGTGAGAAATGTCCAGCCAGTCAGAGGCGCCCCAGGCGGCCGCGCCGGAGGGTGGCGATGCCCGGTCCATCAACTGGGTCGAGGACAGGATGACGACGCAGTTCGCCAACGTGGTCAATGTGCAGGGCACGCGCGAGCAGGTCGACCTCTTCTTCGGAACCAACCGCACCTGGAACCCGCAGTCCGGCCAGCAGGTGACGGTCGATCTCAGCAGCCGCGTCATCCTCACGCCAATTGCCGCCAAGCGCCTGATGTCGGTCCTAGCCGGGGTGCTGCGTGAACACGAGCGGCGCTACGGAGCGCTCGAGACGGAGTAGCGGGCCTTGGCCGCGCAGGACGACGACGGCTCCGCTATCGATAGCCCGCCACCGGACGCAGCCACCGGATCGGCCGCCGAGCCCGAGGTTCTTGAGCCGGCGCTCTGGCAAAAGCTGCTCGGCGCATCCGACACTGCCGCTTTCGCCGCGGCGTTTGTACGGCTCCAGGTGCTTTCGGTGCCCGGCGCGAACGCCGCAACCCTCTTCCTCGTCGATCAGGGGCGGCCGTCCTTGGTCGCCGCATGGCCGGCAAGGGCGGGCGAGGTGCCCAAGCCTCTGGCCGAAATGGCGGCCCTCGTGGTCGCACAGTCCCGCACCATCCTCAGGGCCGGCGGTGGCGGGGCGCATCGCCTGATCGGCCAGCCGGTGGAGATCGACGGCAGTCTCGTCGCGGTATCCATTCTGGGCGTCGCGGCCGATCCACGGACCGATGATCGCGAGGCGGCGTCCCGCCAGGTACGGCAGATGCAGTGGGGCCTCGCCTGGCTGCGCGATCACCTGCGGGCCGCCGCTTCCGGAGAGGCCAGAAGGGAGCGTGATCGCTCGCGCGCGACCCTCGAGATTCTCGCCACGGTCATCGAGAAGGAGGACTTCCGCTCTGCCGGCATCGCCGCGGCAACCGAGATGGCGCTGCGCTTCGACTGCGCCCGGGTCAGCATAGGCTTCGTCCGCTTCGGCTCGACGCGAGTGACCGCCATCTCCCACAGCGCCAGTTTCTCCCGCTCCATGCAATTGGTGCAGCAGCTCGGCGCCGCCATGGACGAGGCCGTGGATCAGCGGGCGATGATCCGGTTTCCGGTCGCTCCGGACGATGTCGTCGCCACGCACGCCCATGCGGGGCTGGCGCATGCGCAGCGCAGCGGCAACCTGCTGACCATCCCGCTCCTCGTCGTCGATCGCTTTGTCGGTGCCGTGACCTTCGAGCGTGCCGCCGGCCAGCCTTTCGAACCCGATCTGGTGCAGCTTCTGGACATCGTGATCGCTGCCATCGGGCCGATCCTCTACGAGAAGCGCCGCAACGACCGCTGGCTGATCGTCAAGGCCGGAGACGCGCTCTACACCCAGCTCAAGCGCCTGCTCGGCCCCGGCCACGTCTGGCGGAAGCTGTTCGTCGCAGGTCTCCTCGCTCTGGTGGTGTTCTTCAGTCTCGCGACCGACACGTTCAGGGTCACGGCAAATGCCCAGGTCGAGGGCAGCGAGCGCCGCTCCGTCGTGTCGGCCTACGATGGCTACGTGCAGACGGCGAAGGCGAGGGCCGGCGACTTCGTTCGGGCCGGCGACGAGTTGGCGAGCCTAGAGGACCGCGAGCTCAACCTCGAACGGCTGCGCTGGGAGGCCGAGAAGCAGCAGCACCGCTACGAGTATGATCGGGCGCTGGCCGCCCGCGAACCGGCCAATCTCAACATCATCCAGAGCCGCATCGATCAGGCCGACTCCCAGCTTCGGCTGATCGATGAGCAACTGGCCCGGCTGCGCATCCTCGCCCCATTCGACGGCCTGCTGGTCAGCGGCGACCTGAGCCAGCGCATCGGCGCCTCCGTTGCCCGCGGCGAGACGCTGTTCGAGCTCTCCCCGCTCACCGGCTACCGCGTCGTCATGGTGGTTGACGAGCGCGACATCGCCGAACTCCAGGTGGGGCAGTCCGGACAGGTGGTCTTCACGTCGCTGCCGGAGCAGCCCTACGACATCACCGTCGAGGTCATCACGCCGGTGGCCGTCCAGGTGCAGGGCCGCAACGGCTTTCGCGTCGAGGCGGCCATTGCGGGAGATCTGGACCGGCTGCGCCCCGGCATGACGGGCGTCGGCAAGGTCTCCGTCGAGCAACGGCCGCTGCTTGCCATCTGGTTGCACCCGATCCTTGATTGGCTGCGGCTGACGCTCTGGCGCTGGGTCCCGTGACCAGATGAGCCAGTCGCTGCTCAGTTCGTCCTGGTACCGGGTCAGTGCCCTGAAGCCGCGGCTGCGGGGCCACGCCGAAATCCACCGCCAGCGCTTCCGCGGGCAATTGTGGTATGTGCTGCAGGATCACCAGACGGGGCGCTTCCACCGTCTGTCCCCGGCGGCCAACCTGGCCCTGGCTCTGATGGACGGTCATCGCACGCTCGATGAGATATGGGACATGGTCGGTCGCAAGGCAGGCGACGATCCGCCCACCCAGGACGAGATGATCCAGCTGCTCTCGCAGCTTCACGCCAGCGATCTGCTGCAGAGCGAGTTGCCGCCTGATTTCGGCGAGATCTCCGACCGTGCCTTGAAGGCGTCGCGAAGCACGGTCGTCAGCCGCCTGCGCAACCCGCTCGCCCTGCGCTTCCCGCTGTTCGATCCCGACCGTTTCCTCGATGCCACCGTCGGGCTGGTCCGGCCGCTGTTCAGCTATTGGGGGCTGCTGGCCTGGCTGGCGCTGGTGATCGCCGGGGCAGTGCTCGGCGCGATGAACTGGGCGGAACTCACCGGCGATGCCACCGACAGGCTGCTGAGCGTCGGCAATCTGGCGCTCATCGTCGCCGTCTACCCCTTCGTCAAGGCTCTGCACGAGGCCGGGCACGCCTATGCCGCCAAGGTGTGGGGCGGCCAGGTGCACGAGGTGGGTATCATGCTGCTCATCTTCGTGCCGGCCCCCTATGTCGATGCCACCTCAGCCACGGCCTTCCAGTCCAAGGCGCGGCGGATGGTGGTGAGTGGCGCCGGCATCATGGTGGAGTTCGGGCTGGCGGCGCTGGCGATGATCTTCTGGGTCAATGCCGAGCCCGGTCTGGCCCGAGCGCTTGCCTTCAATGTGATGCTGATCGGCAGTATCTCGACGCTGTTCTTCAACGGCAATCCGCTGCTGCGCTTCGACGGCTACTACATCCTGATGGACCTGATCGAGATTCCCAATCTCGGCAGCAGGGCCAACAAGTACTTCTGGTACCTCGTGCAGCGCTACCTGCTCGGCATCGAGTCGGTGGAGTCGCCCGCCAACGTGCGCACCGAGCGCAAGTGGCTCCTCTCGTACGCGGTCTTGGCCTTCATCTACCGCATCTTCCTCAGCATCGCGATCGCCCTGATCGTCGCCACCAAGCTGTTCTTCGTCGGTGTCGCCCTGGCGCTGTTCAGCCTCGCCAGCACCTTCCTGTTTCCAATGCTCAAGGGCATCGGCTTCCTGTTCACCTCACCCCGGCTGCAACATCGCCGGGGGAGGGCCATAGCCGTTGCCTCGGTGTTCCTTGCCACGATCGTCGGCTTCGTCGGCTTCGTCCCATTGCCCTACGCCACCGTCGCCCAGGGAGTGGTCTGGCTGCCCGGCGAGGACGAGGTCCGCGCCGCTACCGCCGGCATGCTCGTCGAGGTTCTGGCTCAGCCCGACGAGGCGGTCAGTGCCGGGGCCCCGCTCCTGCGGTTCGAAGACCCCGGCATCGCCGAGCGCCGGGCGGTTCTGGCCTCGCAGGTCGACGAGCTCAACCTGCAATACGAGGCGATGCGCTTCCGCGATCGCACTCAGGCGGCCGTGCTGCTCGAGCGTCGGGCGCATGCCGAGGCCATTCTTGCCGCATTCGATCAGCGCGCCGCCGGCCTGACCCTCCAGGCGGGGCTCGCCGGTCGCTTCGTCCTGCCGGAGACCCGCTCGCTCTTGGGGCGCTTCTATCGCCAGGGCGATCTGCTCGGCTATGTCGTGCCGGACCGCACGCCTGTCGTCAGGATTGTCGTGCCACAGTCGGAAGTGGATCTGGTGAGGGCCCGAACCCGCAGCGTCGATGTTCGCCTTGCCTTCGCCCCGGAGCTGAGTATTCCGGCCAGTATCGGTCGAGCCGTTCCGGCTGCGCAGAAGGACTTGCCCAGTCTGGCGCTCTCCACCACGGATGGCGGCGACATCGCTCTCGGCGGAGGTGCCGGCGGGCCGGCCGCGCTCGAAAGCCTGTTCGTCTTCGATATCGCGCTCGAGCGTGCGCCGGAGGAGTTGTTCTATGGGGCGCGCGCCTGGGTTCGGCTCGACCATGGCAGCGAACCGCTGCTTTTCCGCCTGATGCGGGCCATCCGGCAGACCCTTCTGGGGCAGTTGGGTGCTTGAGCTGGCGCGGTCAGCGCTGCCGGCGCCGGTGCCCTATGAGGAACGCCGGGTCCGGGCGCCCAAGGGTGTGGACCGCCTTGTCGCGGGCTTTGCCGCGCGGCTCGGTGCCGCCTTCAGGTGGCGCCATCTGCCGGGGCTCCGCCGCATCCTGCGCCGGGTCAACGCACGAGGCGTGGTGCTCGCGGCCGCGTCGGACGACGGGCTTCGGGCGGAAGCGCGCACGCTCTCGCAGCGGCTGCGTCGCCGGCACCGGGCGACGCGGGACGAGCTCGCCGCAGTCATGGCCCTCGTTCGCGAGACGGCGTCGCGCCGGATCGGACAGCGCGCCTACGACGTTCAGGTTCTGGGTGCCTATGCGATGCTCCAAGGGTTCATCGCGCAAATGGCGACGGGCGAGGGCAAGACCCTCACGGCCGTGCTTGCAGCGGGTTGCATGGGATTGTCCGGTCGGGCGGTTCACGTGGTGACGGTCAACGACTACCTCGCGCGGCGCGACGCGGAGTACGGCCGTCCCGTCTACGAGGCCCTCGGCCTCAGCGTCGGCGTCGTGGTCACCGGCCAGTCCTTTGCTGAGCGCCGTGCCGCCTATGCCGCCGACATCGTCTACTGCACCAACAAGGAGCTGACCTTCGACTACCTGCGCGACCGGATCGTTCTGGGGGCCAGGGACGGCACGGCAGCACTCAAGTTCGAGGCCCTGCGCGAGGGGGGCTCGCGCCTCCCGGAGCTGCGGCTGCGTGGCCTGCATTGTGCCCTTGTCGACGAGGCCGACAGCGTGCTGATCGACGAGGCACGGACGCCCCTGATCATTTCGGCGCAAACGCCGTCACCCGTCGACCCGGGCACCGCCGACGATGCATTGAGCTTCGCGGCATCGCTGCGGCCCGGCCAGCACTACGAGGTCGTTGTCTCCCAAAAGCGCATCGTGCTGACCGCGGCCGGACGGGACGCCATTGCCACTTTCGCCGAGGGCAGGGGGCAGGGGTGGCGTGGCGTGGTTCGGCGCGAGGAACTGATGCGTCAGGCCTTGTCCGCCCTGCTGCTGTTCCATCGCGACCAGCAGTACATGGTCCGCGACGGAAAGGTGGTGATCATCGACGAGCACACGGGGCGCGCCATGCCGGATCGCTCGTGGAGCGACGGCCTGCACCAGCTGATCGAAATCAAGGAGGGCTGCCAGCCTTCGCCGGCGCGTACCACCATCGCGCGGATGACCTATCAACGCTTCTTCAGGCGCTACCTGCTCCTGTCCGGCATGACCGGCACCGCCGCTCCGGTCGCCACCGAGCTGAAGACGATCTATGGCACCGACGTCGTCGCCATTCCCACACATCGCCGTGTGCGGCGCATCGTGAGACCCCCCAGGGTATTCTCGACAGTCGATCACAAGTGGCGCGCCGTCGTGGCGCGGGTGGGCGAACTGCACGGGCGCGGCGTTCCGGTGCTCATCGGAACGCACACCGTCGCCGCCTCGCTGGATGCCAGCCGCAGGCTCACCGAGGCGGGCCTGGCTCACAGCGTGCTCAACGCCCGTCAGGATCAGTCCGAAGCCGAGACCGTGTCGGCCGCAGGCCTGCTGGGGGCAATAACCGTTGCCACGAACATGGCCGGCCGTGGCACCGACATCAAGCTGGGTCCCGGCGTGGAAGACCTCGGCGGATTGCACGTTCTCATGACCGAGCGCCACGAGGCGAGGCGGATCGACCTGCAACTGGCTGGGCGCAGTGCCCGCCAGGGGCAGCCTGGATGCTTCGAGACCTACCTGTCGCTGGAGGACGACATCCTCGCCGACGGTCCCGGAGCCGTCCTCGCGCGCGTCGCTCGCGCGCTGAGACCCGTGCTGGGCCAATGGCCCGGACGCCTTGCCATTGACGTGGCGCAGTGGCGGCTCGAGCGCATTCACCACCGGATGCGTGCGAGCCTGCTGAAGTCGGACGAAATGCAGTCGACCACCATGGCCTTCTCGGGCCGGCCTGAATAGACGCCACGAAACCGGGTGTTTTGACGCGCCCAAGGTGCGCCAAACCTCGGCCGAGGGGGCAGGGACGCGACCCGGCACCCGTTTACGGACACCCGGCCGGCCCCTCAGGATCCCCGTCCGAGCAGCAGGTCGATATACGTCGGCAGCAGGTCGCGACGCGTCTCCGGCGATTCGCTGATGCGCAGCGCGTAGTAGCCGACCTGATGAAAGTAGGTGATCCGGGCCCGCACCAGCGCCTCCGGCTCGCCGTTGCCGAGGCGCCGGAAAATGCCGTGGAGCAGCTCGATGCGGCGTTCATCGACGCGTCGGACCGCCTCTTCCACCTTCGGCGAAGTGCGCGCCCAGTCGCGGATGGCCCAGTCGTAGGCCGGGCTGAATGCGCTCTCCTCCAGCCACACCATGCACACGTCGGCGAACTGCCGCTCGGGGTCGTCACCCGCCCCGGCGACCGCGTCGAAGAGCGGCCGGCTGTTGGTCTCCTCCCAATCGGCGAGAATCTCCGCCAGCAGCGCCTCGCGGTCCTTGAAGTGCCAGTAGAAGCTGCCGGTAGTGACGCCGAGCTGTCGGCGGATGATGTCGACCCTGACGCCGGCCAGACCGCCCTCGATGAAGGCCGCGCGGGCCGCGGCGATCCACTCCGCGCGCCCGAGACGCGCGTTGGAGACGCGGCCGGCACTGCGTTTGGGCGATATGGCGGCCGCGGTCTTGGGCTTGGTCTTGGGTCTGGACATGGCCCCAAACTCACGGGCTCGGGGCGCGATTGTCAAGTTCCATAAAGTACTCTACGGTGACTGCATCGCTCGGCCCGCTGCCGAGCTTCGAGGTTTGCATGGCACGCTATTCCGCCTGGCGCGTATTCCGCGAAGGCCTGTTCGGAAATCGCGGTTGGGATCCGGCCTGGCGGGCGCCGGCGCCGAAGCCGAAATACGACGTGGTGATCGTCGGCGGCGGCGGGCATGGGCTCGCCACCGCCTACTATCTCGCCAAGAACACGGGGTGCGGAACGTCGCGGTGCTCGAGCGGGGCTGGATCGGCGGCGGCAATTCGGGCCGCAACACCACGGTGGTCCGCTCGAACTACTACTATCCGCAGAGCATCGCGCTCTACGAGCTCGCCCTCGGGCTCTATGAGAAGCTCTCGCTCGAACTCAACTACAACGTCATGCTCAGCCAGCGCGGCTTCGTGATCGTCGGCCACACGCGCCACGACATGGAGATGATCGCACGGCTGACGGGCGCCATGCGGCTATTGGGCGTTGACGTGACCGAGCTCGACCGCGACGGCGTCGAGCGCCGCGTGCCGGCGCTCGATTGCTCGCCCCGGGCCCGATACCCGGTGCTGGGCGGGTTTACGCAGGGCCGCGCCGGCACGGCACGCCACGACGCGGTGGTCTGGGGCTACGCCCGGGCGGCGGATGCGCTGGGTGTCGACATCATCCAGAACTGCGAGGTCACGGGGTTCGAAAAAGGCGCGACCGGGCGCCTGCAGGCGGTCGAGACGAGCCTGGGCCGGATCGCATGCGACAAGGGGGCCATCGTCGTCGCCGGGCATTCCTCCGTGCTGGCCGAGAAAGCTGGCTTCCGCCTCCCCATCACCAGCTACGCGCTCCAGGCCTTCGTGACCGAGCCGGTCAAGCCTGTGCTGGACACGGTCTGTCTGTCGCTCGCGACGGGCGTCTACATCAGCCAGTCGGACAAGGGCGGGCTCGTGTTCGGCGGCGGCCTCGAACTCTATCCCTCCTACGCGCAGCGGGGCAACCTGCCGGTCGGGGCGCAAATCGTCGGTGCGGTGGCGGAACAATATCCTGCCTTCGGACGCATCCGGCTGCTGCGCCAATGGGCCGGCATCGTCGACGTGGTGCGCGACTCGAGTCCCATCATCGGCGAAAGCCCGCTGCCGGGCCTCCATCTCAATTGCGGCTGGGGGACGGGCGGCTTCAAGGCGATACCGGCCGGCGGCGTGCTGCTCGCCCACCATCTTGCGACGGGCCGCCCGCATCCCGTCGCCGAGCCGTTCGGGCTCGAACGCTTCGAGACCGGAGCGCTCATCGACGAAGCCGCCGGCGCCGGCATTTCCCACTAGGAGGGAGCACAATCGTGCTGCGAATAGACTGTCCCTGGTGCGGCCCGCGTGACGAGCCCGAATTCGTGTGCGGGGGGAGAGCCACATCACGCGTCCGGCCTTCGACCAGTCCGACGACCGCGCCTGGGCCGAGTATCTCTACTTTCGGAAGAACCCCAAGGGCGTGCACTTCGAGCGCTGGCTGCACCTGCATGGGTGCAGGCAGTGGTTCAACGTGGCGCGCGACACCCGAACCCACGCCATCCGCGCCGTCTACCGGATGGGCGAGAGACCGCCGGAGATGGTTCCGTGAGCGGCAGACGGATCGACGGCGGCGGCGACGTGGACTACGGCAAGCCCCTCGGCTTCAGCTTTGGCGGGAGGCAGTATCGCGGGCTTGCCGGCGATACCCTGGCCTCGGCGCTCCTCGCCAGCGGCGTGTCCGTGGTCGGGCGGTCGTTCAAGTATCACCGTCCGCGGGGCCTGCTCGCGGCTGGCGTCGAGGAGCCCAATGCGCTCGTCACGGTGACCACGGGTTCGCGGACCGAGCTCAACCTGCGCGCCACCGAGATCGAACTGACCGATGGGCTCGCGGCGCATCCGGTCAATTGCTGGCCCAGCGCCGATTTCGACGTGGGCGCGATCAACGGGGTGCTCGCGAGATTCCTGCCGGCGGGCTTTTACTACAAGACATTCATGTGGCCGGCCTGGCATCTGTTCGAGCCGTTCATCCGCCACGCGGCGGGGCTCGGGCGTCCGCCGCGGACACCGGACACCGAGCGCTACGACGCGCTGCATGCCCATTGCGACGTGCTCGTCGTGGGCGGCGGGCCGGCGGGGCTCGCAGCGGCGGTCGCCGCGTCCTCGGGCGGGGCCCGCGTCATCCTCGCCGAGCAGGAGCCGTTGCTCGGCGGCTCGCTGCGCTGGCAGGATGCGGAAATCGACAGTGGCACGGGCCGGGACTGGGTGGACGGGTGTTCCGCACTGCTGGCGGGTCGCGCCGACACACGGGTGCTCACCCGCACGGCAGCCATCGGCTATTTCGACCACAACGAAGTGGTCCTCGCACAGCGGCTGCCGGCAGGGTCGCGCACACACACGCGGCTGTGGCGCGTGCGGGCCAAGCGTGTGGTGCTGGCGACGGGTGCCTTCGAGCGGCCGCTGGTCTTTCCGGGCAACGACCGGCCGGGCGTGATGCTCTCCTCGGCGGTGCATCGTTACCTCGTGCAGTATGGGGCGCGGGCCGGCGAGAGTTTTGTCCCTTCACCAACAACGACGCCGCCTACGGCCTCGTCGAGCCCTTCCTTGCGCGCGGCGGGCGCGTCGCGGCGGTGGTGGATTGCCGCGAGGGCGATGGCGACGATGCCCGCGAGCGGATGCGCCGGCACGGGATCGACGTGTTCACCGGCGTCGTCGTCGGGACATCCGGTTCGCCCGGCCTTGCCGGCGTTCTTGTCCGCGATGCGAACGGACACGAGCGGCGCATCGCCGCCGACGTGCTCGCCATGTCGGGAGGGCACGATCCGGCCGTCCACCTGTTCCGCCAGTCGGGCGGCACATTGCGCTGGGAAGAGACGGCATGCCGCTTC
Organism: Devosia sp.; assembly: GCF_041917035.1. GTDB lineage: Bacteria > Pseudomonadota > Alphaproteobacteria > Rhizobiales > Devosiaceae > Devosia_A. The sequence continues at coordinate 12,194 of NZ_JAYRYM010000012.1, read as the reverse complement.
CGGCCGGACCGATCCGGGCAGGCGGAGCAGTCGGCGGGCGCCTGCACCGGGGACATGTCGCTCGCCGGCGCGCTCGGTGCCGGGCACGAGGCCGGCCTCGATGCGGCGGCGAAAGCCGGGTTCCCCTCGGATGGTTCCGCCACCGCCCCGCGGACGGGCGCCGCGCAGCCGGCCGGGCTGACCGCGCCGTTGTGGCGGGTCGACGGCAGGGCCAAGGCCTTCGTCGATTTCCAGAACGACGTCACCGCCGCCGACATCGACCTCGCCGTGCGCGAGGGGTACGCCTCCATCGAGCATGTGAAGCGCTACACGACCCTCGGCATGGCCCCGGACCAGGGCCGAACCTCCAACATCAATGCGCTCGGTATCGTGAGCGAGCTGGTCGGCAAGACCCTCCCCGAGGTCGGTACGACCGGCTTCCGGTTCCCGTTCGTGCCGGTGCCGCTGAGCCTGTTTCGCGGGCGGCAGCGGGAGGCGCTGTTCCGCCCGGTCCGCCGCCTCGCGGCGCAGGACGGCCACGTCGCAGCCGGCGCGGTGTTCGAGGAATACGGCGACTGGCTGCGGCCCTCCTACTATCCGCGCCCGGGAGAGGACCGCGCGGCGGCGGAACGGCGGGAAGCCCTCGCCGTGCGCCATGCCGCGGGCCTCTTCGATGCGTCCCCGCTCGGCAAGATCGAGGTCAGGGGACCGGATGCGGCGACGTTCCTCGACCGCATCTACGCCAACACCGTGTCCACGCTCAAGATCGGCCGCCTGCGCTACGGCATCATGCTCAACGAGTTCGGCATCGTCATCGACGACGGCGTTGTCGCGCGCCTCGCCGAGGACTGCTTCCTCGTCGGAACGACAAGCAGCGGGGCCGGCCGTATCGCGGTGTGGCTCGAGGAATGGCTGCAATGCGAGTGGACCGATCTCGACGTGATCGTCGCGCCGGTCACTACCTCCCGCTCCGTCATGACGATCACCGGGCCGGCGGCGCGCGCTGTGTTGGGTGCGGTGGGCGTCGACTTCGATATCGGGGCGGAGGCGCTGCCGCACGTGAGCTTTCGCGACGGGCGCGTGGCCGGGCTGCCGGCCCGCGTGTCGCGCGTCAGCTTCACGGGCGAAGTGTCCTACGAGGTGGCGGTGCCGTGGAGCCAGGCCGAGCCGCTGCGGCAACGCCTCATGGATGCCGGAGGCAAGTTCGGCCTCACGCCGGTCGGCGTCGATGCCTGGATGCTCCTGCGGACCGAGAAAGGCTTCCTCCATGTGGGCGTCGATACCGACGGCACCACCACCGCACTCGATATCGGGTGGGGACATGTGCTCAAGCGGGGGGACGATTTCGTCGGCCGGCGCTCGCTCGTGCGACCCGCCGACCAGGCTGGCGACCGCTTCCAGTTCGTGGGTCTCGCCGACGCGGGTGGCGAGGGCGTGCTGCCCATAGGCGCACATCTTTGCCGCCCCGGCATATCGGCCGCGACGGAAGGCTTCGTGACCTCCTCCGGCTTCAGCCCGGTGCTGGGGCACGGGGTCGCGCTGGGGCTCGTCAAGGGGGGACGCGACCGCATCGGCGAGGTCCTCGAGCTCAAGGGCGGGCGCGGCGGCGGGCGGGTTCGTGTCGTCCGGCCGGGCGCCCCGCAATTGCCGACGAAGCCGGCCTAGCGGCAAATGCCGGGCGCGGCCGCCGCGACGGCTTTGCCGGCATGCTCGCCATTCACCCGCGGCAGGTCCCGATCATCAACGCAGCCTTCACGCCATCAGCGGCGGAGCTCGCCTGGGCCCACCGGGTCGTCGATGCCTTCGCCGCCAGTCCGGACAGAGGCGCTCTCGGCATCGACGGCCAGATGCTCGACCGGCCGCACCTCACGCGCGCACGGCGATTGCTTGATCTGTCGCGGCCAACGGCCTTCAGGTCCTGAGGAGGGAAGGGGAGGCGAGCAATCGCATTGCGAGCCGCACTTGCGCCCCTGGCGTTCCGTATCAGCGAAGTGCCTGAAAAGACTGGCGCGCCCGGATGGCGCGACTTCGAACTTAACTCTAGCCGAGTCGGCTGAGCTGTTTGAAGTCCTATCATCGTGGAACACCACCCTTGAACGGCGGCAGACGCCGCTTTCGGGGAGTGGTCCATGTCCAAGCCCCTAAAGCATCCGAGCCCCCTTTCCGTAAGGCTGACCCAGGCCGAACGGGACGCGCTCCTGGCGCGGGCTGGCAGACAGACCCTGTCGGCCTACGTCAAACAGTGCCTGTTCGATACCGGGCCGATCACGCCGCGCAACAACGGTCTGACGCTCGCGAACCAAACGTTACTCGCGCATCTGCTGGCGACTTTGGGCGCAAGCCAGCTTGCGTCGAACCTGGATCGCCTCGCGAGGGAAGCCGAAGACGGCGAACTGTTTCCCGATGACGACACGATCATGCGCCTGCGTGAGGCGTGTGACGACGTGCGCCTGATGCACAACGCGCTGATGCGCGGGCTCGGGAAGAGGGAGAAGAAGCCCAGTTACCGGCAGGTGCAGGCGGCAAAGGCGTTCAACGCCGCGTCGGACCCATCCTGCGCAGAGGCTTCGGATGACGAGCCGGAGGATGACGAATGATCCTCAAGGGCTCGCAACGCGGCGGCGCCGGAGCGCTCGCGAAGCATCTGCTCCGCACCGACGAGAACGAACACGTCACCGTCGAGCAGCTGCGGGGCTTTGTGTCTGACAATCTGTCAGACGCGCTGGCGGAAGCTGAGGCGATTGCGAAGGGCAAAGTCTTCTCGGTGTCGCGATACACGGGGATCAAACGGAAAGACCTGGAAGGGCGGCTGGGTAGTCCCCGGAATCTTCTGACGCTTGATGCGCTTCGGACCGACAGCATGCTCGTGCCGACAACGGTCGAGCTTGAGGCGCTTCGCGAACAGCGCAGACGGCATCGCCGGGAACTGACGCCGCTCAAATGGGCACGGCGCAAAATCGTGCGCGCGCAACGCATCGAGCGTGCGCAGGCCGTTCAGCGTCACCAGAAGAGGCGTGGCACAACGAAAACAAGCCGCGTGCCCGGAGCACTGAAGCTGCCCCGGCATTTGAGCGCACACACGGTGCCCCAGCTGGCCGCTTCTCTTTCTCGCGTGGCATGTTGCTTAGGTGAATCCAGTCCGGTGGATTTGGTCGACCCGGTCCTTCTTGCCTTCTGGAACGTGCTCTATTCGGTCGGCGTCAGTCAAAGCGCCTTTCACTTCAAGATCGCGACTTTCCGGCGTCCAGCGCCAGACCTGACGTTGCCCCCAACCTCTATCCAGCGTGACGGAGACTCGGGCGGTTGGTTTGGCCGATCTGGCCGTGGTGAGCGACGGGGGCTGGTGCGGAGCCTTGCATTGAGCGCAGCGCCAGATCCCGTCGCGGGTTGAAGGTCTCGGCGTATTCAGCCGGGGTGAGCCAGCCGAGCCGGGAGTGAGGTCGGTTGAGGTTGTAGTCGGCCCTCCAGGACGCCACGTTCGCCCTCACCTGTGAGAGCGAGGGGAACAGCGTTTCGTTGAGCAGCTCGTCCCGTAGCCGTCCGTTGAAGCTCTCGATGAAGGCGTTCTGGATCGGCTTGCCCGGAGCGATGTAGTGCCAGTCGATGCGCTGCCGATCGGCGAAGCCGAGGATGGCGTTCGAGGTGAACTCGGTGCCGTTATCACTGACGATCATCCGGGGCCGGCCACGGCTGGCAATGAGGGTCTCAAGCTCCCTTGCCACCCGCAGCCCCGACAACGATGTGTCGGCGACGAGCGCCAGGCACTCGCGAGTGCAGTCATCGACCACCGTGAGCACCCGGAACCGGCGGCCGTCGGTGAGCTGATCGGACACGAAGTCCAGCGACCTCCGGTCGTTGGGCTGCATCGGGATCAGCATCGGCGCCCTGGTGCCCATGGCCCGCTTGCGGCCACCTCGCCGGCGCACAGTCAGCTTCTCTTCCCGATAGATGCGGAACAACCGCTTGTGGTTGACCACATGACCCTCGCGCTTGAGCAGCACATGCAGCCGACGATAGCCGAACCGTCGCCGCTCATGGGCAATGGCTTTCATCCGCTCGCGCAGGGCCATGTCATCGGTGCGAAGCGCCCGATAGCGCATCGTCATCCGGCAGCAGCTCAACACTCGGCACGCCCGCCGCTCGCTCATCCCAAACGCAGTCTGGAGATGGGCGACGGCATCTCGCTCGGCAGCGGGCGTCACCATTTTTCTCCAAGAAGATCCTTCAGCGCCGAGTTGTCCAGCATGGCATCGGCGAGCAGCTTCTTGAGCCGGGCATTCTCGTCCTCAAGCGCCTTCAGCTTCCTGGCCTCGCTGACGTCCATGCCGCCATACTTGGCCTTCCAGTTGTAGAGGCTGGCATTGCTCACGCCGTGCTTGCGGCAAAGGTCCGCGACCGGAACCCCCGCCTCGTGCTCCTTCAATATCCCGATGATCTGCTCTTCGGTGAACCTGCTGCGCTTCATCTCTGGTCCTTGTCGTGGGGCCAGAGCCTACTTCAAACTGGATTAGCTGCAGGGGGCAACGTCAGCGTCAGGATAAGCGTAATAACGTTACAAGTATAGGTATATGAAATGCTGCCCCCGATTCTGGAAATATATGTTGTTTGGCATCCGAAGGATACCGCTGGGGCGAGTATTGCGGCGGCTATCGTCGATCATTTCCACGGCACGCCTTTCACCGGGCTGATCGGCGGGGCGATAGAGGTGCTCGTCCGGACCGAGCCCTGGGATGCAAGTGGGGTGCCTCGACCGCTGCCGCTGAACGATGGCGACTTGCCGCACGGTCTCGAACGCAGTGCATATATAGCAATCGTGCCTCTGATCGGGAATGAGATGGCGATGGCGGTCGGTGGCGACGACGCCTGGCGCGTGTATGCAGAGCGGATGCGCAATGAAGCGGCAGCGCAGAAGGGCGTGGCCAGCGTTTTTCCCTACACGTTGAACGATGGCGCGATGAACGGTACCGATGTCGGGGCGATACTTGGCGGCTTCCAGCGCGTCGGTGCTGCCGACCCAGAGGTCGAGGGCGAGGATGCGATCTCGCTGCTTTGCCGTGACCTGACGCAGGGGTTAGCGCAGGAGCTCAGTTCCGACGAGGGCGACCGCCTCCAGGTCTTTATCAGCCACACCAAGCACGCGCGGAAAGGCGACGAAGAGGACACGAGAAAGGCCGTCGATCTGGTGCGCGACACGATTGCCAAGACGCGGTTGCGCGACTTCTTCGATATGAGCGATCTTCAGCCTGGACGCGATTGGGACAAGACGCTGCGCGACAATGCTGCCACGAGTGCCTTGCTCGCTATCAGGACCGACCTGTATCCGAGTCGCGAATGGTGTCAGCGCGAGGTGCGTATTTCGAACGAATCCGGCATGCCGGTGATATTCATGGATGCGCCGGGTCCCGGCGAGGAGCGCGGCTCTTTCCTGATGGACCATGTACCTCGCATCCCCGTTGGAAAGACAAATGGGGAGTGGAACAAGGCCGACGTGTATCGGGCGCTGAACGCACTTGTGGACGAGAGTCTCAAGCGCGTTCTTTGGCGGCGACAGAAGGAGCTGTCGGAAAAGGGGGGCGAAATGGCGGTCGGCCGGTGGGCACCCCACGCGCCGGAGCCGGTCACGTTACTCGCGTGGTTGTCGGATCGTATGCTGCCGGTGCTCCGCTCACGAAGGAGGAACACGTCCTGGTTCTTCATCCCGACCCACCGCTCGGTCCGGACGAGAGACTCGTGCTCGATCGCGTGATGGAAGCGACGGGTACCGGAGCGACGCTCGACGTGGTCACGCCTCGTCTGTTGGCCGCGAGGGGCGGATAGATGGCACTCCTGGGACCCGAGGCACTCCGCGGCATACGGTTGGGGATTTCGGTGTCGGACAGTCCCGATCTCGGGCGGCTTGGCTGGAGCAGCATTTCCGGCTGGCCCTCGGGGAGATCGCGCGCGCCATTCTGATAGCGGGCGGCGAGGCGACCTACGGCGGATACACAGACCCCGAGGGTTACGGGGCATATCTGGCGTCGGAGCTTCAGCGTTTTGCGCGCCGTGATCGGCCGTTTCACGCGGTGCTGGCTTGGCCCGAGCATCGGCGCATGACGGTAGAGCGGCTGAAAGCATTCGAAGACAGCCTGGGTCTTTATGGTGACCTGACGTTCCTCGATGCCGAAGGTAACAAGATCGACGATCCGTACGCGGGCCGCGACGGAGTAGCGGAGCCGGTGGCGGATATTGAGGAAGTCAAAGGAAGCCTGTCTTCGATGAGGCGCATGGTCACGGCCTCGACCGGGGGAAGGATCCTTCTCGGAGGAAGAGTAACCGGTTTCGTCGGCGATCTTCCCGGTGTGGTGGAAGAATTCCTTGTGTCGGTGGATGCTGGTCAGCCCGTTTATCTTGCGGGCGGATTCGAAGGTGCTGCGGGCGACATAGCCGTAGAGTCCGTGCTTCGCGGAAACGCATGGGCGCCCGCGCGTCCCGATCCAGACAAGCGGTACGCGGCTGCTATGGAGGTCGTGCGCAGTGTTCCGAAGGACCGAATTGCGCGGAGCCTGGACAACGGGCTGACGGAGGAGGAGCAGCGGCGACTGGCGGTAACGCACCGCGCCAGTGAAATCGCCGCACTAGTCAGCCTGGGCGTCGGGCGGCGGTTGGCATCCGCGAAGTGACCTGACCAAGGTTGGCGGTGCGGGCCGGGATCGGTCCTAGTCACCTTCGACCAGGGCGTAGTTTGTGCTGCGCCCGCCGCCTGGCTCCTTCGCGAGAATGCCGCGTTCAAGCAGGTCGCCGATGTCGCGCAGGGCGGTGTCGGGCGAACACTTCTCAATGATGGCCCACTTGCCGGAGGTGAGCTTGCCGGTGAAGCCATCGAGCAATCGGTTGATCATGTCGCGTTGCCGGTCGTTGAACGGCGCCTGAGCATGCTTCTCCCAGAAGCGTGCCTTGGCCAGCACCTTCGCAAGGATGCCTTCCGCGCCATCAAGTGCACGATCAAGGCAACCCAGGAACCAGCTCAGCCACTCGGTGATATCCAGGCTGCCTTTCTGGGTGTGTTCCAGAATGTCGTAGTAGGCACCGCGCTCGACGCGTATCTGCGCGGACATGCTGTAGAAGCGCTGCGGGCTTTGCTCCGACCGGGCGAGCGCCATGTCGGCAATCGCGCGCGCGACGCGACCATTGCCATCATCGAACGGATGGATGGTCACGAACCACAGATGTGCGACGGCGGCTTTCAGCATGAGGTCGTAGCCGGACCTGGCTTCGAACCAATCGAGGAACGCCGCCACTTCATCATCAAGACGTTGCGCGGGTGGCGCCTGGTAGTGAACTTTCTCGCGCCCCATCGGCCCCGAGACCACCTGCATGGGACCGGTCCTGTCATCGCGCCATGCCCCGACAGTGATCTTCGTCATGCCGCTGCGACCTGTCGGGAACAACGACGCGTGCCAGGCGAGAAGGCGGTCCTTGGTCAAGGGCGCGGCGTAGTTCTGCGTGGCGTCGAGCATCATTTCGACAACACCCTCGACATTGCGGTCAGCGGGCGGCAGCGCCCCGACATCCATGCCAAGACGGCGCGCTATGGAGGAGCGGACCTGCTCAGGATCAAGGGTTTCGCCTTCGATCTCGCTGGACTTGAGAACGTCCTGCGTCAGCGTCTGCAGCATGGCCTCGCCGCGCAGCTGGAACCCGAGGGCTTCCATGCGACCCACCAGGCGGCCCTGACGATGCCGCACGGACGCCAGGTGCTCTGACAGCGCCTTGTCATTCCAGCAAAACCGGGGCCAATCGGCCAATTCATAGACATAGGGGATAGTCATAATCTCCGCATCTCCTGCGGAGATTATGCGCCAGATTCGCCGCACGGGCAAGCTTATTCGCCGCGCTATATGCGGCGAATAACCACCTCATTCGCCGCATCGGAGCGACCTTCGCGATAACTTAAGCCCGCAGAGGGCCGTTCACGACAGTTGGGGGAGGCGCCCCTGATCAGTCCCAGCGGACCTCGGCGGCAAGGTATTCGAACATGACAATCCGGACGGTCATCAGCCCATCCTGTGTGACAGCATACCTGTAGATGCCGGGCTGCACGATGACCCACCCGTCAGCCAGATCCTGCCCCGTTGCAATACGGGTCATCATGCGACTGCCAACTTCAGGCCAGACGTCGATCGCCACGTTCTCGAAGTCGGCACGCTGCTCATCCGTCAGTTGCACAAGCGGAACAGCCGCGACGCTGGCAGGCTCGTCCCGCATCGGCTCACCATACTCAAACATCGCATGGCCGCGGGCATTCTTGAGAATGACGGCACGCACAGGCTCCAGCTCGGGCATCCACGTCACAGCGCCACCCGGCTGATCGGACACACGGCGGAAGCGTTCAACCCGCTGACGCATGTCCTTACTGTAGCTGAGGATGCGGGCAGCCGGAGGATGGACCTGCCTGTCCGGTTCGGTCGTACCGGCAAGGACACTTCCCAGAAAGGCTACGAGATACTGCTCATGCGGTGAAACGCTCCTGTCGTTGTATCAGAGAGGACCGCTCCGCAGTGTATGCGGCAAAATCCTCGACTTCTTCCATGATCAGCTTGGAGTCACCCCTTCACCCGCCAGCTTGTCGAGTATTTCCATGAGAACGGCGCTCTGGCGCTCGGTCGGGATTCGGGCGGGCATCTTTTCGGCAACCGCGAGGACACCCATCTCCTTCTCAGTCAGGAGCCTGCGCTTCGTTCCTTCCTGGAGAAGGTGACGCCATCCCGTCGCCCCGATCTCGATGACGCGCATCTGATCATTGATGCCGTTGTCGAGCTTCTGGATTTTGCGCGCGTCCTTCTTTTCGGATTTGATCTCGTCGGGCGACACCAGCTCGTCCCGGAAGCTGTCGGGGAGCACGCTGTCGAGGGTGGCAATGTTTGATCGGATGCGGGTCCAGGAGGCTTCCTTTTTTGCCCATTTGGAAATGTTCGAGATACCCTGCGGCGGGTTGGTCAGGTCGTCATTGACGAACTTCGCTGCTGTCGCGAGAGCTTCGGCAAGACCAGGCGGGACCGCCTGAGTGTCCCAGATACGGGCATAGTCGATTGCCTCCGCGCTCTGCCGACAGACCTCGGCAATCGAGGCGATGGCGTAAGCAACGATGTTTGCGCGATAGCTACCGTTGTACCAGCTCTGCTCAGAAACGAGCTTTTCGGTTGTCCGAAAAATGATCGCCCGCGCGACAGCACGGCGGAAATAGAACTCGTTGAAGGCGTCGGGCGCGGTCGGGGACGAGGTCCATTCCTTGCCGATCCGGCCCGCGAACCGCGCGAAGTTTTTCTGGGCACCGAGGTTCACGAAATCGCGGATTGTCGTCCCAGACATTCTCAAATTTGGCCAGGTCCGTTTTGGCGAACATCTGGGATTTCGGATTCTCGGCCTTGAAGCGCCGCTGATCCGCAGGCGTGAGCTTTGCCTGGGCTTCACGTGATCGCCACGTTCTCGGACGACATTACCGGCACGGTCGCGAGCCGACGTGGCATGGGGACGACATGCTGGCATTCCTGAAAAAGCATAAGGGTCGCGGCATCACGGTCATCTGGGATGCGGGTATCGAGACTGGCGCGTGATCGGCGCACATATTGGGAATTAAAGGATGCGATTGTCGCGCTCGGCTGCAGGCCAGCACGCCGACCATCGAATATGGCGAAGACGCCGCGTCTCAGTTCAGGGAGGGACTTGAGGTTGAGTTTTCCCAGTACGAAAGCCGGAGCAACGGTGAGCGAACCATTGGCCGGATGAAGGCCCGGCTCGAGGCCGGTTATGCTGTCTTCGCAGCGCCCGTTGGCTATCGGTATCGGACCATCACGGGGCAGGGAAAGATGCTGAAACGCGAAGTGCCCGCCGCGACTGTCGTGAAGGCCGCTCTGGAAGACTACGCCAATGGTGTCCTGGAAACGCAGGCGGATGTCGTGCGCGTCCTCCAGGACAACCCTCTGTTTCCGAAAGACTCCACCGGAATTGTTCGGCATAGCCGTGTGGGCGAGATGCTGGCGAACTGCGTGTATGCAGGACTGGTTGAGTCGCCCAAGTGGGGCTTGTCACGCAGGCAGGGGCTGCACGAGGGACTGATCAGCGTTCAGACGTTTCAGCGCATCCAGGATCGCCTCAGCGGTGCGAGTTATGCGCCACGCCGAAGGAACCTCGATGAGAGCTTCCCGCTTCGGGGCTTTGTCGTTTGCGCGGACTGCGGAACGCTACTGACAGCTTGCTGGTCGACCGGAAAGACGAAGTGCCATGCGTATTACCTTTGCCCCAAGAGGGGGTGCGCGAGCTACGGAAAGTCGATCCGAAAAGATCAGATCGAAGGCGACATCGAGGCGTTGGTTCAGTCGGTAACGCCAAAGCCCAGCGTTGTGAAAGTCGCGACGCGAATATTCCGGGACCTTTGGGATAAGCGCCAGGCGAATGCCGCCGAGGAAAAGGCAGCACTCAAGGAGCGGCTTACGACGGTTTAGCGCGAGGTAGGTCGTCTTCTCGGCCTGATCGTTGAGGCGAGCTTACCGAGTGTGGTCGCGGCGTATGAGCAGCGCATCGAGGCGCTCGAAAATGAAAAGCTCGTCATACGCGAGAAGCTTCAGAGTTCGGGGCAGCCCAAGTCGACTATCGACGAGTCACCTAGAACGGCAATGGCCTTTCTGGCAAACCCCGGGATTCTATGGGCTTCCGGCCTGCTGGAGGACCGTCGGACGGTGATGAAACTCGTCTTTGGTGCACGGCCTGCGTATCATCGAAAAGAAGGAGTTAGAACTGTTGAGTTGTCTATGCCGTTCAAGGCCTTAGACAGTGTCCTAAGTCGTGCAATTGGTGGTGTTGGTGATTTGGCGCGCCCAAGGGGAATCGAACCCCTGTTCCCGCCGTGAGAGGGCGGTGTCCTGACCGCTAGACGATGGGCGCGGCGGACCTCTGGAAACGTCACCCAGTCGTGACGCGTCCGAAGCGCCGTGGGAGTAGCGCACCGGCCCGATCCTGTCAATGCGAGCCTGTCCGGCCGCTCGGGCCATCCACCGTGTCGACCGACGCACTCGTTCGGGACCCGGGCTGGTCGGGTGTCGGCTCTTGTCCTAGTATGCCCGCGCAGTCGGGGCAGGGAGGCGGATCGTGGAGCCTGAGGAGCAGATGTCAGCGAACGAGCAGTTCTCCGATGGGGCGGCCTATGAACGTCTGATGGGGCGCTGGAGCCGCGCGGTCGGCTCCGGCTTTCTCGATTGGTGTGCTCTTGCGCCTCGCCTCGCCTGGCTCGATGTCGGGTGTGGCAATGGCGCGTTCACTGAGGAAATCGTGCGCCGCGCGTCCCCGTCGAAGGTCGCCGGGGTCGATCCGGCGCCCGCGCAACTGGCCTTCGCACGGCACCGGCCCGGCGCGGCGGGGGCGACATTCGTCATCGGCGACGCGCAGGCGCTTCCCTTCGAGGACGGCAGTTTCGATGCGGCGGTGATGGCCTTGGTGATCGCCTTCATCCCCGACCCGGCGAAGGCGATGCTCGAAATGCGGCGGGTAACACGGCCGGGAGGCACCGTCGCTGCCTATATGTGGGACCTGCCGGGCGGCGGCCTGCCGCTGGCGCCCGTCTACAGGGCGCTCGCCGAGATCGGCCACGGGGCGCCGATGCCGCCTTCTGCGGCGGTCTCGGAACGCGAGTCGCTGGCCGGCTTGTGGCAAGGGGCGGGACTTGACGGCGTCGAGACCGCGGTGTTCCGCATCGAGGTGCGGTTCGACAGTTTCGAGGACTTCTGGCAGTCCAGTACGCTGCCGGTCGGTCCGCAGGCCGAGCGGATACGCTCGCTTTCACCGCAGGCCCGCGACACTCTCAGGGCGAGGCTGATGGCCGCCTTCCCCGGGGCGGCAGACGGCAGCATCACCTACGACGCCGTTGCGAACGCCGTCAGGGGGCGGGTACCGCAGCAACTCGGGCGATAACAGGGGGGAAATGGCGCGCCCTAGGGGAGTCGAACCCCTCTCTGCACCGTGAAAGGGTGCCGTCCTAACCGATAGACGAAGGGCGCCGCGGAGTGGCGTCCGTATAGGGGCGTTCCCCCTGACGCGCAAGTGCATTTTCGGCGCTTCAGCAGCCTGAGAACGTCACCGGCTTGCTCCAGCCGCGCGGCCGGTCTCGCACGTCTATGTGGATGAAATTGCGGCCCGGATAGCAGCCGAGCCCACCCACGCCCTTGTTGCGCATGGCGTAGGCG